>JAUIED010000046.1 GCA_030428905.1 Gammaproteobacteria bacterium
ATCGCGACATCCTCAAGCGCCTGATCGCGGACATGCAGCAACAGCCGGCGGCCATCGAACTGTCACTCAACATCACCTGGGCGGCGCGCGCGCTGGAGCGCATCGGCGATCACGCCAAAAACATTGCCGAATATGTGGTGTATCTGGTACGCGGCGAAGACGTACGACACACCAAAGCAGTCAAGGGCTGAGCATGAGCATCGATGCGGTAATCTGGGATTTTGGCGGGGTACTCACCACGAGCCCTTTCGAGGCATTCAACCGGTACGAAGCAGAGCACGGCCTGCCGAAGGACTTCATACGCGGCATCAACGCCACCAATCCTGAGACCAACGCCTGGGCGCAGTTCGAGTCGAACGCCATTGATCTGGATGCTTTCGATGAAGCCTTTGCTGCTGAAGCCAGGGCGCTGGGCCACCATGTGCCAGGCAAGGACGTCATCGCACTGCTCTCCGGCGACATTCGGCCGCGCATGGTGAACGCTCTACGCATGTGTGGGGAGCGCTTCAAGGTGGCCTGCATCACCAACAACGTGAAATCAGGCGCCGGGCCCGGTATGGCACGCAGCGAACGCAAAGCGGCGGCTATTGCCGAAGTGATGGCGCTGTTCGACCTCGTCGTGGAATCCAGCGAAGAAGGCATTCGCAAGCCCAACCCGAGAATCTACGAGCTCACCTGCGAGCGGATCGGCGTGCAGCCGGATCGGGCGGTGTTTCTCGACGATCTGGGCATCAACCTGAAGCCCGCGAGGGCGCTGGGCATGCGCACCATCAAGGTGCTCGACGAAGCCCAAGCCATTGACGAGCTGGCTGCCCACACGGGAATCACTTTTCCCTGAATTATGTCGGCTGGCGGAACACCCGCCAGCCAGCCAACCGTCGTCTTACGCGGGATGCGCCAGCCGCCCTGCCGCGTCCTGAATGGCGCGGACGATTTTGTCGTAGCCCGTACAACGGCACAGGTTGCCCGCGATCCAGTAGCGGATGGTCTCTTCGTCCGGATTGGGATTTTTGTCCAGCAGCGCTTTCGTGGCCACCACCAGCCCGGGTGTGCAGATACCGCACTGTAGTGCCGCGTTATCCAGATACGCCTGCTGGATAGGATGCAGACCGTCACCCTGGGCGATGCCCTCGATGGTGGTGATCTCGTGGCCGCTGGTTTCGGCTGCCAGCACCAGACAGGAGCAAACCAGGCGGCCGTCCATAAGCACGGAACAGGCCCCGCAGTCGCCGGTGCCACAGCCTTCCTTCGTACCGGTCCGGTCCAGTTCCTCGCGCAGCACTTCCAGCAGTGACTGCTGCGGCTCGCAGAGAAATTCCACCGCTTCGCCGTTGATCGACGTTTCTACGTGCAGCTTGCTCATCGTCACACTCCCAGAATTCGGTTTCGGGCAATGGCGCCTGCCCGTTTGCACAGTACCGCGACGATGCGGCGGCGGTATTCCACGGTGCCCCGCTTGTCGGTTATCGGTGATGCCGCTGCCGTGCAAGCCGCTCCGGCGGCCGCAAGCGCATCGTCATCCACAGATGTGCCGATGAGCGCCTTGGCAGCGTCCGGCACCAGAAGCGCCGTGGGTGCCACGGCGCCTATACCGACCCGGGCGTCGGTGCATATGCCTTCGTCGTTCAACGTCAGTGCCACGCCGCAGCCTGCGACGGCAATATCCATCTCGGTGCGCGGTATGAAACGCAGGTAGGCGTCACTCGTACGAGCGCCTGGCGCCTTGAGTTTCAAACCCAGCAGAAACTCGCCCTGTGCAAGCGCATTTTTCTGCACGCCCACCACGAATTTTTCTACGGGAATTTCCCGCTGCCCATCGGGGCCGGCAACGACGCAAATAGCGCCATTGGCAATGAGTGCGGGGATGGTGTCGCCCGCCGGGCTTGCATTGCACAGGTTGCCACCGATGCTGGCGCGGCCCTGCACCTGGGTGGAGCCGATGAGGTCTGCAGCTTCCAGCAGGCCCGGATATCGCGCCTTGAGCGCCTCGTTTTCGTACAGCTCGGCGCAGCAGATCGCCGCACCGATGTAGGTTTCCTTCTCGCCGAGCTCGAGCTGGCGGGTTTCGGCCAGCTTTTTCAGGTCAACGATTGTGCGAGCTGCTCGGTCTAGCCCACGCATCTGCACCAGGAGATCCGTGCCACCCGCAAGCAACTGCGCGCGCTCGCCTCTGGCGGCGGCATCTTTCAGCACCGCCAGCGTTTCATCCACGCTCGTCGGTGCCACGTACTGATAAGCGCCCATCGTTCGCGCCCTCCCCAAAATTTCGCTTGCGCGCAATCTACCACGAACATCCTGGCCTCGGGAGGCTTGTATAATGCGCCGCTCATTGCTTGCGGGTGCTGTATGGGTTCAAACACGACATCGACTTTCGAAGCGCATGTGCAGACGCTGGAGGCACGCTGGTGGGCCGCTCTGGAAGACGCTGGGTACGACGCCGCGGTGATCGCTGCCGGTCAGATGGCTGACTACTATCAGGACGATCACGCACCACCCTACCGTGCCAACCCGGACTTCGCGCAATGGCTTCCCGGCGACGATACGGCTGGTGGTTTTCTCGTGGTACGCGCAGGTCGGCCGACGCTCGCGTTGCTGTACGCGCCAAAAGACTACTGGCACGCCCCGCCAAGCCGCCCGGATTGGGCAGAGCCGGCCATGGAGGTGCGTCAGTTCGCCGAGGTCGAAAGCCAGCACAATGCGGTCGTGCAAGCACTTTCAGGCAGCGCTCGTGCGCTTCTCGCGAGCCAGACACCGTTTGGCAACTTCGGCTGCCAGGCACACAACGACCTCACCGTGCTGCATGCCGTGCGCTTCGCCCGAGCGGAGAAAACCCTCTGGGAGCTGGAGCAGATGCGTGCGGCATCGCGGGCCGGGGCGCGCGGTCACATCGCCGCGGCGCAGGCGTTTCACGCCGGCGGCAGCGAGTTCGACATCAACGTCGCCTTTCTCACCGCCTCGGCTCAACACGCCGAGGCGCTCCCCTACCACTCGATCATTGCGCTGAACGAACACGCCGGTGTGCTGCACTATCAGCATTACGAGCGTGCAGCGCCGGAGCAACACAGGAGCTTTCTGATCGATGCGGGAGCGCGGACACAAGGCTACGCATCGGACATCACTCGCACCTACGCCGCGCAGGACGACGAATTTGCGGCCCTCGTGCAGGATTTCGATGTGCGCCAGCAGGCGCTTGTGGAAGAGGTCCGTGCAGGTCGCAGCTATGTTGATCTGCATGCGCGTGCGCATCGCGCGGTGGGTGACACTCTCGCCGCATTCGACTTCGTGCGTTGCGATGGCGAGCAGGCCGTTGCCTGCGGCATCACGCACGCTTTTCTGCCGCACGGTCTCGGCCACTTACTCGGGATCCAGGTGCATGACGTGGGCGGCCATCAGCTCGACGCAGCCGGTACCCACGGGGCGCCACCGGATGCGTACCCTGCCCTTCGACTGACACGTGACATCGCCCCCGGGCAGGTGTTCACCATCGAGCCGGGCCTCTACTTCATCCCGATGCTGCTCGACGAGCTTCGGCAGAGCGATGCGGGCAAGCAAGTGAACTGGGCGCGGGTAGAGGCGTTCCTTCCGTATGGCGGGATTCGCATCGAAGACAACGTGCACGTGCTTGAAGACGGCGTCGAAAACCTCACCAGAGATGCCTTCGCGGAGGTTGCAGGTGACTGACAAACTTACAGTACAGCGGCTGTTTTCCGACCCACCGCTCAACTCGCCACTGCCGGGCCAGGTTCGTTTCTCGCCGGATGGCAGCCGCGTTACCTTCACACTCCTTTCAGAGGACGACCGTGAGCGCCAGGATCTGTATGCCGCCGATACGCGCACCGGTGTGGTGACCCGGCTCATCGGCCCGGAGCTCAGTGCCGCCGAGGGCAGCCTGTCGGCGGAAGATCGCGAGCGGCTGGAGCGCCAGCGGATGTTCACAGGCGGTGTCACTAACTACGCCTGGTTCGCAGATGGCAGCGCGCTGCTGCTGCCGCTTTCCGGCAAAGCCTGGCGCTTCGACCTTGCGGGCAGCAGCCTGCATGAAATCGCGCCGGGCATCGGCCCGAAAGGCGACGTACGTCTATCCGCTACCGGCCGCTACGCCACCTACGTGGTCGAAGGTGATCTGTACTTCACAGATCTGCACACCGACGAGACACGGCGGGTCACAGACGACGCAGATGCAACGATCAGCAACGGTGTCGCCGATTTCATCGCCCAGGAGGAGATGCACCGATTCGAAGGCTACTGGTGGCAGCCAGACGACGCGGCGCTGGTGTACACCCGCGTTGATACCTCCCCTATCCCGCTGACGCAACGCCAGGAGATTCACGCCAGCGGTGCCACTATGGTCGAGCAGCGCTACCCCTTTGCCGGCGGGCCGAACGCGCACGTCAGCCTGCACCGCTTCGAGCTCACCACAGGACGCCACACGGCGCTCGACGTGCCACTCGCAGATGAAGACTATCTGGCACGGGTCGGCTACGTCGACGGCACGCTCGCCGTCCAGGTGCAGGATCGTGCGCAGCAGAAACTGCAACTCTTCGGCCTCGAAGCATCGCAATGGCAGGTGTGGCAGCAGGAACGCTCGGATACCTGGATCAATCTGCACGACAACCTGCGCGGCTGTGGTGACGGTCGGTTGCTCTGGACCAGCGAGGCAGAAGGATTATCGCGCCTCCACTTTGGCGAACCAGGGGCGCTGTCAGCGATCACGCCCGCGGACCTGCATGTTACAGCGATACGTGGGGTCAGCGGTGGGATGGCCTGGGTGGAAGGATGGCGTGACACACCCACCGAGGCACACCTGTTCGCGGTGAATCTCGACACCGGAGAAGCAAAGCAACTGACGCATGAACCAGGCGTGCACAGATGTGTGGTTCATGCAGACTCAGGGCATTTCGTGAGTGCCTGGTCGAACGTCTCCAAGCCTCCCCAACTGACCCTGTGCAATCTCGCGGATGGAGGAGCATTGGCCACCCTCCATGCCGCCAGCATTGATGACAAACATCCGTACGCACGCTTCCTGTCGGCGCACCGTGTGCCTGCCTTTGGTACGGTGCTGGCTGAAGACGGCGCCACACTGCATTACCGGCTAACGCCCCCGCTTGGGCTGGCACGTGGCGAGCAAGCGCCGGTGATCGTGTATGTGTATGGCGGTCCTGGCGCGCAGAAGGTGCGCAATGAATGGGGTCCGCTGCTGCTGCAACTCTTTGCACACCACGGCTTTGGCGTGTTTGAACTGGACAACCGTGGTTCCGCTAATCGTGGGCGGCAGTTCGAGGCGCCTATTTACAAACGCATGGGCGGGCCTGAAGTGCGTGACCAGGTTGCGGGGCTGGAAGTGCTCGCGGGTTATGACTGGGTGGATACCGATCGAGTGGGCGTGTTCGGTCACAGCTACGGCGGCTACATGACGCTCATGTGTCTGTGCCAGGGCGGTACCGCTTTTCGAGCGGGCGTGTCTGCTGCGCCGGTGAGCGATTGGCGCTTGTATGACACGCACTACACGGAGCGCTACATGGGCCACCCAGAAGCCGATCGTGAGGCGTACGATGCCTCCTGCGTGTTGCCGTGGCTGGAGCACCTTGAGGCACCCCTGCTGTTGATGCACGGCATGGCAGACGACAATGTGCTGTTTACCCACTCGACGATGTTGATGCGCGAACTGCAGCGGCTGAACAAACCGTTCGAACTAATGACCTACCCCGGTTCCAGACACGGCCTGCAGGAGCGGGATGTTTCGATTCACCGTTTTGAGTTGATACTGGATTTTTTCCGCCGGCGGCTGTGATCAGCACGCCATCAATCGGCTACATGGTATGGGTGTGGCGGTCTGATTGGAGGGCGCCGGCAAGATAGGTTTCGATCTTGTTGCGCGCCACGTCGTCGGTGTCGTTGAACTGCACGCCAACGCCAGCCGCGCGATTACCCTGAGCACCTTTCGGGGTGACCCATACCACTTTCCCGGCAACAGGGATTTTCTCTGGCTCGTCCATGAGGTTCAGCAGCATGAACACCTCATCGCCCACGTCGTACTCCTTTTTTGTGGGGATGAACAGGCCACCGCCTTTGACGAAGGGCATGTAAGCGGCATAGAGCACCGCCTTGTCCTTGATGGACAGGGAGAGGATGCCGTTCTTGGCACCGCGTTTCGCCGACATGTAATCCTCGCCATGGGCTGGTCTGCAAACATGATCCCGGCGGGCCGGCGGGCTGTCAATGCAGCACTGTGCGCTTCGTCACAGACGTTGCCAACGGTAGATCAAACGCTCGAGCAGCAGGCGCGTGTTCGCCGATTTGCTGGCGTCGATCTGGCGCCGACTGCCAAGGATTTCCTGGGCAAAGTCCAGGTGCGCAGCGGCGGAGCGCGGCGCATTTTGCGAAAGGCGGGCCACGTGTCGGTACCAACGCCCGAGCCAGGCCACCGGGTCGTCTTCGAGAATCGCTTTCAGCGCCGCATCACGCTGAGGCTCTGCCAGCAGCGCTCGAAGCTCATCGGCAATGGGGCGCGCACCGGCATCGGCCAGCGCCACGGCGTCCAGTGGACCACCGCCCACCTCGTCCAGCAGGGCGAGCGCGTCCGGGCGCGTCTGCTCGAGCCAAGCACTGGCGTGTGCCGCGGATGCCTTGAACGGCAGGCGCTGGCAGCGGCTGCGTACGGTAGCGAGCAGGCGTCCTGCATGGGCGCTCTGCAGCACGATGTAGGTGTCTGAAGGCGGTTCTTCCAACGTTTTGAGAAGCGCATTGGCGGCATTGGTATTCATGCGGTGCGCCTGCTCGATGACCGCCACTTTACAGGCGGCGGACATGGGCCTGTTGGCCGCCCAGGCATTGAGATGTCGTACATCGTCCACCTTGATCTCCACTTCCTGCGCGGCCACCCAGTGGAGATCTGCATGGGCTCTGGCCGCATCCGCTCGACCTGAGGGCAGCTCGAGCAGCATGCCGCACAAGTGCGCTACCAGCTCGAGGCCTCCCCACCCCGACGGCACGTCCACCAACAACGCATGAGCCAGGCGGCCGCCCGCCAGCGCCTGATGAACCCGTTCAAGAGTTGGCTCAAACCATGGCAACGGCGCGTTCATGTGACGCGGGCGAGCAGTTCTTTGACGACCCGCCGTACGTCGGCGGTCACCGCGTCCAGGGACCTGCCTGCATCAATGGTGCGGAACCGCTCTTCCCGCGCGGCGCGTTCGAGGTAGGTGTGGCGCACGCGATCGAAGAAATCCAGCGCCTCACGCTCGATGCGGTCATGTTCCCGGCCTTCGATGCGAAGTGCCGCCTGACGGGGATCGATGTCGAGGTAGATCGTCAGATCCGGTTGCAGGCCGGGATGCGCCAGCGCCTCGAGTGCTGCGATGGCCTGCACATCCTCACCGCGACCGCCGCCCTGGTAGGCATAGGTGGCATCCGTGAAGCGGTCACAGACTACCCAATCCCCGCGGTCCAGCGCAGGTTCGATGAGCGTTGCCACATGCTGGGCGCGCGCCGCGAACATCAGCAGCAGTTCTGCCGTCGCATCCACCACTTCGTCGCGTACACCGAGCAGCAACCCACGAATCTCCTCGGCCAGCGGTGTGCCGCCGGGTTCCCGCGTGCTGATCACCGGGTATCCGGCATCTTCCACCGCGCGCACGACGGTAGCGAGATTGGTGGACTTACCCACCCCTTCGGTGCCTTCCAGCGTGATGAATCGACCTCTTGCCACAGCCTCAGCGTCCAAGTTGATAGCGGCGTACCGCCGCCTGGTGCTCGGCCAGTGTACGGGAAAACTGGCTGGTACCGTCGCCCCGGGCCACGAAGTAGAGATAGTCCGTGTCTGCAGGATGGGCAGCGGCTTCCAGGGATGCGCGGCCGGGCAGCGCGATGGCTGTCGGTGGAAGACCGTGATTGGTGTATGTGTTGTACGGTGTTGGCGTGCGAAGGTGCACCCGCGTCAGGTTGCCGTCGAAGGCCTCGCCGAGTCCGTAGATCACCGTGGGGTCTGTCTGCAGCCGCATACCGAGGTTCAGCCGCCGCACGAATACCGAGGCAACCAACGGCCGGTCGCTTTCTACGCCGGTTTCCTTTTCCACAAGCGACGCAGCGATGAGCAACTCACGGGGACTCGCATAAGGCAGGTCGGCCTGGCGATCCTGCCAGGCGGTTTCGAGGGCAGCACGCATATTGTCACGTGCCATAGCCAGCAGGTTCAGATCCCGCGCACCGCGCACGTACGCGTAGGTGTCCGGCAGAAACCAGCCTTCGGCGTGCGTTTCCTGCAGATCCAGCAATGTCGGCAGGCCGTCTACGGTGAGACCTGGCGTATGCATGATGTCGAGCGTGGCGAGGGAATCCAGCATCTGCGCTGCAGTCCAGCCCGGCACGACGGTCCAGTAGTGCTGCAATACCTGGCCGCTGCGCAAACGCTCGAGAACATCGACGAGGCTGTCGCCCGGCAGCAGAGCGAACTCGCCGGTGTGAATCGTGCCCGGCGCATGCAGCCTGACGTGTGCCCGCGCCCAGCGATCGTCAGCGAGATAGCCTCTGGATTGGAGCTGTGCGAATACGTCTCGGAGGGTATCGCCAGGTTCCACCAGGACGCGATCCACCTCGGTGATCGGCATTGGTGCTGCCGCTCGCTCATTTACCTCGTTTACGAGCCAAACCCCACCAGCTACGGCCACCAGCGCCAGGAGCATCACGACGATCAACAATCTTCTCAACACAGGTCGCTCCAGAAGCGCTGCTGTGCCGCCAGTGCCGCGTCTGCACAGGCAAACTGCAGCGAACGTCCGTCGACCTGCACTGAGGTGATACGGGTGACCCCGCGTACGCTATTGGTCAGAAACACTTCATCGGCGTGAGCCAGATCTTCCAGGGTTATGGTGCGCTCGCGAACCGGCACCGACTGCATGAGAAAGTCGCGGGCCACGCCGGCGACCCCACAACCACTCAGGGGTGGTGTGCACAAAGTGCCTTCCAACACCACGAAGAGATTGCTGGCAACGGCCTCGACGAAATGGCCTGCCTCGTCACGCATGAGGAGTTCAGGGTAGGTATCGGCCGATGCCTCTGCGCGCGCCAGCACCTGTTCCAGCCGGTTGAGATGCTTGATGCCAGCCAGACGAGGCTGCGTTGCCAGGCGTGTTACGGCAACACCTGCGGTAATGCAGGCAGGACGCTCCGGCCAGGCGGGCGCAGGCCAGAGGCTTACCTGCAGATCTGTACCGGCATCCTGAAACCCATAGCCCCTGCCGGACGGCGCGCGCGTTGCAATGACTTTGAGCACGCACCAGCCTTCCTCCGGCGCCTGCTGTAGCGCACGCTTCACAAGCGAATCGACGTCCTGCTGGGCGACGTGCATCAGCAGCCGCTCAGCACCCAGCTGCAGGCGTTGCCAGTGCAGGTCGCCGAGCCAGAGGTGCCGGTTGTGCACCAGGATCGTCTCGAACAGACCGTCGCCGTACTGCAGGCCTCGGTTGCTGGCAGCAACCTGCTCAGCCGACTGCCATAGCGGTTCAGGCTCGGGCAAAAACCAGGCAGCCGTTTGTGCCGCCAAAGCCGAAGGAGTTGGTCAGCGTCGCCTGCAACGCTTTCTCCTTCGCCTGGTGCGGCACGTAATCGAGATCGCAGCCTTCGCCGGGGTTGTCCAGGTTGATGGTCGGCGGACAGACGTTGTCGCGTAGCGCGAGGATCGAGAAGATCGCTTCCACCGACCCGGCAGCCCCCAGCAGATGACCGATCATCGACTTGGTCGAGCTCACGCTCACATCCGAGTCTGCGCCGAAGATTTCCTTGACCATTCGGGTCTCCGCCACATCACCGAGCGGTGTGGAGGTGCCGTGGGCGTTGATGTAGCCGATAGCATCCGGCGCCATGTTGGCATCCTGCAGTGCATTGCGCATGGCCGCGATACCGCCGGAACCGTCTTCGGCTGGCGAGGTGATGTGGTAAGCATCTCCGCTCATGCCGAAACCTACGAGTTCGGCGTAGATGGTCGCGCCTCGGGCCTTCGCCCGCTCGTACTCTTCCAGCACCAGTACGCCAGCGCCTTCACCGAGCACGAACCCGTCGCGATCCCGATCCCAAGGCCGGCTGGCCTGCTCCGGCGCGTCGTTGCGGGTCGATAGAGCCTTCATAGAGTGAAAAGCAGCCACGGTAATCGGTGAAGTTGCGAACTCGCTGCCGCCCACCACCATGACGTCTGCTTCACCGTGCTGAATCATGCGGGCACCGAAACCGATGTTGTGCGCGCCGGTAGTGCAGGCTGTGACCACTGCAATGTTGGGGCCTGTAAAGCCGTATTTGATCGACAGGTTGCCAGCGATCATGTTGATCACCACGCCGGGTACAAAAAACGGTGAGACGCGCCGAGGGCCGCTCTTGTTCAGCGTGTTGTGGGTGTCTTCAATCGTGTTGATGCCGCCGATCCCAGAGCCGATAGCTACGCCGATGCGGTGCCGGTCAGATTCTTCGGCAGTCAACCCGGCGTCTTCTACCGCCTGGATACCCGCTGCGAGACCGAATTGAATGAAAGGATCGATGCGACGCGCTTCCTTGCGATCCATGTAGGCTTCGGCATCGAAGCCCTTCACTGTCGCGCAGATTTTTACGCCGTAGGCTTCGGTGTCGAAGTGCGGGTTTTGTACCACCCCGCTGCGCCCGGCGAGCGCCGCTTCCCAGGTCTCCTGCACGGTGTTGCCGATGGGGGTCAGCATACCCATGCCTGTGACTACAACACGACGTCTGCTCATGTCGCTCCTTCAAGCACGATGACGAGTCGATTGTAACCGGCACGGGGCAAGGGCGCGATTACATCGAACTGCGTGATAGGGAATTTTTCTCCCGTTCCCGGCTTGCACCAGAAACGAAACGGCCGCGCGGCGGGACCGTGCGGCCGAAACTGTCAGCTCTATGCGCACCGCCAGTTGGCGAGCGCCGCTATAGGTTACTGGTGTGCGAGAATGTAGTTGATCGCCTGCTGTACAGTGGTGATCTTCTCGGCTTCCTCGTCGGGAATTTCCGTCTCGAACTCTTCTTCCAGCGCCATAACCAGCTCGACCGTGTCCAGCGAGTCTGCGCCCAGGTCTTCAACGAACGACGCGTCGTCTTTGACCTCTTCTTCCTTTACGCCAAGCTGTTCGCAAATGAGTTTTTTAACTCGTTCTTCAACGCTGCTCATGCTTTTGGGATCTCCCATGTAAATGGCTGGGGTGCAGGGCGGAGCGCATTCTATAGAGGCCGCGCACGGAAAATCAAGCGAACGGACCACCCTGTCGTTGACTTCAGTTCAGGTACATTCCGCCGTTGACGGGCACTGTTGCACCGGTGATGTAGCTTGCGCCATCGCTGGCGAGAAAGGCTACGACTTCGGCAATTTCCCTGGGTTCGCCGATGCGGCCCATGGGAATGCGTTCGATCATCTGTGTTTTCTGCGCATCCGTTAGATCGCTTGTCATGTCGGTGCCGATGAAACCAGGGGCTACAACGTTGACCGTTATGTTGCGGCTCGCCACCTCCAGAGCAAGCGATCGGCTGAACCCCTCGATGGCGGATTTCGCCGCCACGTAGTTACCCTGCCCCGGGTTGCCCATGCGGGCAACGACGCTCGACAGGTTGATGATGCGGCCGAACCGGGCCTTCATCATGCCCCGCAGGGCGGGTTTGGTCACTCTGAAAAGACCCGTTACGTTGGTGTCGATAACCCGCCCCCACTCCTCTGCGCTCATGCGCATGAGCAGGTTGTCGGCGGTCACTCCGGCGTTGTTGACGAGCACCAGCGGGGCACCACAGGTGTCCTTCATCGTCGCGTAGAGCGTCTCCACGGAGCCTTCATCTTCCACGCGCAGAGGCAGTGCCTGAACCCGTTCGGAGCCCAGAGCGGCGGTTATTGCCGCGCAACCGCTCTCGCTCGTAGCCGTGCCGACCACGTGGAAGCCGTCGGCGTGCAAACGGGCGGCGATGGCCGCTCCGATGCCCCGGCTGGCGCCGGTAACCAGCGCCACTGAAGCTTCGCTCATGCGCCAGGCTCCTGTTGCAACAGCTCGATTGCCGCCTCGAACCCGGCCAGTGTGCCGGTGGCTTGCGACTTCAGGCTTCGGTCGATGCGTTTGATGAGGCCGCTCAGCACGTTGCCGGGCCCGCACTCCACCACCTGGGTGACGCCCGCCTGCAGCAGGGCTGCTACGCAGTCGGTCCAGCGAACCGGGCTTGCGAGTTGTGCCACCAGTTTGGCACGCAGGCTGTCCACGTCCTTGCTGGTCGCGCCGTCAACGTTTTGTACCACAGCGACTGCGGGCATCTGCAGTGGGGTGTCCGCGAGTTTTTGTGCAAACTCGTCGCTGATGCTAGCCATCAGCGCGCAGTGCGACGGCACACTCACGTCGAGCATAACGGCGCGCTTGGCGCCGACGGCCTTGCAGGCCTCCGCAGCACCCTCCACGGCGGCGCGGGAACCAGCAATAACCACCTGCCCAGGTGCGTTGAAGTTGGCAGGCGTCACCACACCTTCAATGCCAGCGCAGGCGGCAGCAATGTCGTCGTCGTCGAGCCCTAGAATGGCTGCCATCGCACCTTCACCCAGCGGTACCGCCCGCTGCATGAGCTGCCCGCGCAGGTTCACCAGGCGTACGGCATCAGCGAAGGGCAGCGATCCGGCCGCGACCAGCGCGGAGTATTCGCCGAGGCTGTGGCCTGCCATCGCCACAGGGGCTGCGCCTGCGGCCTGCAATTGCCGCCAGATAGCGACGCTTGCCGCCAGCAATGCGGGCTGTGTGATGTCCGTCCGGTTGAGTACCTCTGCCGGCCCTTGCAGCACTGCAGATCGCAGGTCGAACGACATGGCCTCGCCTGCTTCATCGAGCGTGCGCCCAACTTTCGGGTGCACCTCGATGATGTCGGCGAGCATGCCCACGGATTGTGCTCCCTGTCCTGGGAACACGATACCGAGGGGCACCGGTTACTCCTCGGTGTCCACGACCTTACGGCCGCGGTAAAAGCCCTCTGCCGTGACGTGGTGACGTCGATGGGTTTCGCCGGTGGTGTCATCCACGCTCAGAGCCGGATTCTTCAGCGCATCGTGGCCTCGGCGCATACCCCGTCGGGAACGGGTTGCTTTGTTTTGCTGAACGGCCATGTCGATCTCCTATATAGCAGGTCAGTTAAAAACCAAATATTACAGAGTCTTGCGACTCATTTTTCATGTTGCTTGGCGTCAAGCAACTGCCGCAGACCCGCCAAAGGCCCCGGCGTATCCGGCACGACTTCTCCATAACTCGTGGAAGGCCGTCTCGGACAGGCGCTGTCGGCGCAAACGCGCCCCGGCACCGCCAGAATCAGTTCGTCTTCGATCAGCGCCGCGGCGTCGAACGTCTTTCCTACCACCGCAATGACCGGCAGCTCATCGCTTTCCACCGCCCACTCGCTGGCCTGCGCCTCGCTTTCTGCCAGAAGTGCCTCGCAGTGCACCAACAACTCGCGTTCAACACGCTCCTCACACCACTGGCAGGGCAACATCACCGAGGCACTGGCGTCAGCTCGTACCGCTGTTTTGCCGTCGAGCTGAAAGAAAACGAACGTCGCGGTGACGGCGTCCAGCAGTGTGCCGAGCTCCCCCATACGTTCCAGGTCTTCGGCCTGTACGCGCCGCGTAATCCGCGTGCTGCTACGCGCCAGATCACGGTATGTTGGCGGCGTTTTCAAGGTTCCTTACCGTCGGCGGTTTACGTCGTTGTGCTTCGTTGATTTCCCCATTCCAGGGCATGCCGGGCTATGGCCTGGCTTGCGGGCAGCCCAGGCGGGCGCAATCATAGGTATCACCCCCTGGCCTGTAAAGCGTCCATTGGCGCCTTCTAACACGCTGCGGCGACGTAACATCATCATTATTCAGGATATTTTTATCATGCGGCTGATTCTCGCCTCGGCCTCCCCTTATAAGGCGGCGCTGTTCGCCAGGCTCCACATTCCCTTCGAGACGATGGACGCCCGGATCGACGAAACCCCCCGCCCCGGCGAAGCCGCTGAGGCGTTGGCACGCCGCCTGTCCGAGACCAAAGCGCGAGCGGCATTTCGTGGTGCCGAGGGGGAAATTGTCATCGGTGCGGATCAGGCAGCGGCATCGGCGCCGGTCCCCATCGTTGGCAAGCCTGGTTCCGCGGAGGCGAACCGTGCACAGCTCCTGACCCTGTCAGGACAGCGCGTGGTGTTTTACACCGCCGCCACCGTTCTCACCACGCACCGCGAGCCGCAAACCGTGGTGGATCGCACCGAAGTGCAGTTTCGACCGCTCACCGAAGCCGAGGTCGATGCTTACCTCGCCATCGAGCCATCCCACGACTGTGCCGGCGGTTGCAAGGTGGAGGGGCTCGGCATCACCCTGCTGGAGCGCGTGACGTCCACAGACCCCACGGCGCTCATCGGCCTGCCGCTCATCCAGCTCTGTAAGGTGTTGGCCGACTACGGTGTACCGCTGCCCATCAGTTCCTCGAACTGCTGAGGAACGGGGGCTGTCAGCCGCAGGCGTTCGCCATCGAGCACGATGCGCAATGATTCGGCATGCAGCATAAGCCTGCCAGCACGCTGGTTGATCGGGTGTTCCCAGAGCTTTTCTGGCATGTATTTGCTGTCTCCGACAATCGGGTGACCTTCGGCGAGCGCATGCACCCGCGCCTGGTGCGTGCGGCCGGTGACCAGCTCGGCCTGCAGGCTGCTGAGCTGTCCTCGCACCGCCAACGGAGTAAATATCGTGTGTGCCGCTCGGCCGTCCTGCTGCGCCCGCACGCGCCGCTCGCCACTTGCCGCAACGTACCGGTGCAGGCGCAAAGTCACGTCCCGACGGCCGCCCTGCCAGGCCCCGTGCACGATCAGTCGGTAGCGCTTACCCGTGGCACGTGCCCGAAACGCGGCGTGCAGCGTGCGAAGCGCTTCACGGGTCTTGGCCATCAGCAGCACCCCCGATGTGTCCCGATCCAGCCGATGCACCAACTCCAGGAAGCCGCCCCGATGCGCCCGCAGCGTTTCGATGAGACCCAGCTGCACGCCGCTGCCTCCGTGCACCGCAACGCCTGCTGGTTTGTCGATGGCGATATAGGTGTCGGTTTCAGCCAGGATCCTGGATTCCAGCGCGTCCACATACCCTGGTGGCGGCGTGGCAGCCGCGATAGCCGCCGTGGAGACCGGCGGAATGCGTACCTGCGCACCAAGGGTCAAGCGATGTGTGGGGCGTACCCTGCGACCGTCAACGCGTACCTCACCCTTGCGCAGCATGCGGTAGATGCGGGTCTTCGGCACGCCCTTGAGCATTTTGACCAGATAGTTGTCTATGCGCTGGTCCACGCTGCCAGCATCGACCACTTCGTACCTTACAGCGCCCATCGCCCCAACCTATTGATTTCGATTGATGTCTGCCGACGAACGTTGCTACCATCGGCTCCCGATTGCCCGACGCGGTCACGCAGACCGGCACGAGAGCACGGCTCCTTTCGCTGGCCCGAAGAATTCGAGGCCTACCATCGGCGACGCGCATCCTAAGAGCGCTCTCCTGCCAGGATTGAGAAGCGTACACCACCTCGGCAATCGCGAAGAAGCGAATCGCCAAAGCGATTCGCAGCTCATACAACGCGCGGAGTTTGGCGCGCAGAGTTTGGATTGATACGACAGAATGGATTGTCCGCGGCGACCACCGCCGGCGCAAATGCGCGCCCACGGTGAGCGGCGCAGAATTTTTCGGCACGCAACGTGTGTGCCGCACATGCGGCAAGGGCTCTTCGGAGTGATGACCTGGCCGCGTGAAATGGTAGAGTCCGGTGCAAAACCAAGTGAGCACCGTTCCGCCTATACGCCCGCCCTGCACAGGTGCCGGGCGTCCATTCCGATGGCATCACGCCGATCTCATGCGTCCATCTGTGCGCTTTTGAAGACTATGCACAAGGATTAACACTGCATGAAGAGAATGCTCATCAACGCCGCACAGCCGGAAGAAGTGAGGGTGGCGCTGGTCGACGGTCAGAAGCTGTACGACCTGGATATCGAAAACCGCCACAGGGAGCAGAAAAAAGGCTCGATCTATAAGGCACGCATCACCCGCGTGGAACCGAGCCTCGAGGCTGCGTTTGTCGACTACGGATCTGAACGTCACGGCTTTCTGCCGCTGAAGGAAATTGCGCGCGAATACTTCGTGAAGAAACCCGCGGATATCGGCGGCAAGCTGAACATTGCGGAGCTCGTGCATGACGGCATGGAAGTCGTGGTGCAGGTAGACAAAGAAGAGCGCGGTAACAAAGGGGCAGCACTCACCACATTCATCTCGCTTGCCGGCCGCTACATTGTGCTGATGCCAAACAACCCCCGGGCCGGCGGCATCTCGCGTCGAATTGAGGGTGAGGATCGGGACGAACTGCGTGATGCGCTCTCTCAGCTGGAAATTCCGCAGGGTATGGGCGTGATCGTGCGCACCGCTGGTGTCGGCAGGAAGGCCGAGGACCTGCAGTGGGATCTGGAGTACCTGTTGCAGCTATGGACTGCCATAGCGGCGGCCCGGGAAACGGAAAAGACACCAAGCCTGCTCTACCAGGAGAACAATGTCATCCTGCGGGCCGTGCGCGACAATCTGCGCAAGGACATCGGCGAAGTGCTGATCGATGACCCCGACGCTTTCGGCGAAGCGCGCGGCTTCATCGATCAGGTCATGCCGCACTACTCCAGCAAGGTGAAGCTCTACGAGGACTCCATTCCGCTGTTCAGCCGCTATCAGATCGAGAGCCAGATCGAAACGGCGTTTCAGCACTCCGTGAAGCTGCCGTCCGGGGGCAGCATCGTCATCGACCCCACGGAAGCGCTGGTGTCCATCGACATCAACTCAGCGCGAGCAACCAAAGGTGCAGACATCGAGGAAACCGCACTCAACACCAACCTTGAGGCGGTAGACGAGATCGCCCGCCAGTTGCGGGTACGTGACATGGGCGGCCTGATCGTCATCGACTTCATCGACATGATGGCGGCGAAAAACCAGCGTCAGGTAGAAAACAAGATGCGTGAAGCGCTGGAAAGCGACCGCGCTCGGGTGCAGGTCAGCCGCATCTCCCGCTTCGGGCTGATGGAGATGTCGCGTCAGCGCCTGCGACCTTCTCTGGATGAGATGACGACCATCACCTGCCCGCGCTGCAGCGGCCACGGTCTCATCCGCGACGTCAAATCCCTGAGCCTGACGATTCTGCGTGTGCTCGAAGAAGAAAGCCTGAAGGAGCGCAGCTCCATCGTGCGAGCCATGGTGCCGCTCGAAGTGGCATCCTACCTGCTCAACGAAAAGCGCGCGGACCTCAGCGACATCGAACAGCGTACCGGGACGCACATCACCGTCGTTCCAAACGTCAATCTGGATACGCCTCACTACGAAGTGCAGCGCATCCGTGACGATGCGGTCACCGAGAAAGACACCGTTCCGAGCTATGAGATGGCTCCGCAGCTCACAGAGGTGAAGAGCGAACGCCCGCAGCCCGAGAAGCCTCGACCTGTCGCTGCAGTGCGGCCGGTGCAACACAGCTCCCCTGCTCCGGCAGCAGCGCGCGCCCAGCAGGCCGAAGAAGCACCTGCGGCCGCCGCGGCGCCGGAAGCCGCGCAGGCCGGTTTCTTCAAGCGTTTGATGACGAGCCTGTTCTCCAGTGAAGGTGTAGCCGCGGCAAACGACGACGCTGAAGCGAAAAAACAGCAGGACAAGCCTCGCAACGGCGAACGCAAACAAGGCCAACAGAAAGCACGTGCCAAGGGCGGTGAACGCGGCAGCCGAGGTCGAGGCCGTTCGGGCGGTGGTGACAGCAAATCACGCAAGTCCGATCGAGATGACGCCAAAGATCGCAAGAACGACCAGGCAGACGATCAGCAACGGGAGCAGAAGACAGATAAGCCGAAATCCCGCCGCGGAGAGGGCCAGCAGAAGCGCACGCGCAACAAGCGTGAGGATCGCAATCGTGAAGATGAGGCACCTGCCGGCGAACAGGCCGGGCCGCGTGCCACCGCGGAGGAACGCCGTCCCAGCGACGAAGCGCTGACTGCCAGCAAGCGGCGCCCGAAACGGGATCGCGCGGCGTTAGAGCAGCAGGCGGCAGACAAGCAGCCGCGCGCGCCATTGGCGGAACGGGCCACAGATGCCGCAAAAGCGGATCAGTCCAAGCCCGCGGAGCCCAAGTCAGCGGAGTCCAAGCCGGCGGAGTCCAAGCCGGCGGAGCCAAAGCCCGCCCAGACCAGCGCCGCGGCGCAGTCAGACGAGGTGAAGCCCGCAGCTCCAGCCAAGGCAGAGCCCGCAGCTACCCCTGCGGCCGACACCCGCGCCAAAGTGGCGCCAAAGCCGGAAGTCACCGCAGAGCCGAACAAGCCATCAGCGCCGGAGCCGGAGGCGAAACCGGCGGCGAAAGCCGACACAGGTGTGGAACCTTCAGGGGCTGCAAGCCAGAAGCCTGCAACAGCGAAGTCTGAAGCGGCACCGGCCGCAGAGCCGGCACAGGCCGCGACGCCTGCTGACAGCCGTCCGAAACGCGCCCACAACGACCCGCGGGAAGTGCGGCGCAGGGAGCGTGAGGCCAAGCTGCGCGCGGAAGGCGTGATTTCCGGCAACAGCAAAAGCTGATACGTCAGGTCTCGCCCATCACCACCGGTTCGCGCTCAAGCACGACGCCGAACCGGTGGTGAATGTCCGCGCGGATGTCCTGCGCCATACGTAGGAATTGCTCGCCGGAGTCGGCGCCATCATTGACCAGCACCAGCGGCTGGTTGTCCCATACGCTCACACCATATCGGCGAACGCCACGCCATCCAGCGCGGTCGATGAGCTGCGCAGCAGCCAGTTTACAACCCTGCGCGGTGTCGTAGGTGACGAGGTCGGGTATCGAGCCGGCGAGCTTTGCCGCATCCTCTCGGCTGACTACGGGGTTTTTAAAAAAACTGCCCACGTTACCGATGAACTGCGGGTCCGGCAGCTTACTGCGACGGATGCTGCGCACCGCATCTGCCACGCCCTGGGGCGTATGGTCCGCAAGATCGGCTGCGACACCCGGATAGCTTGTGGATGGTGCACGCTCCCGATCGAAGCGCATGCGCACGGCGGTGATGAGAAAGTTCGCGTCCTCCTTGAAGCGGCTGTGCCGATAGCTGAAAGCACAATCAGCAGCAGAAAGTTCTATCAGCTCGCCGCTATCGAGATCTACTGCCTCCACCGTCTCGATAAAAGCACTGACCTCCACACCATACGCGCCGATGTTCTGGATCGGCGCCGCACCGACACTGCCGGGAATCAGCGTCAGGTTCTCAGGCCCTGGCACATCGTTGTGCAGGCACCACTGCACGAACGTTTCCCATACCTCACCCGCTGCAACACGCACCGCTACCCACCGCCCCTCATCCGACAAACGCTCGATACCCCGGTTACGTACCACAGCAACCGTGCCGCGTATTCTGGGTAGCAACACCACGTTCGATGCGCCACCGAGAAGTTGCACCCTCTGGCCCCGCTCGAGGGCGTTCCGAACAACGTCCTGCGCGTCGGCAACGCTACGGATGACCGCCACGCGGTCGGCTTCGCAGCGCACACCCAGGGTGTTGGAGAGCAGCTCAGGCATCATTCAGCCGCCTGAATGACAGGCTAAAGCGTTCGCCACAGGGGCGGCGTGTGCGCGTGAGCGTGTGAGGCACGCGGCCATCAAGCAACAATTGAGAGGCGTGCGACAGTTGTACGCTCGCGCGCTTATCACCAATGCGCCAGCGCAAAATGCGGGCCGCACCGAGTGAGATGATGTGCACTGGGCCTTGCACACCCCGCTCGTCGTCCGTATGCCAGCCCATGTAGTCGGCACCGTCACGGTAACGATTCAGGAGCACATGGTTTGCACCTATCCGCTCGGCTAGACACGAAAGCTCTGCGGGCATGCCACAGCCCGCATGGTCTACCCCCGAATAGCGGTAGTTGACGCCCGGCATGCCGAACCAGGCGATCCGGCGGGGCACGCGGTGGATTTTGCCGAACAGACGCAGATGTTCCTGGTGCCAACGCACCTCTCTGGTGCACCAGTCCAGCAATGCCTGGGCCTGGCGAGATTCTAGAAAATCCTCGCAAAGCGTCGGTTCTGGCAGATTCTGTATAATCGCGCGCCTTCCAGTGGTCAGAATAGGAACGCTACATTGAACATCGAAAACAAAGTCGTCGTCATCACCGGCGGCGCATCGGGTCTCGGCCTGGCAACCGCTCAGATGGTGATCGAACGGGGTGGCAAAGTGGCCATCTTCGACCTCAACGAAGATCTCGCCCGTCAGGCGGCAGAATCTCTGGGCAGCAATGCGCGTGCCTACACGGTCAATGTCACCGATGACGCTTCGGTCCAGGCTGGCGTGGATGCGGCCGCTGACGATTTCGGCGCCATTCACGGCAACGTCAACTGCGCTGGTATCGGTGCCGCAGCCCGTACGGTCGGCCGTGAAGGGGCTCTGGATATTGCCAAGTTCAATTTCGTCATCCAGGTCAACCTGATCGGCACCTTCTCCACGCTATCGAAGTGCGCTGCGGTGATGGCGAAGAACGAGCCCATCGGCGCCGACGAAGAGCGTGGGGTGATCATCAATACCGCATCGGTTGCCGCCTTCGACGGCCAGATCGGCCAGGCTGCCTACTCCGCCAGCAAGGCCGGTGTCGCCGGCATGACGCTGCCGATCGCCAGGGATCTGGCGCGCAACGGCATCCGTATCTGCACCATCGCACCCGGCATATTCGAAACACCTATGATGGCCGGTGCCCCCGACCGCGTGCGCGATCCGCTCATCGAGATGGTGCAATTCCCGCACCGCCTTGGTAATGCCGTGGAGTTCGCTCTGCTCTCGCAGCAGATCATGGAAAACCCGTATCTCAACGGCGAAACCATCCGTCTCGACGGCGGTATTCGCATGCAACCCAAGTAGCATCGGCGTCATGTCGGCAAACGCCACGCCTCAGGGCGCGGTGTTTGCCAGCAACGCTCGCACTTTTTCCAGATCATCCGGAGTGTCGACACCTCCGGGCACAGGTGCGCAGGCGTCCAGCACCAGCATGTCGATACCCGCCTCCAGCAGCCGAAGTTGCTCAAGCGCCTCAGTGCGTTCCAGCATCGCGCTGCCCAGACGTGCAAACAACCTCAGGGCTTCCACGCGGTACGCATAGATACCGATGTGACGTCGGTACGGCACGCCACTCGGTAGTTGAACTTCGTTCAACGGCTTGTCAAACAGGCCGCGGGCATAGGGAATCGGTGCCCGTGAGAAGTAGATCGCACGCCGATTGTGGTCGCATACGACCTTCACCACGTTAGGATTGAGCACGTCTTCGACAGCATCGATCGGCTCGCATAGCGTGCCGACGGCAACATCATGCGTGTCCATGCCTTGCGCCAGCTGCGCGATCACAGCACCGGGGATGAGCGGTTCATCGCCTTGCACGTTGATGACCAGAGCATCGTCCGGCCACCCCCTGATCTGCACCACCTCAAGCAACCGATCCGTGCCGGAGGGATGATTCGCCGCCGTCATCTGCGCATCCACGCCGTGTGCTCGAGCCGCTTCGTAGATGCGCTTGTCATCGGTGGCAACCACCACTTCCTGTGCGCCCGCTGCGGATGCACATTGTGCGGTGCGCACCACCATCGGCAGGCCGTGGATGTCTGCCAGCGGCTTGCCGGGCAACCGTTCGGAAGCGTAGCGTGCGGGCACGACGATGCGGAAGGCGCTGGTCATGTGGCGCTGATTCCGTGTTGCGCGAGCAACCCTCGCAGCTTGTGGTCGAAGTCCGAGCCGATACGTGCTTCCACTTGAAGATAGACGGTAGCGCCCAGTTCCTGACCAGCGGCGATGAGTTTGCCGGCATCCTTTTCCGTGACGATGACCGGCCAGTCGTCGTCGAAGAGGATCTCCGTACCATTGAAATCGTGGTGATCCGGGAACGCGTGCAGTATCACGTCAAGACCAATACCTTTGAGCGAATCAACGAACCGCGCCGGGTTGCCGATACCGGCCACGGCATGCACGGTGGTGCCCGGCGGAATGTGGTTCAGCGCCAGCTTGCGGTTTGAAGCGAGTGCAACGTAGCCAACGGGCTCCACATGCATCACCACATCGGCGCCGGCAAATCCTGTGCCGTTGCTGACGATGAGATCGACCTCCTGCAGGCGTGAGCTTGGCTCACGCAACGGCCCGGCCGGCATGAGCGCACCGTTGCCGAGGCCACGTTGCCCGTCCACCACACAGATTTCGATGTCCCGGGCCAGGGCATAGTGCTGCAGGCCGTCGTCTGCGAGGATGATGTCGCATGCATGATCTGCCAGGAGCTGCTGGACGGCCCGCACGCGATCCTTGCCGGTATACACCGGGCAGTTGGTACGTCGCGCCACAAGCACGGGTTCATCACCATATTCTGCTGGGTTGCCATCGGCCGGCACAGCCCCTTCCCGGCTTGCGCCATATCCGCGGGAGACGATACCGGGATTGAAGCCCTGCCCTGTCAGCCACGACGCCAGCGCGATGACCAGAGGCGTTTTGCCGGTGCCTCCGGCGGTGATGTTGCCGACCACAATTACCGGCACGGGCGCCCGCCATGTCTTCTCCGCAGATGTTGCATAGCTGCGCCGGCGTCTGCCGGAAGCGCGTGCAAACACCCAGGACAATGGTTTGGCCAGCGGCACCCACCACGCTCCTTCATACCAGCCGTGTTCGATGCTGCGTGCGGCAACGCGGCGGGGGGCAGCTGTGCGCTGGCTCCTTTTCAGCGGGGGCTTGCTCACCGGCAGCGGCGCTTTGCCCGGCAACGCATCCTCTTCGAACTGCGCGTTGTACAAAGCGGCATAGGCACCGCCAGCGGCCAGCAGCGTCGCGTGATCGCCCTGCTCGACGATGGTGCCGTTGTCCATGACGATAATCACGTCGGCGTTCTCGATGGTTGACAGCCTGTGCGCAATGACGATGGTGGTACGGCCTTTCATCACCTCGTCCAGCGCCGCCTGGATGTGGCGTTCTGACTCTGTGTCCAGAGCGGATGTCGCTTCATCGAGGATGAGAATCGGTGCGTCTTTCAGCAAGGCCCGGGCAACCGCCACCCGCTGGCGCTGGCCGCCGGACAGCAGCAAGCCGTTATCGCCAACAATGGTGTCCAGCCCTTCCGGAAGATGATTGATGAATTCGGTAGCGTGGGCCCGCTCCACTGCCTCTTCGATGGCTTCCTGGCTTGCCTTTGCAAGCCCGCCATAGGCAATGTTTCTCGCCAGTGTGTCGTTGAACAGGGTGATCTGCTGATTGACCAGGGCGATCTGATCGCGCAAGGCTCTCAGCTTGTAGGTTTGGATAGGCGTGCCGTCGATGAGGATCTCACCGGAATCAATGTCGTAGAAGCGCGGAATCAGACTGGCAATTGTGCTCTTGCCACTGCCGGAGCGACCGACCAACGCCACGGTCTGTCCCGGCTCCACCGTGAGCGACACACCTTTGAGTACCGGCTCCTTGCTGCGCTGGTAGGAAAAACGCACGTCGCGGAACTCGATGCGACCATGCACGCGTTCACACTCGACAGTACCGGGGTCTATCTCTACCTGCTCATCGAGCTGGCTGAACACATCCTCTGCCGCAGCAAGGCCGCGCTGCAGCTTGGCGTTGACATCCGACAACTTGCGAATTGGACGCGCCAGGAGACCCGCCAGGGACAGAAACTGCACCACTTCGCCCTTGGTCATTTCCGAACCGATACCGCTCTGAAAAAGAAACAACACCAGCAAGGCAATGGCCAGCGCCACCAGGGTTTCGTTCACCTGAGTGCTGAACACCTTCGTCACCGCCATCTTCATACTCTGCTGGCGATTGACGCGGCTGGCTCGGTTGAAACGCGTTCGTTCGTAACCTTCGCCGCCGTAGACTTTGACCACGCGGTAACCGTTGACCGCCTCGCTGGCGACGTGGGTGACATCGCCCATGGAGCCTTGTATGCGTTTGCTGATGCGACGGAAGCGACGGCTGGCGAACATTACAACAGCCGCGAGCAACGGCGCCGCAGCCACAAAAATCAACGTTAGTTCCCAGCTCAGAAACAGCATCCAACCGAAGTAGACCACCAGCTTGATGCCATCCTCGACGATGGTTTTGAGGGCATCGGTGCCCGTATCGCGCAACTGCGCGACATTGAAAGTGAGCCTTGAGACCAGATGGCCCTGCGTACTGGCATCGAAGTAGCGGCTTGGCATGTCGAGCAGCTGGTCGAATAGTTGCACGCGAAGGTTATAGACCACGTTGAAGCTGACCATGGAAAGCAGCGCCTCTCCCAGGATGGCGCCGAAGGCACGCACGAGAGCGGCGAGGAACATCGCTACCGGAATGCTCCATGCGGCGTTCAGATCCGCGGCCCCCCAGGTGTCGATGAGGTCCTTGACGATGTTGGTGAAGTACGCTTCCGCCGCACCGCCTATGAGAAAGCCCAGTACTGCCACTGCGAACAGCAGCCAGTAAGGTCGGACGTACGTCAGCAGGCGCTTGTAGATTGGCCAGTCGCCGCCCGCCGGTGCCTGCTCGTCCGGTTCCGGGGCTGCTGCAGACACCGTCGTCTCGCTCAGGGCTCTTGCCCCTCGGGATGTTTGGTCGTGATGCTGATGTGCACGAGCCCCACCTGTCCCGCAGCATCCATGGCGCGCACCACCGCCTGGTGGGCGGTATTTGCGTCGGCCGTGATGATCAGCCGTGAGTCGGCGCCGTACCGGAGTTTTGCCTCGCTGAGCGTGCGCACCAGAGTTTCGATCTCATTGTTGAGCAGCAACTTGCCATTTACGGCGTAATCGCCCGCCCGGTCAACCGTCACCTCTATGATCTCGTCCGGTGCCTGCGGCGGGTTGCCGCTCGCTTCCGGCAAGTCGATCTTCAGTTCCGTCTCGCGGATGAACTCCGTCGACACCATGAAGAAGATCAACAGCAGAAACACCACGTCGATAAGCGGCGTAAGCTCCACAGACGCTTCGTGCCTGCCACGATGTTTTTTCGCCACGCTAGTCTCTACAGCCTCGGGTCTTCGGCGTCGCCGTGCATGATGTCGGCAAGCTTTCCGGCTTCCTGCTCGATGCTGACCACCAGCTCATCCACTCTACGTAGAAAAAACCGGTGAAACATGAGCGCTGGAATGGCTACGGAAAGCCCGGCCGCTGTCGTGATCAGTGCCTGGGAGATACCGCCGGCCAACAGATTGGCGTTGCCCGCGCCCTCGCTCATGAGTTCGGTAAACACCTTGATCATGCCCACCACGGTACCGAGCAGGCCGAGCAGCGGTGCGATGGAGGCGATGATGCCAAGTGCCGTGAGGTATCGCTCGAGCTCATGGCTGACCTGGGAACTCGCCTCTTCCATGGCCTGCTTCATAACGTCTCGACCGCGCCGGGCGTTGGCAATGCCGGTGGCAAACACGGAGCCGAGCGCGCTGCCGCTGCGCAGCTCGCGCAGCTTCTGGGAATCCATGTCGTTGTTCTTGAGCATCGTCCAGGTCTGCGGCAACAGGTTGTTCGGCAGAACCCGCTTGCGCTGCAGCGACCAGAGCCGCTCGCCGCTGATGGCCGCAGCGATGACGCTGCAAAGGAGGATCGGCACCATGAGCCAACCGCCGGATTGCACAATTTCGAGCACCTGTTTATCCCTCCGAGATAACGACCAGCCGACTTACCACACCGCACCCCGTGCGGTAATCGGCCAAATTTCCCGCACCAGACCATCGGCGTCCCGCACCCAATAGACATCGTGCAGGTTCACCGTAGGGTCGCAGTGCGGCACCATAAAGGAGAGCACGCGCCCCAACAATGGTTCCTGATCACCCTTCCCTCGCAGCACCACCCCGTGCTCATCGCCGGCGAAGCGAAACTTTGCGTCCGGCAGGTCCAACGGCAACGGGGCAACGGAATCCGAAGCGAAGGCCTTGAACCCACCATCGACGGTCACACCGAACTCGGTCGGCGCGCTGATGGCGGTGCAGGCAACGCTCAGGCTCGGCGTGAACGCGTTGAGGGTCGGGCTGTCCCGCCCTTCGATCTCCACGTACTCGCGGTCCATGAATATGTAGCTGCCAACCTGCAGGTCGGTGATCTGCTCTATCGCCACGTCGATGTCGAACGTGCCGGTGCCGCAGCCTGTAATAACCTCGGGTGTAGCATCGAAGACATCCGCGGTCAGGGCCAGCGCCTGCTCCCAGGCAGCGAGGGAACGTTCACGCCGCTCGGTGTATGAAGCGATATGCATCAAGTTGCCGGCGTAGTGCTGAAAGCCCTTGCAGTGAAATCTTGCCTCGTCCGCCAACGTCTCGCGTATCCGCCGCAACGACTCTGCGCTGTGGTTGCCGGTGCGCCCCATCTGAACGTCCACGTCCAGAAGTACACCCAGGCGCGCATCACCGGGCCAGTGTTTGCGCAGCAGCTCTGCCCCAACGATGCTATCGACAACCAGGTCCAACCCGTCGATCTGCCGTGCAACGCTCGCAAGCACAGCGATCTTTCCCGGATGCGTAACAGGCGAGGTAACGAGTATCTGCTGCACGCCGGCTGCCGCGTGTGCGACTGCTTCGCCGACTTTGGCCACGCAGATTCCTACGGCCCCAGCCTGCATCTGTGTGTGACTGATGACTGGGCACTTATGCGTTTTGGCATGCGGGCGAGCCACCTTGCCGTGGGCGGCAAGGTGGTCGCGCATGGATGTGAGGTTGGCTTCAAACGCTGCTCGATCGAGCACCAGCGCGGGTGTGGGCAACGCCTCCAGAGGCTGCGGCCGCTCAAGTGTCACTGCTTGCCACGGGCGATCACGCAGCGCTTTTGCCACAAATTCGTGCATATCCCTCCCAATTCCGCCCTGCAGCCGCACCCCGCGCGGCGCCCCTGTCAGACTCTGGCTTTGTACTTTTCGAAGCAGTAGTTGGTCGCGTCGACAAATCCCGATACCGAGCCACAGTCAAACCGGCGCCCTTCGAATTTGTAGGCGATTACACAGCCTTCTTTCGCCTGGCGCAGCAGCGCGTCGGTGATCTGTACCTCACCGTTCTTGCCGGGTTCAGTGTTCTCGATGATGTCGAAGATATCCGGCGTGAGGATGTACCGGCCGATAATCGCCAGGTTGCTGGGAGCCTCCTCCGGCGAAGGCTTCTCCACCATGTCCGTCACACGAATCAGCCGGTCGCTCAGTGCCTCACCGTCTATCACACCGTAGCTCGATACCTGATCGTGCGGTACCTCCTCAATGGCGACGATGCTGCAACGAAACTGATTGTAGAGTTTGACCATCTGCGCGAGCACGCCGGCGGTATCGCCGAAACACAGGTCATCCGCGAGCACCACCGCGAACGGTGAATCGCCGACGATGGTGCGGCCGGTGAGAATCGCATCGCCCAAGCCACGCATGTTGATCTGGCGTGTGTAGGAAAAGGTGCACTGGGAGATAAGATTGCGAATGCCGTCCAGCATGCGCTCTTTGCCGGTGCCTTCAATCTGGTGTTCCAGCTCGTAGCTCACATCGAAGTGGTCTTCAATGGCGCGTTTGCCGCGTCCTGTGACGAAGCAGATGTCCTTCAGGCCCGCTTCAACGGCTTCTTCGACGCCGTATTGAACAAGTGGCTTGTCCAAAACAGGAAGAATCTCTTTGGGCATGGCTTTTGTTGCCGGTAGAAATCGCGTCCCGTATCCGGCTACGGGGAATAAACACTTCTTGATCACGTGCTGTCCTGTCACTTGCCCACTCGAAGAGATTGGCACTCATCCTACGTGCAAGGCCGCACGGTAACCGGACCCGCTTCACAGATTCAAGCCCGCTGAAGGCGATTCTGAAGAGGGTCAGGCGGCGCGGTCTTCCCGATGCAGGGAGGCCAGAAGCAGTTGGAAAATCGCGTGGCCAGCGCGCTCCCGTTCGCCCTTTCGCCTGGGGAGATACGGCATCTTTCGAGCGAGCAGTTGTGCTGCGTGCAACGGGTCCGCGGCGGTGGCTTCGAGCGCTTGTTCCGGCGGCGGCGCGTCTTGCTTGTTGGGAGTGGCCTCGGTAGGAGTCGCATCGTTGGCCGCATCCGCAAACTCCGCAAACAACCACAGCGTCTCGTTGGGTTTTGCGCCAACAACGTTTGACTTTCCACGAGATGAATTCTGCTGCCGGGACATAGTGATCTCCACCATGCGTTCGATAGTCGAAAAATAGCACACACTGTATATACATACAATACATCCAGTTGCTTGCCGGGGGCTCTCCCGCTATAACCACAACCCCAATTTCTCTCGGCCAACCCATGAAGAACAGACAGTGGCTCATCAACGGCAATCCGCGTGGGCGCGCAGTCGCGCTCAGTGACTTCACGCACAACGAGGTAGACCTCGCGCCGCTCGTCGATGGTGCGGTACGCGTGCGCACGCGATGGCTGAGCTTCGACCCGTCGCAGAAAGGCCAGATGGAGAACATCGCCGGGTACGCCGGTGGTAACACGGTGGGCGACGTCATGGTCGCAAGGGGCATTGGCGAGGTGGTGGAGAGCCGCAGCGACGCGTTTGCCGTCGGCGACCTGGTTATCGGTAACCTACGCTGGCAGGAGTACGCCACCCTGCCCGCTCGGGAGTTGGGCAGAGTGGACGACCCGGACCATGCCACCGATTACCTGGGTGTACTCGGTAGCACGGGATTGACCGCCTATTTCGGGTTGCTGCGTGTGGGTTGCCCGGAAGCGGGCGACACGGTGGTCGTATCCGGCGCCGCAGGGGCCGTGGGTTCGGTGGCCGGGCAGATCGCGCGCATCGCCGGTTGCCGGGTGGTGGGCACCGCGGGCGGTGCTGAGAAATGCGCGTGGCTGACCGATGAGCTGCGTTTCGACGCGGCCATCGACTACAAGCATGAACGCATCAAAACGCGGCTGGCGGAACTCTGCCCCAACGGCGTGGACGTCTTCTTCGACAACGTCGGTGGCGAGGCCCTGAATGATACCCTCGCACGCATCAACACCGGTGCCCGGGTGGTGATTTGCGGTGGCATCGCGCGATACGAAGAGGCCAAACCGGCAGGCCCAGCGAATTACTTCAACATTGTCTTCCGACAGGCGCGCATGGAAGGCTTCCTGCTGAATGGCTATGAACGCGAGTACGAAGCTGCGCGAGCGCGCCTGCGGACCTGGCTCGATCAGGGCGAAATCCGCTGTCGCGAGGACATTCAGCAAGGCTTTGACAATATTCCCGAAACACTATTGCGGTTGTTTCGTGGTGCGAATGTCGGCAAACAGCTATTGGCCCTGTGGTAACGATCATGCCCGAATTCGCCTCCGATACCGCGCTGCTGAACGTAGCGCTCAACGACCGAGTCGCCGTCATCACCCTCAACCGTCCGGAAGCGCGCAATGCTCTGGCGCCGGAGCTCACAGCGGCACTCGGCCGCGTGATCCGCTGGGCCGGCGAGGATGACGATGTGGGCGCGGTGCTACTGACCGGCGCAGGCAAGGCATTCTGTTCCGGGGGCGATGTGAAGGCCATGGGTGCGCGTAGGGATGAGCAGGCACCCAGGAGCACACACGAACAGGCTTTTCGCGATTTGCAGGCGCGCCATCGCGCCATAGGCGGCGCGCTCCGCGCCTTGCGCAAACCGACGCTTGCAGCGCTTCCAGGTGCTGCTGCGGGTGCGGGCATGGCGCTTGCGCTGGCTTGTGATATGCGCATGGCAGCGACGAGTGCCTTTCTCACTACCGGGTATGCCCGCATCGGTTTGTCAGGCGACTACGGCATCGCCTGGCTATTGAGCCGGGTCGTTCCGCCGGCGACCGCGCGGGAGTTGATGCTGACCAGCCGGCGGGTTGGCGCTGACGAAGCGTTGCGACTGGGTCTGATCAACTGGCTGGTTGAAGATGACCAGCTTCAGGAGGCCGCCTTTGCCAGAGCCCGTGAGTTAGCGCAGGGCCCTGGCGTGGCGTTGGCCTACATCAAAGACAACCTCGACGAAGCGCTCGATATCGATCACTGGACGGCCATCGATCGCGAAGCGGATCGGCTGCTGAAAACCCGCAGCACCGAGGATCATCGCGAAGCGGTTCGCGCCTTTGCTGAAAAGCGCGAACCGCATTTCTCGGGCCGTTAGCAGTTTTGTGCTAGTGACCGTTAGCGGAACGTCAACTCGCCGTTCTCTACGGCGACGCGGATCGTACTGCCAGGCAGGTACTCCCCACCGAGCAGCTTGCTGGCGAGCGGGTTCTCCAGACGCTTCTGCAGCACACGCTTGAGCGGCCGCGCCCCGTACACCGGGTCGTAGCCCTCCTCCACCAGCAGCGACCAGGCTGCTTCCTCCACCTCGATGTCGAGATCCTGCTCCGCCAACCGTCTACGCAGCAGCGAAAGCTGAATGTCGGCGATGGCCCGCATGTGTTCCCTCGACAGAGGGTGAAACACGACGATGTCGTCCACCCGGTTGATGAACTCCGGCCGGAAATGCTGCCCGACCACGCCCATCACCGTGGAGTGGATGCGATCGTAGTCGCCCTCCTCCGTCAGAGTCTGTATGGCTTCCGAACCCAGGTTTGAGGTCATTACCAGCACGGTGTTGCGAAAGTCCACGGTGCGTCCATGGCCGTCGGTGAGCCGTCCATCGTCCAGCACCTGCAACAACACGTTGAACACATCCGGGTGTGCCTTTTCGATTTCATCGAGCAGGATGAGCGAATACGGTCGTCTGCGCACCTGTTCGGTGAGCATGCCGCCCTCTTCATACCCCACATACCCCGGAGGTGCACCGATGAGGCGGGCAACGGAATGCTTCTCCATGTACTCGCTCATGTCTATGCGAATGAGCGCCTCCTCACTATCGAAGAGCACCACCGAAAGCGCTTTGCACAGTTCCGTTTTGCCGACGCCGGTCGGGCCCAGGAACATGAACGATCCGTTCGGTCGGTTGGGGTCTGCGAGGCCAGCGCGAGAACGTCGCACGGCCTGCGCCACCAGGCTCACCGCCTGGTCCTGCCCGATCACCCGCTGGTGCAACTCGTCTTCCAGGTGCAGGAGTTTTTCTTTCTCACCTTCGAGCAGCTTGTCCACGGGAATGCCAGTCCACTTGGCCACGACCGTTGCAATTTCTTCCTCGCTGACGCTCGATCGCAGGAGTCTGTTTTCCTGCTCGCCGACATCCGATGACCGTGCGAGCGCCCGCTCCAGCTCCGGAATGGTGCCGTACTGAAGCTCGGACATGCGCGCCAGGTCACCCGCTCGCCGGGCGTTTTCGAACTCGATCTTGGCCGCGTCCAGCGATTCCATGATCTCCTGGG
>JAUIED010000260.1 GCA_030428905.1 Gammaproteobacteria bacterium
CCAGCGATCAGGCGCAGCGTGTACAGCAACGCCAGGGCCAGGACGTCGAGCACCGCCACCTGTTTGATGTGGAAGTTGTAGAGGAGATTCAAAGCAGCGTAACCGGCGAGCCAACCAAGAAACTCCGCCGGCATCGCAAGATAGGCAAGCACGAAACCCGCAGCCACGAATGCCGGAGCCCCGAGAATTCCCCAACGCAGATCCAGATGCCCCGAGGCCAACGGACGCGCGCGCTTGCTACCGTGCGCGCGGTCGTCCTCCAGATCCAACAGATCGTTGAGCAGATAGATGCCGGATGCTACGAGGCAGAACGCTGCGAACGCCGCCAGCAGTGGCAGCCAGCTCTGTGGGCTGGCGAGCTGCCCCGCGAACAGCGCTGGAACCGCCACCAGCATGTTTTTGCTCCACTGCCATACGCGCAACTCCCGCGCCAGGAGCGCCAGCAGCGAGGGCCGCGACTCATCGAGCGCCAGCGCAGCAACCTGGCGCCGCTGCAACCGACGCAACTCCTGCGGCGCGCTGACCACGTAGGCACGACGAGCCGCCTGCCAGATCGGCCGATCGGCGCTGGCATCGCCCACGTAGTCGAAGGCACGCCCGTTGCAGTACTGCTCGATGGCTGCCAGCTTGCGCGCCGACTTGACGTTGGCAGAACCGTCGCTGGCGATGACCGCATCGAACACCCGCAGCGTGGCCGACACCGCCTCGGCTACACGATTGTCGCTGGCGGTAGCGAGCACCGTTGTGCGTCCCTCTTCCCGCGCCCGGGCAACCAGCGCCAGCACGTCTCCCCGAAACGGCAACAGCCGACACTGCAGGTCCGCCGCCTGAGCGAGTCGCGCTTTGAGATAGGCGCGCCCACGCAGAAGCCACAGCGGCATGGCGAGCAGCAACCAGGGTTTCGACGCTGCCACGCGGGCAATGCATTCAAGCAACGCATCGGAGCGCAACAGCGAGCCGTCGAGATCCACCACCAGAACCGTATCAGACATCGGCGCGCCTCCCAGGCCAACCCAGCCAGGCGGCCGCAGCGAACCCCACCGCGATGCCAAACCAGAGCGTGATCAAACGACAGACAAGGGCCGCAACGATGGCAGTCTGGGTATCCACGCCGAGCCAGATGAGGCCGGCAGACAGCGTCACTTCCGCAGCGCCTACGCCACCGGGCAGCAGAGAAACCGCTCCAGCGATGAGCGACAAACCGTAGATACCGAGCACCGCCAGGAGCTGCGGTGCCGCGCCAGGCAGCAGGTTGTGCAGAATCAACCACAGCGCAGCCCCTTCACAGGCCCACGCCGCGGCGCCGAGCAGCAAGCCGGAAAGCAACATCCCGGGTGTCAGCACAGACAAGGCCTCCCCGACCGTCGCGAGCAGCGTATCCAGGCGCGGCATGCCCTGGAGAAACGGACGCACCAGAGGCAGCCCACGCGGAGCCAGCACAAGCAGCGCCATCGCCAGGCCGCAAACCGCGACGAGCACGCCACCCCAGCCCGCGAACTGGGTAGTGGAAGCCACCACGAACAACGCGAGCAGCGCGAGCACCACCACGTCCAGCAAGCGCTCCGCAGCCAACACCGCCGCCGTAGCGGTCATGGGCACCCCGTGCTGACGCAGCCAGCCGTGGCGCACCAGCTCGCCCGCTTTGGCAGGCGTCATCGTCAACGCGAAACCAGCGGTGTAGATCAACAGATGCCGCAACCGGGGAATCACCCACCCTTGCGCGCCGAGAAACTGCTGCCAACGCAGGAATCGGCCGCCATAGTTCAGCAGCGACAGCACGATCCCGACGAGTACCACCCACACATCCAGACGCGCAGCCTGCTCAAACATGTCCGCGAAGTGCTGGCCATCCAGGAGCCAGCCCAGCGCGAGCGCACCGCCAAGGACCACGGCCAGCCAAAGCAGGCTGGCCAGCCCTCCTCGCCGGGGAGATCCGCGGTTTGCTGTCTCGAAGCTGGAGGTGGTGGGTTCGCGCACCAGAGGGCCTGCTGAGTGAATTAGGGAATTTTTTCCCTTTTTCTAGTCGAAGTCAAGGAGCAGGGCGGTTCGATGTCGACGCGCTCACGCACTGGAACCATGACGAACACCGCCTTGCCCGGTATCGTGCGGCAGTCATTTGGATAACCCACGGAGAGACAACACGTGCAGGATCTGTTTTCGGTCAAAGACAAGGTCGTGGTCATCACCGGCGGTTCCCGCGGCATCGGCGAGATGATCGCCGCGGGCTTCGTCGCCAACGGCGCGCGGGTGTACATCAGCTCGCGCAAAGCCGCCGCCTGCGACGCCACCGCTGCGCGGCTCGCCGAAGCCTACGGAGGCTTCTGCGCATCATTGCCCGCAGACATGTCGACCCTCGAGGGTATCGATGCATTCACCGAAGCATTCCGCAGCCGCGAGCAGCGTCTGGACGTGCTCATCAACAACGCAGGCGTCGCCTGGGGCGCGCCGATCGAGGAGTTTCCGGAAATCGGCTGGGACAAGGTGATGAACACCAACGTCAAAGGTCCGTTCTTTCTCACCCAGCGGCTGCTGCCGGAGCTGGAAGCAGCCGCCACGTTCGACGAACCGGCACGGGTCATCAACGTGGGCTCTATCGATGGCATCAAAACGCCGGTGTTCGACAACTTCTCCTACGGGCCCTCGAAAGCCGCCATACACCACCTCACCCACGTGCTGGCCGCGCACCTGATCAAGCGCAACATCATCGTCAATGCCATCGCACCCGGACCATTTCCAACCTACATGCTCAGCACCGGCGTTGGCGGCGGCGGTGACACGGAGAACACCGACTGGGACACCGTCGGCCGCAGCAATCCCCGCGGGCGGGTGGGGCGCGCCGAAGACATTGCGGGGCTGGCCATTTTTCTCGCCAGCAAAGCCTCCGGTTTTACGGTGGGCGAGGTGATCACCTGTGACGGCGGCTCGGTGGTGTCGTAGCGCCCTCTTTACTCAGCGCGGCGGATACGGTTGAGTATTGCAATGACGTCACCCAGGCAGCAGAGCCCATTGGACACCATGCACCCATCACACGCGCTGGCCATGATCCGTTTCATCGGCGCGGATGCCGAAAAGTTTCTGCAGGGATACCTCACCACGGATACCACCGCCCTGACGGATCGCTGGCAACTCACCGCGCTGTGCAACATCAAGGGCCGCGTGGTCGCCAGCGGTTGGGTGCAGCGCACGGACGAAGGCATCGACTGGGTGCTGCACGCAAGCCTGGCCGAACGGGCCATGGACTTCCTCGCCCCCTACCTGCGGTTTGCCAAGACCGCCGCCGTCGTCGTGGAAGACCCCATCGGCTACCGCCTCACCCCGGAACTCGCATTCGTAAGCCTGCCTGGCGCGGAAGGCGACGCGACTGAAGCCCTGCTGGCGCACCTGTACGCCGCGCGTATCACGCTGGTGGACAGCACCAGCAGTGAACGCCACCTGCCGCAGATGCTGGGGCTGACGGACGCGGGTGCGGTGTCGTTCAGCAAGGGCTGCTACCTGGGCCAGGAGGTGGTGGCACGCGCGCAACACCGGGGCGAGGTAAAGCGGCGCCTGCAGGCGCTGGAAGGAGCGCCCGAAAGCGACGACGCAGATGTGGTCCTGGTATCGAAGGCAGGCTATCTGGCGGTACGAAAGGTCGGGACTTAGAAACCGGTCACATTGCGACAGCTACCGCACCGGAGCGATCCGGGAAGCCGTCTATACTCTTTTCAGCCCTCCCACGGATGGATCATGTCAAACCTAGCTGAAGAGATACGCGCCGAGCTCACCGAAGCGGCGGCGAAGGACGAACTCGACCTGCCGACGCTGCCGGAAGTCGCTCTGCGCATTCGCGACACCGCGGAAGATCCCGATGTTTCGGTGATGCAGCTCGCTGCGGTAATCGCCGGAGACCCGGCCCTCTCCGCCCAGGTCATCCGCGTGTCGAACTCTCCGGCATTTCGTGGCGCAGCCTCCATCGATGACATCAACATGGCGGTCGGCCGCATGGGCGTGCCGTACACTGCGAATCTGGCTACCGGACTCGCCATGAAGCACATGTTCCAGGCCACGTCCGACATGGTGGATACAAAAATGCGGCAGATCTGGAGCCACGCCACGGATGTGGCCGGCATCGCCAGCGTGCTCGCCTCGAGCCTGACCAAACTGCCGCCCGACCAGGCAGCGCTTGCAGCCCTCACGCACAGCATCGGCGCGCTGCCGGTGCTGGCATTCGCCGAAGAACACGATGATCTCATCGCCGATGAGGAAACCCTCGATCGGGTGATAGAGCAGGTTCAAGGCCCGCTGGGCACCATGATTCTGGAGCACTGGCACTTCCCAAGGGAGCTGAGTGTTGTGCCGTCGCAGTTCGCAGACTTCCACCGCAAAGCGGAGAGCGTGGACTACACGGACATCGTGCAGGTAGCGATGCTCCAATCGGTGGTAGACACAGACCACCCCCTTACCAAGCTCGACTGGGCCAACGTCTCCGCCTTCGATCGCCTGGGCCTCAGTGCCGCGCAGGCACATGAGACCCTTTCCGAGCTTGCCGACCTTTTTGCTATGTCAAAGGAGATGTTCGGCTAGAACTTTCCGCTAGATCTTTCGCCTAGATATCACGCGAGTACAGCCGCTGAATGCTCGAGAAATCGAGCTTTCCGGCATCGT
>JAUIED010000261.1 GCA_030428905.1 Gammaproteobacteria bacterium
ATGGCGATGGCGGAGGCGGCGGCGATGCGCGCGTAGGTGAGTTCCTGGCGGTCGGATATGTCCCGTGCCAGGGTCTTCTTGATGAGATCGTGAGAGATGGAGGTGGAGATCACCAACAGCAGGCCCGCGGCTGTGGACAGGGCGGCTGCCAGCCCGCCTGCGGCGACGAGTGCGATCACCCAGCCGGGCAGCTGGGCAATCTCCGGATTGGCGAGCACCATGATGTCGCGATCAACATACACTTCGTTGGCGTCCGGCGTGGGTGCGTTGGCCAGGCCTCGCGCGCCGCTGTCCGCCAGGGCACCGGTGAACTCCGGGCGGCCTTCGAACGGTGCGCCGGCGCCGTACTGCACGCGACCGTCGCCGTTCTTGTCGAGCCAGGCGATGAGGCCTACGTCTTCCCAGTTCTTGAACCAGTCGTCGATCTGCACGTAGGGCTTGTCGTGCACCGTGTCGATGAAGTTCAGCCGCGCAAACGCGCCTACCGCCGGTGCGGTGGTATAGAGCACGGCGATGAACAGCAGCGCCCAGCCGGCGGAGCGGCGTGCGTCAGACACCTTCGGTACGGTGAAGAAGCGTACGATCACGTGCGGCAGGCCGGCAGTGCCGACCATCAGCGCGAGCGTGATGGCGAACACGTCGATGGTGTCTTTGTTGCCCGCCGTATACGGGCCGAAGCCGAGCTCCACCAGGGTTTTGTCCAGTTTGTCGAGCACGCTCAACCCGGAGCCGTCGGCCACTGTCGCGCCCAGGCCCAGCTGCGGCACCGGGTTATCGGTGATGAGCAGCGAGATGAAGATTGCCGGCACGAGGTAGGCAAAGATCATCACGCAGTACTGCGCCACCTGGGTGTAGGTGATGCCTTTCATGCCGCCGAGCACGGCGTAGACGAACACCACCGCCATGCCGATCACCACGCCGGTGGTGATGTCCACATTCAGGAAGTTGGAAAAGACGATTCCCACGCCGCGCATCTGACCGGCGACGTAGGTGAACGAGATGAGGATCAGGCTGATCACCGCCACGGTGCGAGCGACATTGCCGTAGTAACGGGTGCCGATGAAATCCGGCACGGTGAACTCGCCGAATTTGCGCAGGTACGGCGCCAGCAACAGTGCCAGGAGCACGTAGCCGCCGGTCCAGCCCATCAGATAGACGGTGCCGTCGTAACCCATGAAGGCAATGATGCCGGCCATGGAGATGAACGACGCCGCACTCATCCAGTCGGCGGCGGTGGCCATGCCGTTGGCAATGGGGTGCACACCGCCGGAAGCCACGTAGAAGTCGTTGGTGGAACCGGCGCGCGACCAGATGGCGATGCCGATGTACAGCGCAAAGCTCGCCGCGACGAAGAGGTAGGTGAGGGTTTGAGTGTCCATCAATCGTCGTCCGATACGCCGTAGCGGCGGTCGATGCGCTTCATCAATGCGCTGTACACGAAGATCAGCACCACGAACACATAGATCGCGCCCTGCTGGGCCCACCAGAAACCGAGCTTGAAGCCGCCGAGCGGAATGGCATTGAGCGGCTCCACCAGCAGGATGCCGAAGCCGTAGGACACCACGAACCAGATGATCATGAGAATGGCCGTAAGGCGCAGGTTGGCGCGCCAGTAGTCGCGGTTGGACATGTTTTCCCCTCTCCTCGAGCCGGCATTGTAATCGGTGTTCATGGAAGATTCAGTTGCGCCGTGCGAGCCTCACCGCATGCGTGCGTTTCTTCTGCTCAGCCTTCTATTTGCCCTGCCGGCAACCGCTGGGGACCTGCGCTGCGAGGGTCGGCTCGTGGCGCGAGGTCTCACGCCCTATGAGGTGATCGAGCGGTGCGGTGAGGCGGTTTACGAAGACCGTCGCGTGGAGTTTCTCTACGAAGGCGTGCCGGTGTACGTGGACGAGTGGCTCTACGACCTCGGCGACAACCGCTTCCGCCGCCTGTTGCGCTTCGAAAACGGTCGGCTGCGCAAGGTCGAGCTGCTCCGAAAACCGCTTCGCTAGCCTCGCGAGAACATATGCGTGCCCGCCAGCGGTGCGTTGCCGAAGCGGTCCGGCTGCCAGTGAAACTGCATCGGCGCGTGATCGCCCGGATCCAGGTCGTACAGCCGCACGATGATACGCGCCTGTTCCCATCGGCCGTTCTCTGATTTGCCGTCAATCAGCGTGTGCGGTATCGCCAGCTCCAACCGGTAGCCGGTGTCGGTGCGCACGATCTGACTGTTGCTGGCCTCTGCGGTTTCCTGCATGAAGCCGAGGAGCCGGTCGGGCGGCGATTCGCCCAGCGCAAAGATGTTCATCACGCCAGCGGCCAGGGTGCCGCCGAGCACGGCTTCGCCGATGCCCATGCTGGCATCGCGCAAGGCCGGAGCGCGCGGGTCGATGTGCACGACGATGCTGTCCTGGTCGCGGGCCAGCTTGTTCGGGTCTGCCACGACGGCGTCGTCGGTGACGTCTACCGCCAGGTACAGCCAATCGTCGTCCTGGGCCACGGAGAAGGCGAACGACACGTCTTCCGGACGCGTGGCGGCAGCCGCGACATCGCCTTGGCTGCGCGCTACGAACTTGAGCCCTGGCCAGTCGTCCAGATTGCCGTCGATGGTGGGTGCGGCATCCACCACGGGAATCTGATGCATGGTGAGCGGCATCACGGCGCTGCGGCTCTCAAACTGCACGGGCGCGCCGTCCACTTCGGTGGTCAGCGTCCAGCGAACCGCCGCCGGCAGCAAGGCACCGTAGCCGACCCCCTCGCTGCCATTGAGGTTGAGCAGCAGGCTCGCCGAATCGTTTGCCGCTACGGAGAGCGGCTGTAACCCTTCGATGCGGAAGTTGCCGGGCTGAGAAATGGCCGGCACGACGTGCAGCGGCGCGCCGTTGGGGTTGGTGACGGTAACCGTTGCGGTACCCTGTTCGAACACGGGCGCATCGCCAAGCTGCGCTTCAATCTGAATAGCCGCTGCCAGCGCTTCAGCGGTGGCGCGACTTTCCGCGTCGGCCACATCCTCTGTGTGCAGGCCGTCGAGCTCAATGTTGGCAATCTGCGGGCCATCAGCGCGCATGTGCACCCAGGCCACCTGATCGAACTCGCCAAAGAGCGGCCCGCGCAGCGGACTCGTGCCACCGGTGGTGGCCAGCGTGATGAAGTTGCGGTCGTGCCGCACGACCTTGTTGTAGCGGTGCAGGTGCCCCGCAAACACGGTGTAGTTCCGCGCGCCGAGCAACTCTTCAACCTTCAGCCAGTCAGAATGAACGCGCTCGTTCTCCCACAGCGGCTGGTGCGTGAGCACGATCGTCCAGCGGGCGTCGGCGTTGTCCGCCAGCACTTTCTCGACGAACGCCATCTGATCGGCCTGTTTCCAGGGGCCGGGCAGCGAAACGTTCGGCTGGCCTACCATCTCGAACAGCTCGGAGTTGAGCACGAGGAATAGCACGTCTTTGTAGGTGAAGTGGTAGTACGAGGGTCCGTAGCGCGACTGCCAGGTTTCCGCCATGACAGCGTTCGACATGTCGTGGTTACCTGGGGCGTAGAAGAACGGTGCGTCGAGTTCGGAGACATAGGCGTCGATCTCGTCCCACTCTTCGCGAAGGCGCTCGACGTTTTCCGTGTAGCCCTCGATCAGGTCGCCGACGCTTACCACGAAGGCAGGGGCCAGGAGGTTAACCTTCGGCATGGCGGCTTTGAACACGCCCGGGCGGTGTGCGCCGGTGCGGTCGGTGACGACTGCGAAGTGGAAGTCGTCCGGGCCGTCGATGACGTCGAGATTGGTCCAGGGTTGGGCGGATTCGGTGGTTGGCACTTGCAGGCTGGGCTGGTCCGGGGGTGGAGGGGAGCAGGCGGTGAGGATGGATAGAGTGAGTAGGGCGGTTGCGAGCTGAATCGATTTCATGGGGTGGGCCTCTCTCCGTTGCAGGCATGGTAGGGGATTGGTGGGGGAGGAGGAAGGGAAGGGAACGGGAAGGGAAGAGAAGAGAAGGGGAAGGGAAGAGAAGAGGTCTGGGAGGGGGTGGCGGGGTTGGATGGGGTTGCGCATAGGTAGTGCCGGGGCTCTGCCCCGGGCCCCGCCCTCGCCGGGAGCAGGGTTCGCCCTGGGGGCGATCCCTGCTCGTAGGGTGGTTGCCGGGGTTCTGGTGTCAAGGGACGCTGCGCTCTACGCCCTTGACACCAGAACCCCGGCGGGTGGTTGGGGGCGGATAGGGTCTTGCTGTGGTGGGTGTTTGGGATGGGCTGAGTGGTTTGGCTCGCTGGGAGCACTTATCCATATCCCAACGAGTCAGCCCTCCAACGCTAAGCGACGTTGGGCTGTGGGTAAGTGCGGCGCCCGATTACGTGAGTGTCAGGATTTTTGTGTGTGGGCTGCTTTTCAAAAGTTAGGGAGTTCCCTCCCTGGTTCATGAGCGATCCTCGTGACAAACCATTGCCAGCGGTTGACGACATCGGTCCAGGAGGAGTCCCGAAGGGAATCTCCTGGAGGGATGGCGGCAGACGGTGGCTGACTGGCACCACGAGGTTCGCGCTCACCCGCGCGCCATAATAAACCGCTCCTCGAAGCGGATAGCAAATTCAGCCTTTGCCTGATGCCAGAACGGCGGCGGATTTTTCCACTTCTCCGCCACGCCGCGCAAAGCCAGATAAATCAACTTCTTCGCCGCGTCG
>JAUIED010000262.1 GCA_030428905.1 Gammaproteobacteria bacterium
CAGATGAACAGTGGGCGAGCATGAACTCAAACGTCCATGGGCACTTCTCACCACACCAGGACACCGTGGCTAACACCCTGACGCAGGGCGTTTCAGGCACATTTCCAGTCACCGTGTGGATCTAGAAGCTACTCGATGCAGTGAATCTCAGTGCCGGAAGATCTCGCGCATCTGTTAAAGTTGATCACGAAGCAGCGAGATCGGCTGCTCGCGCCGACCAGTTCGTTCCGCATTTGCGGTCCGCGTTGTCCACTCGAAGCTCTACTGTAATCCCCCCGGAAAGTAGCGGTGTTTAGAAGTAGAATTTTCCATCAAGGGAGATTCTGCAATGAAGAAATCGCGCTACAGCGACCACCAGATCCTGGCGATCCTGAAGCAGGCCGAGTCAGGCGTGCCCGTTCCAGACCTATGCCGCGAGCACGGCATGAGCAGCGCAACGTTCTACAAGTGGCGGGCCAAGTTCGGCGGCATGGATACTTCATCCATGAAGCGTCTGAAAGAACTCGAGGAAGAGAACGCTAGGCTGAAGAAGATGTACGCTGAAGAGCGCTTGAAATCCGAGGTGCTGCAGGAGGCCATCACAAAAAAGTGGTGAAGCCATCTCATCGCAAGGAGATGGCGAAGAAGGCCGTGTCAGAGTACGGCATGTCGGTTCGACTGGCCTGCGAGAGCTTTCAGATCTCACAGACCTGCTACCGGTATCAGCCCAAGCTAAGTGACGACAACGCACTCATCGCCGATTGGCTACTGCGTCTGAGTGTTGCGCAGCGCGGATGGGGTTTTGGACTGTGCTTTCTGTACCTGCGCAACGTCCAGCAACTACCGTACAACCACAAGCGCGTGTACCGGATTTACTGCGAGTTGGAGTTAAACCTACGGATCAAGCCGAAGCGTCGTCTTCAGCGGAATCAGCCGGACCCACTCGAAGAACCGAAGGCTATCAACCAGACCTGGTCGATCGACTTCATGCACGATGCGTTGGCTGACGGGCGGAAGTTCCGGACGTTCAATGTTCTAGATGATTACAACCGGGAGGGCTTAGGCATCGAAGTGGACTTCAGCCTTCCAGCTGAACGGGTCACTCGCTGCTTGGATCAGATCATCGAGTGGCGAGGCGCGCCTCAGATCATTCGGTGCGACAACGGCAGCGAGATGTGCAGTGGCCACTTCCAGACCTGGGCCGAACAGCATGGCATCCGGGTGATGTTCATCCAGCCTGGCAAGCCGACGCAAAACGCTTACATCGAACGCTTCAACCGGACGGTTCGTCACGAGTGGCTGAACCAACATCTGTTCCAAAGCATCGAGCACGCGCAGGAGACTGCAACTGAGTGGCTGTGGGGTTACAACCACGAGCGACCCAATATGGGGTTGGGCGGTATCACACCGCAACAGAAACTGGCGATGGCGGCATGATCGCGGGCATCAGAATCCGCTTGTGCTCGGCCGGGGTCAATGAGCTTCCGCTGCGCGGACTCCTCTTTGACCCCGGCCGATCCCAATCGGAGCTGTTGGCCATACGATCAAGCCTCAGGAGTGACGTAAACGTCGATTTGATAACCTAAAACTCTCTACTTCTGAGCGCTGCTACGAATGGGGGGATTACACTACCGAACTGCCCCACCCCTGGCGTGAGATTCCAGCAATTGTGAACAATTCGAAGCTCAGCGATTGTCTACAAAAGGTATGATTGCTCCACGTTCTGGGTTCTGGTCACATCGAGCGATGGACGGCAACTTCCGGCAATTCATGATCGTGGGCACTCAACGCACCGGCTCCAGCGCTTTCGCCGAAAAGCTTTCACTGCACCCACAGGTTGCGTGTGGATGGGAGCTCACAGAATCCTGGGGCGTCCTGCGCAAGGTGCACGTCATGGAAAACGTTCTTTCGGCAGAATTTTCAGGCGTTCCATCGCGAAAACGACAGCATATGCAAAGTGCCTTGGACGAACACACAGTTTGGCTAGGTTTTCGTCGCTTGTTCGGAGCGACCGACAAATGGCTGTTTCACCCAAAGTTTTCCGTCAAGCTCCTCATTGATCGGTTCGAGAGTCATCTACGCTGGTTTGAGGCACACGCCGATGTACACATCCTGCACATCCGGCGTCGGGACGATCTGGAGTGGCTCAAGAGCAAGTATGTCGCCAAGTTGACGGACTCATTCAGCGGCAAGGCTTACCCGGACGACACACAGGTACACATACCGCTGGCCGAAGCCAAACGACGTTTGGCGGCAAAATACTGGATCGACTCGAGACTGCGAGATCTCGCAAACAGCAATCCCTACTGCGAAGTAGTCTACGAGGACTTTGCGGAGCAACCCGTTGAGGTGACGACAAGGGCACTGAACCTCCTAGCATGTGATGGCCGTGATGTAGCCTGGGGACAGGCCGTGATGAAACAGCAATCCCGCAAAAGGGCAGCCGACTACATCAGCAATATCAAAGAGATTGAGCGCGCTGTTACGGAAGCCAGGGCCTCTGCTAGTGCGGATTCCGACTAGCGATGATTGGCCAACTGCCGCATTTTTTAGGCATCGGCGCCCCGCGAGCGGGCACTACCTGGGTCTACGAAGTACTAGCGCGTCACCCGGATGTGTTCATGCCTCCGGTAAAAGAGGTGCACTACTTCGACGTTCTGGACCCAACTGTCGAGCGCTCGTCCTTTCGATACGGCAAACACTTGAAGTCGCGGTTAGGTAGCACGATTGCCCATTTCGCACCCAGATTGTCCTCCCGCCTCAGCTCTAAGCGCGCGGAATTCGCTCCGACCTGGGACCTGCGCTACTTCTTGGGGTCAGCGACCGATGAATGGTACCAGCGCCTTTTTACCGCCGCTTCGGCCCGCGGCAAGCTGTGCGGCGAGATCACGCCGAGCTACTCGCTACTGTCAACGCCCATGATCGGCAGAATCCTATCCATCAACCCAGACATGAAGTTCGTATACATCATCAGGGATCCGATCGAACGGGCTTGGTCTCATGCAGTCAAGGCACTCGTGAAAGATCCGGGAAGGAAATTTGAGTCCGTGATCGAATCAGAATATGCCGCGTTCTACCAGAGCACAGAGAACCTGCGGATTAGCGCCTACGCCAGCAACATTGACCGCTACCTGGAAGTGGTGAATCCTTCCCAACTCCTGGTCCTGTTCTTCGACGACATCCAGCACAGACCACAGCAACTGCTAAGCGAACTGTGCAGGTTTCTCGGCTGCAGCGTACCGAACGACCTGGCGGCCGGCAAAGAAGGCAAGGTCAACTCCAGCGCACACGGGCGCTCGGTACCGGTGGCGCACGCACAGCTGCTCGCCGAGATCTTCCTGCCAGAGCTGGAACAGCTCGCGAGACGCTACCCGACCTGGCCTCAACAATGGCTGGAGCGTGCGAGAATAGCAGCGCCTAGCTAGATTCGCCAAGCAGCACTCCCGGTTGCGTAGAATCCCGCTCAAACAGCCAGCCGGAATCCCTTGTGAGGTTTCTCCGAGTTAGTCCGACTGGCCTGTGCCAGCACGACGGCGGACAGGTAAAGGTAAAGCAAAAGGACTTCACGCAGGTGCAGCAGATTGGCATACATCAGGCAAAGCAACGCGATGGCCGACAATCCGACCTGAGCCGCCGCCAACACCTGCAGATACCCACCGGCCCTTTGTGAGACTCGGTAGGAATCCAGCAATAGCACGAAAATCAGCGCGATAAAGAACAGCGTACCGAGCACTCCGGTTTCCCAGAGCATATGCGAGATGGTTACGTGCCCGCCGTGATACACCTGTTCAATGATCTGATAGTCGCCACCGCTACCGAAACTGCTATCCATATTGGCTATGCCTAAGCCCAGCATCAGGTGCACAATTTCATTGGGGAACAATGCATAGAATGGCATGCTCATGCTGTCCACCCGGCCCAGTTGCGGAACCTCCTCGCTCAGCTTCGGCGTTTCCTTGGCAATCATGTATCCGTGATCGCGAATGGGTATGGAGAACGGAAGCGCCTTGACGCCACGCATGTTGTAGTTGTCCAACATACGATCGGAGTCCGTCATCAAGTCGAGATATCCAGAACCATCCTCCCGTGCGTACAGCTGGTCATAGATCACTACGAATCCCACCAGAAGCAGGGCCGCCACTCCTCCGGCAGCAATCATCTTGCGGGTATCCAGGAACTTCCGCCTCGCAAATAGCAGCCCCGCCAGTCCCACGCACAATACAATGGGCGTGATCTTCGTTTCCGCGAGCGAGGGCGGTAAAAGAAGCAACACGCTGAGCACCACCGCGGTGGATATTTTCATACGGCCGGCAGTTACCATCGCTACCACATAGACGACGGCGCTTGCACCGATCAGCGCCAGCGAAGCCGAGGACGTGAGCGTGCCGGTAATGTAATCACCGGTAAACAGGTGGCGGTAGAGCACAAAACGCTCCCAGACAGCCGCCGGGACCTGCAGCAGCAGGATTGCGGTGATGAATCCGATTTGAAATCGGTAGTCACGCTCGCTGAAGTCATACGCAAACGGAATGAGAAACAGTGGCACATATCGGAAATAGAGCCGCACACCGGCGAACATCGTATCCCCGGACACGCCATTCAAGACTGCACCCGCGAGAGCTATATAGACA
>JAUIED010000263.1 GCA_030428905.1 Gammaproteobacteria bacterium
GCGCTGGCGAGCTACAGGTAGTGGGTTTGCCTGCGAATGAGCAGCAGCCCGGCAATGCCAGCGGCGGCGATGACGAACGGTAGAAGGTCCACGAGGGTGGCGATGCCGCCAGATGCTGCCAGCACGCTGTCGGTGGCGAGCTCTCCAGCGGCGCTCTGCGCGTGTGCCGCCAGTGGTAGCAAGGCGAAGACAGCGACGATGAAGCGTTGAATTCTGGCGTTCATGAGCAGTAGCGTTGTTCCGGTTGCCGTTGCGCGGGCATCCATGGCGATGACGGTACTGTAGGAGATGTGTGAGCAGGTCGCTGCGAGGAGGATGTATGAAATGTAATGCGGTTGTATGGATCGTTGCGGCGCTCGTGTGGAGTAGCGCCGCGGCGGGGGTTGAAACGGCGGCGGGGGTTGAAACGGCGGCGGGGGTTGAAACGGCGGCGGGGGCTGAACCGCCCTGCCAGGGCACAGCCTACCGGCAGTTCGACTTCTGGCTCGGCAGCTGGAACGTGCACATGGCAGACGGCCGCAAGGCCGGCGAGAACCGCATTTCCCGTGAGGAGCAGGGGTGTGTGCTCGTGGAGCGCTGGCAGGGTACCCAGGGCAGCACCGGCCGCAGCTACAACTTCTACGATCCGGTGGCGGCTGCCTGGCGTCAGGTGTGGGTGTCGCCAGGCGCGATCATCGACATCAGCGGTGGTCTTACAGACACCGGCATGGTGCTCGAAGGGCATATCGTCTACACCGGCTCCGGCGAGCGGCGCACGTTCCGCGGCACCTGGACGCCGCTCGATGACGGCAGGGTGCGGCAATACTTCGAGGAGGTGCGAGACGACGCTGGCTGGCAACCCTGGTTCGAGGGCTTCTACAGCCGTCAGGCAGCCGTGGACAACGCCGGCTGACTCTGATTTGATTTCCGGTTTGCACGAACACGAGGGGACCGCAGGATGCCGATGATCCTGAATGAAGAGCAGAACATGCTCAAAGACAGCGCCAAAGATTTCTGCACCAACCAGGCGCCCATCGAGCAATTTCGCAAGCTCCGCGACGAGGAAAGCCCCACGGGCTACGATCAGGCCACCTGGAATGCCATGGTGGAGCTGGGCTGGGCCGGCATTCCCTGGGCGGAAGAGCACGGCGGGCTAGCCTTCGGCTACAAGGGCCTTGGGGTGGTCACCGAAGAGACCGGCCGTACATTGCTGGCAAGCCCCCTGTACGCCACCGTGTGGGTTGGCGGCACGCTCATCAATCTGGGCGGCAGCGACGCGCAGAAGTCCGAGCTCCTGCCGCAGGTGGCCGGCGGCGAGCTGTTGTTGGCACTGGCGCTGGAAGAGTCCCACCGGCACGCGCCGTACAACATCGCCACCTCGGCCAAGGCCGATGGCGACGGCTACGTGCTCGACGGCACCAAGACCTTCGTGCTCGACGGCCACATCGCCGGCAAGCTGATCGTGGCAGCGCGCACCTCCGGCGACAGCAAAGACCGTGACGGCATTACCCTGTTTCTCGTGGACGCCGGCAGCGACGGCGTGAGCATCACCCGCACCTTCATGGTGGATTCGCGTAACGCGGCGAACATCGAACTCAAGGGTGTGCGTGTGGGTGCAGACTCGGTGCTTGGCGCGGTGGGCGGCGGTGCCGACGTGCTGGATCCGGCCCTCGACATTGCCTGCATTGGGCTGTGCGCTGAGATGTTCGGCAGCACCCAGGAATGCTTCGAGCGGACGGTGGAGTATCTCAAGGAGCGCGAGCAGTTCGGCGTGAAGATCGGCACCTTCCAGGCGCTCAAGCATCGTGCCGCCAACATGTTCTGCGAAGTGGAGCTGTCCAAGAGCTGCGTGCTCGAAGCGCTCACGGCCCTGGACGAAGGCCGCGACGCGCAGGAGATCGCCAAGCTCGCGAGCCTGTGCAAGACCAAGGTCGGCGAGACCTACCACCTGGTCTCCCGCGAGGGCATCCAGATGCATGGCGGTATCGGCATGACCGACGAGTTCGATATCGGCTTTTTCATCAAGCGGCAGGCAGTGTGCGAGCAGACCTTCGGCGACGCCAACTACCACCGCGACCGCTACGGGGTGCTGGAAGGCTACTGACAGCCATGGTGGATCACGACCAGTGGCTTGCGCTGGTGCGCGAGGACATCCTCGACCCAGCGCGGCCCATCGTCGATCCGCATCATCACTTGTGGAGCCGCCCCTCCTGGCGCTATACCGTGGACGAGCTGTGGGGTGATACACAAGACGGCCACAACATCGTCGCCACCGTATTCCTCGAATGCGGTTGGAGCTACCGCGAAGATGGCCCCGAGCATCTGCGTTGTGTTGGTGAAACGGAGTATGTCGCCGATGCCGCAGCACGCACCCGGCAAGAGCCGGACCGCGCGACCATCGCCGCCATCGTTGCCCGCGCCGATCTGCGTCATGCGGATCTCGACGCCGTGCTCGATGCGCACGAAGAGGCGGGGCAGGGATTGTTCCGCGGCATTCGCCATGCAGGCGCGCATGCCCTGCATCCGGAGGCGCTGACCATACCCGGGTCGGCGCCCGCAGACCTCTACGCAGACGAAGCGTTTCGGCGAGGCGTCGCCCGTCTGGGCGAGCGCGGCTACACCTACGACACCTGGCACTACCATTACCAGATGCAGGATTTCCTGGCGCTGGCGCGGGCAGTGCCCGGCACGACCATGGTGCTCGATCATTTCGGCACACCGCTCGGTGTAGGCCCCTATGCAGGCCAGCGTGAATCGATCTATGCGCAATGGTGTGACGACATCGCCGCCGTTGCCGAGTGTCCCAACGTGGTGGCCAAGCTCGGCGGCCTTGCCATGCCAGACAACGGCTTCGGCTGGAACGGTGCGCAGCGGCCTCCGACGTCGGACGAATTCGTGGTGGCGCAGGCGCGCTATTACGAACACGCGATTGCCTGTTTCGGTGCCGAGCGCTGCATGTTCGAAAGCAACTTTCCGGTGGACCGGCTGTCGCTCAGCTACCACGTGCTGTGGAACGGGCTGAAGAAAATCGCCGCGGACCGCTCAGATGCGCAGAAGCAGGCGCTGTTTTACGGCACCGCGGAGCGCGTGTACCGCCTGTAGCGGGTCAGTTCTGTGCGGCAGCGAGCTCGATGATGCGCTGATAGGCCAGCACGCCTTTGCCCAGCGTTTCTACAGACAGCTTTTCGTTGGTTCCGTGGAATCCCGTCATGTCCTCCTGCGTCACCACCATGGGCGTGAAGCGAAAGGCATCGTCTGCCACTTTTCCGTAGTGGCGGGTGTCCGAGGCGGCGATCATCAGGCCCGGTGCCACCGCGGCGCCCGGAAACACCTCACGCACGGCGCGTGACACCACGCCAAAGCCGGTAGAGTCGGCATCCGACACCTTCGATGCTTCCCGGCCGCCGCCGAACGGCAGGCGCACGCTCACGTGTTCGGTGCCGACCACGCGGGTGACGTGATCCACCACATCCTGCACGGAATCGCGCGGATGCACGCGGAAGTTCACTGTGGCCACGGCTTCAATGGGCAACACGTTGGTCTTGACGCTGCCGTTGAGCATGGTCGGTGCGATGGTGGTGCGCAGCATGGCGTTGCCGAAGGTCGTGGCGGAGAGCGTATCGTCGAGCATGCCGTCGAACAGCCAGCGATTGGCGAACGGGATGCGGTAGGTGAATGCCATATGTCTGCTGGCGGCGTCGAACATCTCCGCACTCAGGCCTGATAGCCCGCCTGGCAGCGGCTCGTCGCGCAGAGCGAGCACGGCTTCAGCCAGTCGATTGACCGCATTGTCCCGCGGCGGCATGGAGGAGTGTCCGCCCGTACCACTGGCAACGATCTCCAGCGTTACGCTGCCTTTTTCCGCTACGTTGATCGCCGCGAAGGGTTTGTCGAGGCCCGGTAACATGCCTTCGAACAAAAACGAGCCCTCGTCCAGCGACCATTCGAGCTGCACGCCTGCCGCAGCGAGCTTCGCTGCCACCGCTGCTGCGCCACCACCGCCCACTTCTTCGTCGTGGCCGAAGCTGAAGTAGATGTCGCGTCGAGGGACGAATCCTGCCGCAATCAGCGCCGATGCGGCCTCCATCTGCGCGATGACGCCGCCCTTGTCGTCCAGCGCTCCGCGGCCCCAGACGATGCCGTCTGCAATCACGCCGCCGAACGGCGGGTGGGACCAGGCGCCTTCTGAGCCGGGAATCACCGGCACCACATCGTAGTGTGCAGTGAGCAGAATGGGTTGGGCCGCAGGTTCGCTGCCTGGCCAGCGCAGCAGGAGCGTGTAGCGGCCTACGCGCTCCATCGGAGCGGCAGAGATGACATCGGCGTAGGTGGTGGTGAACCAGGAAATGAAGCCTTCAAAAGCCGCAGCGTCGAAATCCGCATCGTTCTGATGCGATACCGTACGAAAACGGATGGCCTCCGCCAGCCGCGTTGCGGCGCGTTGCACGTCTGCTGTATGCGAAATGGGCTCCACCGCTTCTTCGTCGGCCGGTGTGTGCAGCCATGTACGAATGAGCACGACGGCAAGGAGGAGAGCCACAAAAGCGGCAATGCTGATGACAGTCAGTTTCACGTTGATTCCTGTTTGCGACGTATACCGATGACATGGCCCACCTGAGCAG
>JAUIED010000264.1 GCA_030428905.1 Gammaproteobacteria bacterium
ACACCATCGCATCCAGCGTTGTTGCAGTGTACGGTGATCCACGAATGTACGGAGTCTCTGCTACCTACAAGTTCTGATACATGAACCTATCGCAGAAACAGTGGCGCGGTGTGCTGTCCGTCATCCAGCATCTCAACGACGGGCTGGATGACGTCATGATCCGTGAGCATGCCGGGCGAGATCTGCTCGACCTGCTCGGGGCAGATCACTTTGCCTCGTACCTGTGGAATGATCAGGCGCAGCAGTTCGGCTCGCCGGTGTTCATAAACATGTCTGCTGACAACCTGCGTATCTACGAATCTTATTATCAGTTTCACGACCCGATCACGCCGAAGCTGCAGAAGTACCAGCGCGCGGTATGCGTGCAGGAGGTTCTGGAGCAGCGGGCGCTGGTAAAAACGGAGTTCTTTCAGGATTTCCTTCGTAAAGACGGCCTGTACTACGGCATCAATATCTACGTGTTCGACAACGCCAACCGCAACATCGGCGACTTTCGAATCTGGCGTTCCAAGCAACGCGAACCTTTCGGAGAGAGCGAAGCGGGCATACTTGATCTGATCGCGCCGCACTTTCGAAACGCCATGCGCAACATCGCGTTTGCTCGTTACAGTCTGCCGGACGAAGGCGCGCTCAGGCTCGACATGGAGGCGCGGTTCAATTTGACCCAGCGTGAGCAGGATGTGGCTGTGGCGCTGCTGGAAGGCGGCGCTGATCGAACGATCGCCGATGCGCTGTTCATCTCAATGGCGACGCTGCGAACCCATGTACAGCACATCTTCAGCAAGGCCATGGTGAGCAGCCGGGCAGAGTTCTGCAGCAAAGTACTGTTTGGCAAGGGGAGGGCAGGTAGCGCTCAGTCGCAGGTGCCGTAGCAATCGATGGGATAACCTGTGGTTCTATACGCTGAAGTCAGCGGAAAGGATCTCTCGTTCGCAGCCCTGGAAACAGGCCGAAGTCGCGATCTCTGGACAATAACTCCTCTACACCATGGGCAGAGCAGATCGCGGCAATTCTGGCGTCGTGGATCACTGGCCCTCGCACCCGGCCTATGTGCATGTGCGACTCCAGAATGCTGAAGAACTGGGCGGTCTCGCTCAACAGTTTGAGCGTAGGTGACATCATCCAGGCGTTGATCTGATTGCGTGCCTGGTCAGGCGTGCTGGCGGCTTCTTTCCAGATCTTCGGGTGGGTTACCACGCTGTAAAATTCGTAGATGCAGGGCCAGGGGATTGCCCAGTTGGCGCGACCTTCCGCGCACGCTTTCACCAGGCCGAGCGCAGCTTCGTGGTGCTCAGACTCTCTGCGATGCGAATACACGAGAACGTTGGTGTCGAGCGCGATCACTCCGGCTCTGATTCCCGGTAGATTGCTTCTCTGAGGTCCTGCCAGCTCATACGCTCCAGAGGGTCGTCCGCATCGGCATCGCCGACGCTGAAATCGCCCAATTCGTATGTGGTGGGCTGCTCCGCCACCTCAAGCGTTGCCCGCAGACTATCCTCCACCACAGCTCGCAGCGGCCTGCCGGTTTTCTTTGCCAGTTCCTTTGCGCGCAGCAGAAGGTCGTCTTTGATGTCGAGCGTGGTTTTCACGTGGCAATACTAGCCGTAGTCATATATATGGGCACCCCATACTATCTGTGCCGCTGCCAGCTTTTGCTCTCCTTGCGTGGGTCGCGCACTGCTGGCCAGATGCGCTACTACAGCCACCGATACGACTGCCACCGGTTGATAGGGGAAGCCAGATAGAAGAAACGAATGTCCGCAGCGAGGCTCGCCTCACGCCACGGTCGAATGCCCTGCGCTCAATCGCGCAGCCGCTGCGCTGCCGCGCGTATGAGCACCAGGACAAAGGCGAAGGTGACGATCATGCCAACGCCGCCTCCGAGATATGCCAGCGCCCCGGCCAGATCGCCGGCACCGTACGGCGTATCACCCACCGACAGGCCGCGGTTGTCGGCGAAATTTCCGGCCCAGTAGAACAGCGTGTTCCCCCAGCCCATGATGATCGCGCCCCAACCGGTCCAGGCGGCGCTGCGCTCATCCAGCTCCAGGTGCCCCATCAGCCAGGCGATGGCGATCATGAACACGCCGTTGACAATGCCGCCAACGTGCGCGGCCTGCCAGCCGCGGGTGCTGCCGGGGATGGCGATCTCCATGGCCGGCAGTGGCCACAGGGCCACCGCATCCAGCAGCGAGAAAACGAGCAGCACGCCGGCCACCAGGCCGATCAGCAGCACGACCAGGCCGTGGAGAATTACCCGATGTCCGAGCTGCGTTCGATCTGTCATGTCATCGTCTCAAGGTGTGGTGTGCGCAAGCATGTCGGTCACTGTCTGCCGGTCGAGTGACAGTACATTGCCCCCGGCTGCTTCGTGTCGGCGCCAGGCGATGGCCAGGCGGTTCTGCGCATCGTTGCAAATCGGATGTTTGCTCGGGTGGTAACTCCGCCGGTAGACGGGCAATGAGGCTACGAACAGGTCTTTTGCGAAGTCTGCGAAGAAACGCCAAGCACGCAGCCGCTCGCGAACACGGCGGTGCTCCACACGCACGATGCAGCGATAAGCGCGAAAGGTTTCCAGTGCGATGTGTGCGAATGCGAACAGCACCATGGCGCGCCGGTACCACTCCTGGTCGCCGTAGAACGCCTGATAGAAATCGAATGCCACCGCGCCATGCTCCACCTCTTCCACCTGGTGCCACACCCAGAGCGCGCGCAGATGCGGCTCGGCGTCTTCCATGAGCTCAGCGTAGCGATCGAGAATGATCATGCCACCGAGAAAGGTGAACGTTTCGTAGCCGGCGGTGAAGGCAATCTGAAAGCGCTTGCTGCGGGTGATGGACGCGCGCTCGAAGTAGTTTTGAGCGGCTGCATCCGCCTCGCCGATGCCCGGATATCTGCGCGCCAACCGCGCGTTCAGCGCAATGAAATTGAACGCGTGATGGGCTTCCTGGCCGATGATCTTGCGCACGTCACGCAGAAGGTTGTCGTCGGTCAGCTCGCCGCGGTACGCGCGCATTACCCGCACCAGGAAGCGCTCAAAGTAGGGCACGTGCAGACCGAGGGCGTTGATGAACATGCTGAAGTGAGGGCACGAGCGACTCCAGACCAACTCGCTGTCGTCGATGCCATCGAGATCGAATCGCAGCGGACGAACGGGGAAGTCGTCCATGGGATGTGACGTGCCCTTCATACGCCCCAGCGTAGCGGGCGCTGCTAAGGGCGGCAAGCCTGGACGCATGACGTGCGGCCTGTCCGTCGTGCATCATTCCGGTTCCAATGATCGGAGGTTTCATCATGTCCACCGAAATGCTCTACCCGGTGCTTGCGCTGGTTGGCTGGACGTTCGTCATGTGGGCGTGGATGTACGCCACGCGCATTCCTGCCATGCGCAAGGCGCAGATCGATGTGGATGAATTGTCGCGTACCGGCGCCAAGCTCGAGCTGCCGGCCGAAGTGGCACGGGTGGCCGACAATTACAATCACCTGCACGAGCAGCCCACGGTGTTCTATGCGCTCGTTATCGTCTCAGCCCTGTTCGGCGTTGGTGATTCGCTGCAGGTGGTACTTGCCTGGTCGTATGTGGGCTTGCGCGTGGTGCATTCGCTCATTCAGGCGACGCGCAACATCATCCTGGTGCGGTTCTCCGTGTTCGCGGCGGCGAGCGTTGTTCTTTTTGTGCTGTTCCTACGCACGGCCCTCGCTGTGCTCTGACTCGAAGCTGACAGGTGCCGGCAGTGATCGCTGCCGGTGGCCGGTGCCAGGGTAGTGCCGGAATCTGCAATCGGTTGTGCCTGATTTGGCATGGAGTGCGTGCTCTGAAGGTCCTAGTTTGATGCCATCGACCTCAGCACGGACTTGTGAATATGAACAGGTGGATGCATTCGGGCATCATCGTCTCGCTGGCAGCGACGCTGATGACGGGGGCGCACGGTGCAGCCGTGCTCGAAGAAATCGTCGTTACGGCGCAGAAGCGGGAATCCAGCCTTCAGGACACGCCGGTGGCGGTAACCGCTCTGACGTCCGACGCTCTGGCGGATCGCAACGTCTCCGACATTTCGGAGGTGGCACAGTTTGCGCCGAGCCTCGTGTTCGATACCACGTCACCGATCAGCGGTCTTTCGTCGGGTTCGGTGGTGTTCATTCGCGGCATTGGCAACACCGACTTCAGCCTGACCACCGACCCTGGTGTGGGTACCTACGTGGATGGGGTGTACATGTCCCGCTCGGTGGGCGGCGTACTGGACGTGCTGGATGTAGAGCGAATCGAGGTATTGCGCGGGCCGCAGGGCACCCTATTCGGACGCAACACCATCGGTGGGGCGATCAACGTTACGTCGAGGGCGCCCGGCGAAACCCTCTCCGGCAGCGTGTCCGTCACCGCGGGCAACTACGATCGGCTGGATCTGCGCGGCGCGATTGATATACCGCTTGGTGAGTCGGTGCGCAGCACCCTGGCAGTATCGTCGAAGACCCGGGATGGATTCGTCGACCGCGTGCTGGTGGGCGACGAGCTTGGCGATCAGGACAGGCAGTCGGCGCGTCTGGGGGTCTGGTTTGAACCATCGGATGACTTC
>JAUIED010000047.1 GCA_030428905.1 Gammaproteobacteria bacterium
GAAAGTCGCGGCTGGGAGGTGAAGCACGACTTCTTCACACGGCAGTTTCTCGGCGGCCGCCTCAACGACAAGGGGCGACTCGACCGCACGGTGAACAACATCACCGGCGCCACCCTTTCCGTACGGGCCATGCAGCGCATGGCCCGCGCGGCGCTGATCCTGCATGAGCAGATCGCACCACGACCAGAGCGTTAGCAGGGTGCTTTTTCAGCAGCCTGTTAGGCGCCACCGCGAGATCTACCGCACATCTTGAGTACGGGACGTCGACCCCAGGGTAACCTTCCGATCGGCTCCGGAAGCTTGGATGGTCATACTATCGGGTTCATACTCAGTCACATGTCTTCGGTGCGCAAAACCATCTCACTACCGCCTGCTGCGGCGAAGCGGCTAGACCGTGAAGCCAAGCGGAGGCGTACCTCTGTCTCTGCGCCGGTTGCGGAGTTACTGGGCTGGCTTCCGGAAGAACTGCCGTATGCCGGACTAATCGAAGATGACGAAGATCTGTCCCTCCGAGTCGAGAAGATACTGAGTCGGGCCGCAGCCGATTGATGATCTGCCATACCAGGCCATTGGTCTGCGCAATCAATCGTGGGGAAGGAAGGCGTCATCGCTTTGCTTCTCAGCTTCTTAGTCAATTAGGCAGAGAAATTGTCGTACCTTGGCCAGTGTTCGTGGAAGTTGATCTGCTGCTTAGATCAAGAGGGTATATCAGCGCGTCTTTAGTATTCGGTGCTGCTTTGGCGGATGGGGTTCATAGACTCGAGGCCCCAACTGATGAGGAACTTGAGCTGGCACTGACTCTAGGTCATCGCTACTCAGATAGCGGGGCTGATTTACCCGATCTGGTGGTAATGGCGATGGCTGCTCAGCGGAACGCTCAGATCCTCACCTGGGACTTTCGGCACTTTCACAGTGCGGTCCTGCGGAAAGGCCATCATTGGCCCCTTCTCGCGCAAGCAGATGAGCTACCCGATCCTTGAGCCGTGGTGATCCAGGCTGTGTGGGAATCCAAGAAGATTCTCAGTGATCGATTTGGTGCCTCCGGAAGTGTCGCCTAACAATAGCTTGCACGCGACACTTGACTGCTGCCTTCCTTCGCTAACGGCCCGGTCGTTGCCGTCAAGTGCGCGTGAAGGTGAGTGAGTGTAAGGACTTCTGCGTGTGAGCTACTTGTCTACCGCACGCAAAACCGCTTGGATCCGAAACGGGGGACTTTGCGTGTATTGCAAAGAGGCTTCCATTTACGGTCTGGTTACGGTCTGGTAGACCCGGAAGCATGGCGATTCTCGCCGCGCTACCGGGAAGCCTCAATAAGTATCAACCGCGAACCCCCGCCCTTGACTGCTGCCTCCCTTCGCTGTCGTTCCGGTCGCTGCAGTCAAGGGCCGGGTGATGAGGAACGCTAGTCAATCAGCGCCTGATAGGTAGCGACTTTCAGGTCCGACCGGAACGGGTGCGGTGAACCCATGTGCTGGATCATGCCAACCACGATCACGTCTTCCACCGGATCGATCCAGAACACCGTGCCCGCGGCGCCGCCCCAGAAGTACTCACCCGCACTGCCCATCACACCTTGTGCTGCGGGATCGGTGACCAGACCAAAGCCCAGGCCGAAGCCGAAGCCGTTGAGAGGCTGGCCAAGCCGCGGCTGCTCGCCGCTGCCGCCGCTGGTGATGCTGGCCGGCAGGTGGTTGCTCACCATGTACTCCAGCGTCTTGCTGCCGATGATGCGCTTGCCGTCCAGCACGCCGTCGTTGCGCATGGCTTCGGCGAAGCGCATGTAGTCCATGGTCGTGCCCACCAGACCGCCGCCGCCGGAGTACAGCGTGACATTGCGATAGCGCTCGAGGCCCGCCGGGTGCTCGTCCGGGATGCGTGCGAGGTTACCGGTTTTCGGGTCGATGAAGTGATTGGGCAGGAAGCGCTCCAACTTGTCGTCGGGTACGGAAAACGCCGTGTCCACCATCTCCAGCGGTTCGAAGATTTCCTCGCGCAGATACTGATCGAGTGAACGGCCGCTGAGCCGCTCCACAACGATGCCGGTAACATCCACGGCAACGGAATAGTGCCACTGCGCGCCGGGCTGGAACTTCAGCGGCAGCTCCCCGAGGCGCGCAGCAAAATCATCCAGATCTTTCGCTTCGAAGAGCTTCGCATCCGCATAGTACTGATCCACCGGGTCCTGCTGCGGAACAAAACCGTAAGACAGGCCCGTGGTGTGCGTGAGCAATTGCTGCATGGTCATCTCGCGCTCCACCGGCACCGTACTGCCGTCTGCGGTGAGCACCTTCAGATCCTTCAGCTCCGGCACGTACTTCGACACCGGATCGTTGAGCTGAAAGGCTCCCTGCTCGTAGAGCTGCATGGCGGCGGTGGCGACGATGGGCTTGGTCATGGAGTAGATGCGGAAGATGTCGTCTTTCTCCATGGCGCGGTTGTCGCCGAGACCTTTGGTGCCTACCGCGTCGAAGTACACGATCTTACCGCCGCGGGCCACCATGGTGACGATGCCGGGAAACTTGCCCTCATCCACATAGCGCTGCGTAACGTCGGTGATGCGATTCAACCGCTCCCCATCGAACCCCGCGCGCTCGGGGCGCACCTCCGGCAGCGGCCGAGCGGAGACCGAAAGGGCTGCGGCGAGCAGCAGCACCGTGCTCAACAATCGTAGGGTCATGTGTTCTCTCTCCAGAAAATGGAGCCGCAGGATAGCAAGCTACAAGCGATCGCGCTGCCGTTGCAGGTAACCCCGCTGTGCCTCGTCGGCACACAACGCTATCGCCTGATCGTAGGCGGCGCGTGCTTGTGCTCGCTGCCCGGCATCTACCAGCAGCGCAGCTCGCGCTGCGTGGTAGGGCTGATAACCGCCGAGCGCTGTGCTCAACGCATCGAGCGCCTGCAGGCCGGTCTCTGCGCCTGCCACTTCGGCCAGTGCGACGGCGCGGTTGAGCGCCACTACAGGTGTGGGCTCAAGCCGATGCAGACTGTCGTAGAGCAGCAGAATCTGACGCCAGTCCGTGCGCCCCGTAAGCCCTCCCTGCACGTGCAGGGCGCTGATCGCTGCCTGAATCTGGAAGGGGCCGGCCGCGCCCCGTGCCACCGCCACATCCAGAAGTTCGTCACCTTCACGAATCTGCGCCACATCCCACAGCGCGGTGTTCTGATCACCCAGCGGGACGAATGCGCCTTGCGCATCGAGACGGGCTCCACGGCGCGCATGGCTGAGCAGCATCAACGCAATCAGCCCTTCCACTTCCGCCTGGCCCGGTCGCAGATCATCAACCAGCCGGGCGAGAAAAATGGCTTCCTCACAAAGGTTCACACGTACTGCGGCATCGCTTGTACCAGCGCTGTAGCCTTCATTGAAAATCAGGTAGATCACGAGCAGAACAGAGTGCAGGCGTTCCTGCCAGTTCGACTCGTCGGGCACCGCAAACGGGATGCCGGCCGCGGCAATCTTCTTCTTCGCACGGCTCAGCCGCTGTCCCATGGCTGCCTCGCGATCGAGAAACGCGCGAGCGATCTCCGCCGTGGTAAGGCCGCCGATGGTACGCAGCGTGAGCGCCACGCGTGACTTTTCCTCCAGCGCCGGGTGGCAACAGGTGAAAATCATGGCCAGCCGTTCGTCAGGAATCTGCGCCGGTTCCGATGCAGCGGGATCGTCCAACGCCGCGAGCTCGGCAACTTTCTCCTCGAACCGCGCGTCTCGCCTGAAGCGGTCGATGGCTTTGCGCTGCGCAACCCGCAACAACCAACCTATGGGATTTTCCGGGACGCCGTTGCGCGCCCAGTGAACCAGCGCGCTTTCCATGGCGTCCTGCAGGCAATCTTCTGCCAGCTGGAAACTCTCAATCCGGCGCACCAGCGCCGAAAGCAGGCGCCCCCGATCCTCCCGCGCCACGGCAGCAAGCGCCGCGGCGACGTTCTGGCTTGAGGGCGCCACAGATTTCAGCCGTCCAGTTCCATCACTGGACGCACTTCCACCGTGCCGTAGCGCGCGCCCGGAATCATGGCGGCATACTTCAGCGCTGCATCCAGGTCCGGCACATCGAACATGTAGTAGCCACCGAGCTTCTCCTTGGTCTCCGCGAACGGGCCGTCCATGGTCTCGGTTTTGTCACCGCGAATGCGCAGGCTCGTCGCGGTTTCGGTGGGTTGCAGCGGCTCGCCGGAAACCATCACACCGTCGCGCTCGTAGACTTCATTGGCGGCGAAGTAGCCGCCCATCATCTCGTTGAAGGCGTCGGTGCCATAGGCTGGCTCGAGAGTCGGGTCGGTGTAGATCAAGGCCATGTATTTCATGGGTATTCTCCGTTTGTGGGTCGAAAGATGGCCGGAACGCCCCGGCCGGGCAAGTCTTAGCAGGCTGCTGAAAGAGCAGCCTGGTATCCCGTCCAGGGACGGGCGGGCCGCGAACCAAGCACGTAAGTGCTTGATTCGGCGTGAGCGGGCGACGGCCCGCGGTCGCTGAAAAAGTACAGGAAGTACTTTTTCAGCACCTGTTAGAAGCTGAGAGCCAACAACACGATGAGGCCGATCAAGGCGCCGAGATTGGCGATGCTGCCGACCATGCGTGCCGGAAGGGCGGCGTTGTCGTGCTTGATGCCAAATGGATGAATGACCCGACCGGCCAGGCCAAGCCCTCCGCAAACATGCAGCCAGAGGGCTTCCGTGCCACGAAGCTCAGCCAGCCCCAGCAGGATCAACGTGAGGGGCACCCACTCCACGAAGTTGCCGTGTTGGCGCATGCGTTCGTGCAGGGTGGGATCATCGCCATAGCCGAGAGAGATGTGGTTGGCCGCGCGCAAGCGCACGACATTCATCCACAGGACCAGCATCAGCACGGCGAAGCCGATGGCATAGTACGTCGTAAACGTCAGGGTCATTGGGCTGCTCCGTTCAGTTCGTACTCCAAGAACGAACGGCAGGAGCAGATTTCGACATCAGCCAAAATTTAAAATTCTGGCGGCGACCCCCAATCCACATCGAGAATGTCGTGCAGCAGGCCCACGCGATCGCGGCCGATGCGCTCAGAGAGCTGACGCTCCAGCTCGAGGATGCCCTGGCGGGCGATCTCGCGCATGGCGCTGCCCCGCTCGGTAAACTGCACGATCTTGCGCCGTCCGTTGTGCGGATCAGCAACCACCTCCACGAGCCCCTTGGCCGTGAGCTCGCGCACCCCTTGCTGTACCGCCTGCTTGCTCACCTGCAGCACCTCGGCCATTTTCGTCTGCTGATGCACACCGTCGCCGATGCACACCATGAGCATGCTCTGCGCTCGGGGCAACGTGAAATCCGCGTGCGCGCGCATGTAGTTCTGCAGGCCGTCATCCACCCAGTAGTAAGCATGCAGAAGTGTGCGCGCCAGAGCGTGCGCGTAGCCTGCCTGGTCCTCTTCAATCATGCAGACGCGCCAACGATTCCGGAGCCGTCGGCCTTGATCCCTTCCGCGTTGACAGGCAGGTCGACGTTCGGCGAGCCAGCTTTCAAGGTGGCGCAGAACTCCAGCATGATGCCGTCGGGATCGTAAAAGTAGAACGATCGCAGCCAGGTTTTGTCGCTGAGCTCATCGCCGCGCCGGGCGTCGTTGCCGGTGACCACATCGTCGTGGTTTACCACCTCGGTGCAATCCACCCCTTTGGCAACCAGGGCTTCCCGGTACGCATCGATCTTGTCCGGCGCGACGTTGAACGCTACGTGGTTCATGGAGCCGATACCCGAAGTGATGGTGCCGCCCCGCCGACCGACCAGGTTCGCTGCAGAGGCCACACCCGGCGCGGGTCTGGCGGCGTCGCGAAACCAGAAAAAAGCCAGCTCGCTGCCGTTGCCCATATCGAAGAAAAAGTGCTGCCCGTAACCGTTGTCGAGATCGAAGCCCTTGTTGAGCTTCATGCCGAGCACGTTGGTATAGAAGTCCACCGTGCGCTGCATGTCGCTGCACACCAGCGCCATGTGGTGCAGGCCGCTGTACTCTATCGTGGTGTCGCTCATGGTTAATCTTCCTTCTTCCAGGCGCCTCCCGCCCAGTCGCCGCGCTCGCCTTCGCCGGGCGCGGCGACTTCGCGAATGCGCTCCTCAACGTCGTCGTACTCCAGGCGCAACGCCTTGCACATCACAGCGTGCAGGTTGTAACCCATGGTGTGGTAGGTGAGTTCGAGAATGTCTTCGTCTGACAGATGGCTGTGCAGCGCGTCGAACAAGGCATCAGACGCGCGCCCGCCCTGCAGGATGAGCGCATCGGCCCACGCCAGCACCGCACGCTCCTTGGCGTCGTAGACATCCGCCACTTCCCAGTGGGGAATGGCGGCGATCTTCTCTTCGTCCAGGCCCATGCGGCGAGCTGCTTTGCAGTGCTGGGAGTAAACGAACTGGCTGCCCTGGGTGTAGCCGGCGCGCATGATGGCAAGCTCGCGCACTTTGGGGTCGAGCTGGCTGACGCTCTTGTCGGCGAACATGCCGAACATGCCGAAGTGGCCGGTGGCGTGATCGAACACGTACGGCACCGACGCGAACACCGTCCACCAGTTGCCCGGCGTGCCGGTAGCGGTGCCGGGGTCGGCCACCGGGTCTCTGTCGGGAAACAGCGCGTCGTAATACTTGAGCACGTTGGGCGGGGCGTCGGCGCGGCTGATCTGCTTCAATCTGGGCATGAAATGTTCCTCCTCCGGTTTGGGTCAATATCATTGACTTACGACGGGCCTGTCAATAGGCTCATGGGAGGGACTAACCGGAGGCGGAGACGATGGCGACGATGGCAAACGACAAGTTCGAGATTCGCGGGTTGAACCACCTGGCGCTGGTGTGCCGGGATATGAAGAAGACCGTGGACTTCTACACCGGCGTGCTTGGCATGCCTCTGACCAAGACCATAAACCTGCCCAACAACATGGGGCAACACTTCTTTTTCGACATCGGCAAGGGCGATCAGTTGGCATTCTTCTGGTTTCCCGATGCACCAGAGAGCCAGCCTGGCGTTACCCATCCGGCGAACAACATGGGCGAAGGGCCTATTACTTCTGCGCACGCATCGATGAACCACCTGGCGTTCGACGTGCCCGCCGAGAAGATCGAAGAGTACGCCCAGCGCCTGCGCGACGCCGGTGTGGATGTGGTGGGCGTGGTCAACCACGACGACTCACCCAATCAGGCGAGCCCTGAAGTGAACGAGACCACCTTCGTGCGCTCGATCTACTTCAAGGACCCTGACGGCATGCTGCTGGAGTTCGCCGGCTGGACGCGCGAGCTGACGGAGGCAGACGTGAACGCGGAGCCCATCAGCGTCGACTGAGGGCATGCGCACACAAAGCACTGAGCGTGCCTCCGAACGCGGGATGGCCTACGCCTGGTATGTGGTGGCGGTGCTGCTGCTGGCCCAGGCATTTTCCTTTCTCGACCGCATGATCATGGGGCTCCTGGTGGGCCCCATCCGCGCCAGCTTCGACATCAGCGACACGCAGTACAGCCTGCTCGCTGGTTTCGCTTTTTCGCTGTTCTACGCAGTAATGGGTATCCCTCTGGCGCGCATCGCCGACGCCGGCAGCCGCCGCAACCTGATCGCTGCGGGTATTGCGGTGTGGAGCGCCATGACGGCGTTGTGCGGCATGGCAAAGGGATTCTGGGGCCTGTTCGCCGCACGTGTTGGCGTGGGTGTGGGAGAAGCCACACTGAGCCCCGCCGCCTACTCCATTCTCGCGGACTATTTTCCCAAAACATCCCTCGCCCGGGCGCTGAGCGTGTTCATGCTGGGGGTTACCTTCGGCTCCGGTGCGGCCTATATGCTCGGTGGCGCCGTGGTGGGCTACGTTTCCGGCATGGACAGCATCGTGCTGCCGGTGTTCGGCGAGATGGAAGGCTGGCAACTCACCTTTCTCATCGTCGGGCTGCCCGGCCTCGCCGTGTCGCTCCTGGTGATGGTCACCGTCCGCGAGCCGGCGCGCAAGGGTGTCGCCCCGGACGCCGCGGCATTCCCGGTACGTGAGGTAGCGGCCTACCTTTGGCAACGCCGCCGCGGCTATGGTTCGCTGATCATCAGCGTTGCCGTGTTTGTCATGGCGGTGTATGCGCTGAACCTCTGGGGGCCCACCTACTTCATCCGCACCTTCGGCTACGACCCGGCCACCGCCGGCTGGCGCTTTGGCATCGTCATGATCGTGTTCGGCTCGGCGGGGTTGCTGATCGCCGGCACCGTGGCAGACCGCCTGCTCTCCAGCGGCATGCGCGATGCCTACGCCCGGGTGGTGCTCTTCAGCATGCTCGGGCTTGCGCCGTTCGGCGTGGCACTGGGGTTTGTAGAAAATGACATTCTGGCGCTGGTCACCATCGGCATCGCCATCTTTTTCTCGGCATTCCAGGGCGGGCTGGTGGCCGCGTCACTGCAGATCATGACGCCGAACCGCATGCGCGGGCAGGTGGTGGCCGTGTACCAGCTGCTCGCCAACCTCATCGGGCTGGGCCTCGGCCCCACGGTGGTCGCTCTGTGTACCGACTACGTATTCGCCAACGACGCGGCCATCGGGCAGTCCATCGCCCTGGTGTGCGCCATTCTTTGCCCGCTGACCGCGATTCTGCTCTGGCGCGGGCTGCCGGCCATACGCCAGCTCATCGAAACTCAGGAACGGGAGGGAACATGATCCGTCGGGAATTCGTCTCCATGGCCTCTGCCACGTCGGCGCGCAACGGCGCCGGATTCTATCCGTGCCAGGGCCTCTACCATGCACCCGCTGACAAAACGCCGAAAACCGCATTCATCGCCACGCACTACAACGTGGACTTCAGCGAGCACTACCTGGGCGAGTACATGGCACGCCGAGGTTACGGGTATCTCGGCTGGAACACGCGCTTTCGAGGCGCCGAGGCGTTCTTCATCCTCGAGCACGCCCTCATCGATATCGGCGCAGGCGTGCGCTGGCTGCGCGAAGAAGCGGGCGTGGAGAACGTAGTCATTGTCGGCAACTCCGGCGGCGGCTCGCTGATGGGCGCCTACCAGTCCCAGGCCACCACGCCAAACATCACCGCTACCCGCGGGCTGAAGTTGCCGGACGCCGTCAACGAACTGTCAAAGTGCGACTACTACATTTCACTCAACGCGCATGCCGGACGCCCGGAAGTGCTTACTGCCTGGATGGACCCGGCCATCACCGACGAGAACGACCCCTCGTCGGTGGATGCGGCACTCGACATGTACAACCCGGAAAACGGCCCGCCCTACTCCGCAGAGTTCATCACCCGCTACCGCGCGGCGCAGGAAGCACGCAACCACCGCATTACCGATTGGGCCATCGAGGAACTTGCGCGCATCGAGACGCTCGGCATGTTCGATCGCGCCTTCAACATGTTCCGCACTTGGGCAGACCTGCGCCTGATGGACCCGAATATCGACCCGTCGGATCGCACACCGCGCCTGTGCTACCGGGGCGATCCGAAAACCGCCAACTACAGCCCCGGCGGCATCGGCCTGACCAACACCTGCCGCACGTGGCTGTCCATGTGGAGCCTGAAGGAATCACAGTGTCGGGGTGCGCCACATCTCGCGCGCATCGACGTGCCGGCCCTGGTTATTCAGTCCACAGCCGACACGGGCGTGTTTCCGAGCGATGCCGAGGGTATTCACGAGGCGCTCGGCTCAAGCGATAAATCGCTGCAATTCATGGGCGGCGATCACTATCTCACCGAGCCGGATGGTGCGCGCGATGAAGTGGCGGACCGCATTCAAGGGTGGTTGAACGGCTACGGTCTGTAGCGCTAGTAGACAGATTTTGTTGGTGCTCCATTCCGCGATCTGCGGTTACAAGAGCCACGAGACCATTCTCAGAGGCGATTTGTAGCAACTTACCGTTCTTGGTACCACTCCAACCCATCTACTGCACAGTAGTCACATCGAATCCTGAGGGAAAACTATCACTCAGACGTCGGGGAATGGACTCGTCAAGCAGCAGCTTCGTCATCAAATTCAGTCAGACGCGTAATCGCCAATTCCAATATCGCGATGGCTTGATCTCTAGTGACAGAGGGATAGTCGTCAAGAAAATCATCCAACCGGTCTCCAGCTTCTAAGTGCTCAAGCAGTATCCGAACAGGCACGCGAGTACCCGGGAAAACAGCCGCTCCCGAGAGGATGTCTGGATCTCTCTCTATTACGGATTTCTTCATAGAATCAATACTTTACGCGGATAGAAACTACATTGATACTTCCCACCTCATCGCCTCCGTCCTGGTTTGGCAATACAGGCACGCTATTCCCGATCAGGGTAAATCCTGCAAAAAAGCTCACCCTGTTGAAGTCGGGAAATGCACCTCGGCCTTGAGAGACCAACTATTCTCAAGCTGGAGAATGCGACGGCAACTAGCTCAAGACGCTTGATCCCCTGAAAGTCGCTGCTGTCGCTGCGCGTGCGAAGCTACGCCTTGGCGCGTTTCTTCAGCTTCTTGCGTAGCTTCCTGTTCTCTTTTTCAAGCGCATCCAACTTGCTCGCAGCGGCCGTGTTACCAAAGTGCTGCTGGCGGTTTTTCAGTACCACCTTCTTCCGTTTGTAGTCGGAGTTGAAGATGATCGTTCCTTCCAGGTTTTCCGTGCCCGTGTTGCATAGGGCGTGAAACTGACCCGCCGGAACCATGGCGACTGAACCCGCGCACACATCAAACGTCTCGTTCTCGATCTGAATCTGACCGCTACCGCGAGTTACGATCAGCACCTCTTCCACCTCGGTGTGGCTGTGGCCTTCATTTGCTTCGCCTGGCGCCATACACACAGGTGCCATGCCGAGTTTACCCAGTTTTGCCTGGCGCACCGCTTGGGCGGCAGCAAAATCTTCCGCGTGTAATACGCAGCCCATGATGTTCTCCCTCGTCGTCTATTCGTAGTTCGTAAGTCTATACCAATCAGTGCTTCTGGGATTCCAGTGACGGCGTTTCGAAAGTCCAAAGCCAGTAAGACAACGGACCGCGTCGACCATACTGGACATGTATTTTTTGTTGAGTACGTTCGCCATAAATTTGTAGTTGAGCAAACTCGACTCATTGACTCCAAGTCTGTTAGTGGTGAAGTTGAGTTTGCTGTCCAGTCGCACAGGGGCCTGACCCCCTTCTGGTTACGCTGCATGGTCCTGAAGATCGTCATCACCGATCTCTCGATTCCACCTTTCGACCGGTTTGGCACGGGTTACAATTCTTTCGCAAAGTGTCGGAGAGGGAGGCGGAATGCGTGGGCTTGAAGGAAAAGTCGTCATCGTGACCGGTGGAGGTGGCGGCATCGGTCGCAGCATCTGCCGGCGATTGGCGGACGAAGGCGCGCGTGTCGCCATTTTCGATCTGGACGGCGATGCCGCGAGCGACGCTCTAGCGAGCCTCGGCGCCGGCGCCGAAGGACGCGCCTACACCACCGACATCACGCGCCACGACCTCGTCGCCGGCAACGTTGCGCAGGTAATCGCGGATTTCGGTTGCGTCGATGCGCTCGTCAACAACGCCGGTTGGGACCGGGCTATGCCTTTCCTGCAGACCGATCCCGAACTCTGGCAGCGGATCGTGCAGATCAACTACATCGGCGCGCTGAACATGCACCACGCCGTACTCCCGCACATGGTGGCGAGAAATTCCGGCCGCGTGATCAACATCGCCTCGGATGCAGGCCGCGTCGGCTCATCCGGTGAGGCGGTGTATGCCGGCTGCAAGGCCGCGCTGATCGGCTTCGGTCGCAGCGTGGCCCGGGAACTCGCCCGGCACGCTATCTGCATCAACACCGTGTGTCCCGGGCCGACAGATACGGCGCTGTTCAGAGATTTTGCCGGCGAAGGGGCGGCCGGTGAAAAGTTGAAGGACGCGCTTACACGCTCCATACCGATGCGCCGGCTTGGCCAGCCCGAAGACATCGCCGGCATCGTCGCCTTTCTCGCCAGCGATGAGGCGCAGTTCATTACCGGCCAGGTCATTTCGGTATCCGGCGGCCTGACGATGCACGGCTGAGCCTGCGTGGACATCGGCTTCACACACCCGAAAAGCAGGCCGTAGTGCTCGGCTCCACATGAGTTAGAAGCTCCTGGCCAACGCACCAGCGCAAACCGCTCACGTCATCCTCGGGCACGTCCGCACTCCTTGATAACTGCCCACAACGCATGCGGCGTATGATGAGGGCTATGAAAACACTGCTCTTCATCCTCGCAACGGTAGCGCTTGCGGTGGCTGCGCTTCTCGCCGCTGCCTGGCTTTACCCGGTGGCCGTGTCCAAAGCGGTGTGGCCGCTGGTAGAGAGCTACGTTCTGCGCGAACCATTCCGCGGCATCACGGCAGATGGCGTGGTAGAACCGGGTCTGTTCAGCATTACCCCCACCGGCCGCAGCACCGAGGGCGTACGCGATGCGGCGGCGACATTCCTGGCGTCCCTCTCGAAGGAACAGCGCGATGCGACAATCTTCGCGGTGGACGCCGACGAGTGGCGGCGCTGGGCCAACATCCATATCTCCACCCGCAGGGGAACCAGCTTTGCAGAGATGAGCGAAGCGCAGCGGGCCGCCGCGTTCGCGTTGCTCGACGCCAGTCTGAGCGCTCGAGGTGCAGCCACCGCCCGCGACATCATGCGGCTTGAAGGACACCTGGCCGATCTCATGGACGATCACGTGCAATACGGCGAGCAGCGCTACTGGATTACTGTCATGGGCGAGCCGTCGCAAACGGAACCCTGGGGCTGGCAGATTGATGGGCATCACCTCGTCATCAACTTTTTCGTGTTGGGCGACCAGGTCGTCATGACGCCGACCTTCATGGGATCGGAGCCGATCCGCGCGACATCCGGCCGATACGCGGGTACCGAGGTCCTGCAGGCTGAGCAGCAGGCCGGCCTGGATCTCATCAACGCTCTGAACAGCGCACAACGACAGCAGGCGATGATCGCCGCCCAAAAAACAGCCAACAACAATCGCGGCGAGCTCTTCCAGGACAACGCCGTTGTCCCCTACCTGGGCCTGCGTTTGGATTCGCTCGACGAAAGGCAGGAATCGCTTGCGGTTGATCTCATCCGCCTGCACATCGGCAAGTTGCGCAACCAGCACGCCGAGGTGCACCTCACCGACATTCTCGCGCACTGGTCGCAAACCTATCTCGCGTGGGTGGGCGGCACCGACGCAGAGGCAGTGTTCTACTACCGGCTGCACAGCCCGGTAATCATGATCGAGTTCGATCATCAGACGCCGGTGGCACTGGAGGGCGCAGACACGCCGACACGCGACCATGTACACACCGTGATCCGCACACCCAACGGCAACGACTATGGACACGACTTGCTCCGCCAGCACCTGGCGACGCACGCCCACCATTGATCGGCCCGCCCTCAACCGCAAGCGCTGCTAACCGTACCACCGCGTCCGAGACATCATCCGCTGCCTGAAGTCACACTACTGAGATGGTAATGTGGCTCTGCCACTTTGTTTGCTCAACAACTACGATAATCCACGAGCGTTGAGGTAGGACAGGTCAAATCATCATGTCTAGTGTCGGACGCTGCCTTGCGCTCTCTCACGCTCTTCAACCAAGATTCCAAAGACGGACAGCTGGCAAGACGCTCCAACTTCCCGCGCAGATGCTCCTGCATCGACTTGCCTTGCAAAGCCGCCCGGGAAGCCAGCTCGTCCCGCACTGCTTCCGGCACATCTCGAATGGTGATTTGAACGCGCATGCATTTTTGCTGCTTACGAATGCAATTCGAAAGCACGCATTCCAATGGCGCTGGTACGACAGACAAAAAAAGGGGTCAGAGCGCAAGCCCTGACCCCTCTTGTGCGAATGGTGCGCTAAACGATCGCTAGAAGCGATACGTAATGTTGGCGCCGATCACCCGCGGGTGCGGGCGCAGACGGATGCCGCTGGCGCCGAAGTTCTCCTGCGTGCCCGTGTAGTACTCCTCGTCCGCCACATTCTGGATGTAGGCCACGGCTGAGAAGTTGTCGAGCTCGAGGCCGGCACGGAGGTTCCATACCTCGTAGTCTGGGCTCTCGTACGGGAACTGGCCGCGCGGCATGGCACGAACCAGGCCCTGGTTCGGCGACGGGCCGCGGGTCTGCTCGTTGGTCAGACCTTCCACGTCGGAGTACTGGCCATCGCGGGCGATAAACTCCGCGCGCACCCAGATTTCACCGAAGTCACGCTGCCAGGCGTACTCCGCCCACAGGTTGGCGGTGTACTCGGGCGATTTGGGAATCTCTTCGCCCTTCAGGCTGACAACGAAGCCGCCGGTGATTTCGGCGGTGGAGTTGCTGGTGATCTCCGTATCGAGCACACCGATGTTGGCACCGATGGTGAAGTTCTCGGAGACCGCAGCCACGAGTTCCAACTCAGCACCCCACGCTTCGGCTTCGTCGATGTTGACGGTCTGCTCGAAGTTGGAGGACAGGTCACCTGGCGTCAGGAAGCGGAACGCTTCGAGCTGCAGGTCACTCCAGTCGAGGTAGAACAGCGCGCCGTTCAGGCGAACGCGACGATCAGCAAACTCGCCCTTGAAGCCGATTTCGTAGTTCCACAGCGTTTCTTCGTCGAACGGCACAATGAACGGATCGTTGCCGGGCGTGTTGGTGTTGTTGCCAACGCTGCTGCCGCCAGCCTTGTAGCCCTTGGACACGGTACCGTAGACGTTGACGGTATCGCTTACGTTGTAGCGAACACCCAGGCGCGGTGAAAAGTCGGTGAACGACTCGTCAGCGGATGCCTGCGGCCGCGGGAAGTTGCCAAAGCTGCCGAAAAATGCCGGATCCGGCGGCGGCGCCGGCGGATTCATGGGCGCGATGCCGAACGAGGTGACTTCATTGGTGACGTCGTCGCTCGTGTAACGACCACCGAAGACCAGATCCAATCGATCATTGATACTCCAAGTGACATCGCCGAACACAGCAAGCGATTCCACTTCGAAGTTCTTGTTGTTCAGCGCGAGACCGAGCCCCGACGGGAACGGCGGCAGGAAACCGATGCCGTTGATGGTGGCGGTCGGATCGCTGGACGTAGCAACGTTGTTGCTCTGCTCCTGATCGTCCTGTGCGTAGAGCACACCGGCTACCCAGGAGACGTTGTCAGAGGTGCCTTCGAAACGCAGCTCCGTGCTCCAGGAACGACCTTCGTAGAAGTTGGTGCGGACCAGAGCGTCCACGCCGCCGATCAGATCGTTGTCGAACAGACGATCCTGCTCAGCGTCGATCAGGCCGGTGACCCACTTCATGGTCAGCGTGTCGGAAAACTCGTGCGTGAGGCTAGCGATCACCACGGTGCTCTGCAGCTCGTTGCGTTCGTCGAGGTCGTGGGACAGCTCGTTGCGATTGCGCGGCCAGAAGCCGGTGCCCGGATCGATGGCCGACTGGATGCCGAGCGTATCCACCGTGTCGAGGTCGAGCACGCCGGAAGGCACGTTCTCGTCGTGGCCCTGCTCCTCGTCCGAGTGGATGAAGGTCAGGTTGAGGGTGGTGCGGTCAGACAGATCCGCGCGCGCCTTGATGCGCCCCATGAAGAACGTGTGGCCGCTATCCTGCTCGCCCAACGGGTTGATGTTTTCAACCAGCCCGGAACTGTCTTCGAGGAGGAACGTACCGCGAATTGCGAACGTGTCGGATACAGGCAGATTCACCGTTGCCGCAACCGAACCCATCTCGCCGGCGTCGTCATAGGTCTCGCCGCCGATCTTGATGTTGCCTTCGAACTCATCCGTGGGCGCCTTGGTCACCAGGTTGAGCGCACCGCCCAGGGAGTTGCGCCCGAAGAGCGTTCCCTGAGGACCACGCAGCACTTCCACGCGCTCCATGTCAGGAAGGAACGGGTTGGCTACCTGGTTGGGTACAGAGGCCACCGAAAACTCGTCGAGATAAATTCCCACCGAGTTGATGAAGGCATTTTCGCCCGACACCAGGTTGTTGACACCGCGAATCGCAACACCCAGACCACGCGAGCCGGACTGGCCGTCTTCGGTGAAGCTGACGTTGGGCGTGCGCGCCAGGTAGTCAACGGCGCCGGTAATGTTGGATTTCTCCAGGTCCGCACCGCTGAATGCCGTGACGGCAATGGGCACGTCCTGGATGTTCTGCTCACGGCGCTGCGCCGTTACCACAATCTCTTCCAGCATCGGTTCGGCAGCGAACGCGACGGGCAGAGGTTGTAGCACCGCCAGCAGCGCAGCAGCGCCTGCCAGGGTTGATCTCGTCATCTGTGTATCCCCTATTGTCTGTGTATTCGGCGAGAGTCTTTTCAGCGAGCAAACAACTCCCCGCTCCCTCGCGACTTTTTTAGTTTATGCCTAAACTAAATGCTCTTGCAACGAGCGCAGATACGACTCGCGCTCGCGTCCATTCAGCACACCGAGCCTCTCCAGCACGGCCTGCGCCTGCGCCCCTACGGGCTGCAGGAACGGCGGATTATCCTCGCTCAGAACGCGACGTACCACTGCTACCAGCTCCTGCAGATCAGCCGTCGGACGATCCTCCGCTGCCTGATAAAGAAATCCGTACGCGCTCGCTTCAGGTACCTGCTTCTCCAACCCATCCGTCAGGCCGGTTGCATATGCACCCGGTACGAGGCTGCACACGTGTATGCCGAACTGCTCTACTTCGTAGCGCAGCGCTTCGGAGGCCCGGTGCAGCGCCGCCTTGCTTGCGGCATACACCGAGTCCCCAGCAAGCCCAGCGAAGGCAGACAACGAGGTGACATTCAGCACCTTGCCGAACCCCTGTGCCCGCATGTAGGGCAGCGCGGCCGCCGTCAGGCGCAGCGGCACGTGCAGATTCACCTCAAGCACTTCTGCGAGCAGCTCGCCACTGTCTTCCAGCGCGCGCCGCAGCCCGATACCGGCATTGTTGATTACCACGTCGAAAGGACCATGGCGCTGCACGAGCAGTTGTGGGTCTTCGACGCTGAGGTCTAGAGGCGCCACCGTCATGCCCGACAACGCCCCGGCCTGGTCCTGCCTGCGCACATGGGCGGTTACGGCATGCCCATCGTCGCGCAGAGCCTGCGCCAGCGAACGGCCAAAGCCCGAGCCGCAACCCGTCACAAGAATGGACAACTTCCGCATCAGTTGAGCGCTCCAAGCCAATTAGTTTAGACTTAAACATAATCTACCGGCAGCCGCCAGACAGATGCTCGGCGGCGTCGGCTTTCCAGAAAGGGGGATACGTGACGACACTCAGCGGCGGCGCAGCCATCGTGCAATCTCTGCTCGCCAACGGCACAGATACCGTGTTCGGCCTCCCCGGCGGGCAGCTTTACCATCTATACGACGCCTACCGGGAAGTGTCGGACCAACTACGAGTCATCACCTCCCGCCACGAGCAGGGCGCGGCTTACATGGCGTTCGGCTACGCCTCCGTGACCGGGCGGGTGGGCACCTATTCCGTGGTGCCGGGGCCTGGCCTGCTGAACACCACAGCCGCACTCCTCACCGCGTATGGGTGCAACGCGCCGGTACTCTGCGTGTCCGGCCAGATCCCTTCCACTGGCCTCGGCGTTGGCGCTGGTTACCTGCACGAGCTGCCAGGCCAACTCGAGATGATCGGCCACATCACCAAGCAGGCGGAGCGCATTGACCGGCCGCAAGACGCACCTGCCGCTATCAACCGCGCATTCACGGCTCTCACGTCCGGGCGGCCGAGACCTGTGGAAGTGGAAATGTGCATGGATGTGATGGAGCAGACCGCTGACGTGTCGCTGCTACCTGCCGCCACCAGCGACGCACCACCTGCGCTGGATGAAGATGCCATCGACGCCGCTGCACGATTGCTTGGCAACGCAAAGAAACCGCTCATCATCGTCGGCGGCGGTGCGCGCCACGCGGGGGATGCACTGCTGGCGCTCGCCGACATGCTGCAGGCACCGGTCGGCGCGTTCCGCCAGGGCCGCGGCATCGTCAGCGATCGACACTACCTGAGCCACACCTACCCCGCCGCGAACCGTCTTTGGGCAGACGCCGACGCCGTGCTCGCCGTGGGCACGCGGCTGAAGTACCCGCTCATGTACTGGGGGACGAAGGATCTGCCCATCGTGCGGGTGGACATTGACGCAAAGGAAATCACACGGCTACACACACCAGCCGTGGGCATTCACGGCGACGCCCGCCAGGCACTCGAGGCGTTGGCCGCCGCCGCCGCCCGCCACAATCGGAGGCGGGAATCTCGCGAGACCGAGCTTGTCCGGATGAAATCCGGACTCAACGAAGAATTTGCCCAGGTGCAACCACAATTCGACTTCCTTCAGGTCATACGCGACGAGCTACCGGACGATGGCGTGTTCGTCGACGAGATTACCCAGACCGGCTTCGCCAGCTGGTTCGCCATGCCCATCTACGCGCCGCGCACGCTCATCACCAGCGGCTACCAGGGCACGCTCGGCTACGGCTATGCCACGGCGGTCGGCGTGAAAGCCGCGTGTCCCAACCGCAAGGTAGTGCAGATCAGCGGTGATGGCGGCCTGCTGTTCAATGTGCAGGAAATGGCAACCGCGGTGGCCAACAACCTGGATCTCGTCACCATCGTCTTCGTGGACGGCCGCTTCGGCAACGTGCACCGCGATCAGCAACGCCACTTCGGTGACAACCGTAACATTGCAGACACCCTCACCAACCCGGATTTCGTCAAGCTGGCAGAGAGCTTCGGCGTGGCCGCCTTTCGGGCGCAAAGTCCCCAGACGCTGCGCCGCGCCCTGCGCCAGGCATTCGACGAGCGCGGCCCGTCACTCATTGCCGTGGAGGTAGACGCAATGGCAAGCCCCTGGCACTTCATCGGCCTCGGCCAGGTGCGACCATGACAGCGCCCAGCAGCCGCGGGCCGCTCAACGAGATCCAGCGCTACCAGCAGGGCAAGAGTGCCCTGCCCGGTCACGAGGCACCGCTGAAGCTTTCCAGCAATGAGTCCGCCTACGGCAGCAGCGATGCGGCCAGGGAGGCTTACGTGGCGGCCAGAGATCTGCTGCACCGCTATCCGGACGGTAGTCAGACGGCGCTGCGCGAGGCCATCGCCGAGGTGCACGGTCTGCCAGCCGAACAGATCGTCTGCGGCAACGGCTCGGAAGAGCTCATCGGCCTTGTCGTGCGTTGCTATGTCAACCCCGGCGACGAGGTGCTGCTCACCCGCAACCATTTCGTCATGTGCCCCATCTACGCGCGCGCGCAGGGTGCGAAGGTGGTGCTCGCTGAGGAGCGCGACGATGTGGTGGACGTGGACGCGCTGCTCCGGGCCGTCACCCCAAGAACCCGTGTAGTGATCGTCGCCAACCCGAACAACCCCACCGGCACCTACGCACCCCGCGCAGACATCGCCCGCCTGGTGGACGCGCTGCCGGAGGATGTGGTGCTCATCCTTGACGGTGCGTACGCCGAGTACGTGACGGAGGAAGACTTCGACGACGGCGCAACGTTTGCCATTGAGCGAGCGAACGTCGTGGTCACCCATACCTTCTCAAAGATCTACGGGCTCGCCGGCTTGCGTGTGGGTTGGGCAGTCGCTCCACCGGCGATCATCGATACCATCAACCGCCTGCGCACCCCGTTCAACGTGTCTGCAGCGGCCCTCGCCGCCGCCACCGCTGCCATGCGCGATCAGGCGTTTGTCGCCGAGGCACGGCGCCGCAACCGCGAAGCGCTGGATGTGCTGCTACCCGGGATCCGCGCGTTGGGCTTCGCGGTAACCAACAGCGTCGCCAACTTCTACCTCATCGATCTCAGTACCGTGGCAGGCGCTAACACCGCAGACGCAGTGATGCATCTTGAAGCCAACGGTGTGATCCCCCGACCTGCGGGTCCAGACGGGCGGCTGCGCATCACTGTCGGCACGCCGAATGAAAACCAGCGTGTGCTCGAGCTGCTTGCCGCCTATCGAGCTGGGCTGTCGTGAGCGACAACCTCTTCGGCCAGCTGGCGCACAGCCAGTCCGACCCCCGGATGCGCGCCTGGTTCGCCATCGTCAGCGCCTTTACCCATGTGGAACGCCATCTGCGGCAGGCGCTGGCCGAAACATTCGACCTCAGCCTGCCGCGCTTCGACACGCTGATGGCATTGGCCCAGGAAACGGACGGGGTGACCATGGGCGATCTCGCGGACCGGCTGATGGTCACCAAAGGCAATGTTACCGGCGTGGTGCGTCGTTTGGAGCAGGACGGCCTGGTGCGCAGAACCTCTCCCCGGCACGACAAACGCGTGCAGGTGATCCGCCTCACCGCCAAAGGAAAGCGCTTGTGGAGCAACTTTCAGACGGAGTACGCGCGGGTCATCAGTGAACATCTGAATTCGCTGCCGAAAGCACAGGCCGACGCCATCGCCAAGGCGTTGCTCACCATCAGCGATGTGACGTCGCCGTGATCGGCGCAGACGACCATTTCGCCATTGCCGCAGTACTCCTCGGGCTTGCATTTTTCGGCTTCTGGGTAGAGGGCAACGCGCTGGGCCGCAAGGTCAGCGGCGTGGTGTGGGTGATCAGCCTCGGCATCTTGCTCGGCAACACCGGCATCGTACCGCTCGATGCGCCGGCTTACGGCCTGGTGGGCGGCACGCTGATGCCTATGGCCATTCCGCTGCTCCTGTTCAAAGCGGACATGCGGCGCATCTTTCGTGAAAGCGGCAGGGTGCTGTTCGGCTTTGCCTTCGCCGCTGCCGGCACCGTGCTCGGCGCGCTCATCGGCTTTCTGCTGCTAGATCTCGGCGCCATTGGTGCCAAAGCGGCAGGCGTGTATACCGCCGGCTGGATCGGCGGCGCGGTGAACTTCGTGGCAGTCAGCGAAGCGCTGGAGATGACCTCGGAAGAATTCGCCGTGGCCATGGGCGCCAGCTCGCCGGTGAGCGTGATCGCGCTGATGTCGCTGGCAGCCCTGCCTTCTATCGCCCTGCTGCGCCGCTTTGTTCCATCTACCCACATCGATGTCACCGGCGACACCAGCAATGATCTCGAGGTCACAGTGCAGGATATGAAGCTGCTGCACACCCTCGGCGCCCTGGCGTTGGCCGCCGGCATCTGCGCGCTGGCCGCCTGGGTGAGCGCCTGGAGCGGCTACCCGCAGTACAACATTCTCATCATCACCGTGCTGAGCCTGGCGGTGGCCAATCTTTTCCCGGCGCGGCTGCAGAAGCTCGAAGGCGAGTTCACCCTCGGCATGCTCATCATGTTCGTGTTCTTCGCCGCCATCGGCTGCAGCACCGACGCCACTGCGTTTCTCGGCACGGCGGTGGTGCTGTTCTTCTACGGGCTGATCATCATTTTCACACACATCGCCGTGGCGCTGACTGCGGCGCGACTGTTCCGCATCGACCTGGCGGAAATGATCATCGCCTCCGCCGCCGCCATGGTGGGCCCCGCACCTGCCGCGGCCATCGCTTCGGCGCGCGGCTGGACACATCTGGTCACGCCCGCACTCATGTGCGGCGTATTCGGGTATGCCATCGCCAATTTCATCGGCGTGGCCGTCGCAAGAGTTTTCGGAGCTATGTAAGTGCGTGGAGTGATGTAAGTGAGCGAATCCACATTTGACATCGTCATCGCCGGTGCCGGCGTCAACGGCCTCGCCTGCGGCGCTGTGCTCGCCCAGGAAGGCCTGAAGGTAGCCGTGGTCGAGCGCAACCCCTGGGTGGGTGGTGGCGCAGTAACAAGAGAGGTAACACTACCCGGATTCCGGCACGACCTGTTCGGCTCGTCGCACGTGTGGGTGCACATCAACCGCGACTTCAAAGAGTCTCTGGAGCCGGAGCTGGCGAAGCACGGGCTGAAGTATTTGTACCAGACGGACCACATCACCGGGCATCCGGACAAAAACGGCGGCCCGGGCATCGTCATCTACAAGAGCATCGACAAGACCTGCGAGAGCATCAGCCACTACTCGCAGAAAGATGCTGAACGGTACCGGGCGATATACGACGATTTCCATCTGATCCGCGACGGCGTGGTGAAGAACTTCTTCTCCCCCCCGCAACCGCCCTCCACCATGGCCCGTGCCATGGAAACCTCCCACGAGGGTCTGGCGCGCCTGCAGGAGTTCTCTCTGTCCGCCCGCGCCTGGGTGGACTACAACTTCGAGAACGACTTCATCAAGGCGGTGATGCTCAACTGGGCCCTGGCGCCGCAGATACTTCCCGATCAGGAAGGCGCCGGGCAGTCCTTCTACGTGATGATCCCGTCCATCCACGATTTCGGCCAGGCCATTCCTGAAGGGGGCAGCCAGATGCTGCCCGAGTCCATGCGCGCCTTTATCGAATCCCGCGGTGGCCTGGTGCGCACCGGCGTAACGGTGGAAGAGATCCTCGTGGAAGACGGTACCGCGCGCGGGTTGCGGCTGGACAACGGCGACGTGCTGAAAGCCAGCCGCGCCATGGTATCGGCGCTGGACCCCAAGCAAACCTTCGAGCAGTTGGTGGACACCCGCCACCTGCAGGACGAGTTTCTCAGCAAGGTGCGCCGCTTCTCTTTCGGACGCGTCACCATCTGCCGCTTGCACCTGGCATTGGAGGAGCCGCCCGCCTACACCAACGGCGAGGATATGAGCCGCTGCGCTTTTCACCGCATCGTCGATTCCAGCCAGCAGATGATTAAGTTCTACGGTGAGATCGCCATGGGCGTGCCGCCGACAGACCCGTTTTTGTGGAGCGCCTGCTGGACGCTGGTGGATCCGAGCCGCGCGCCGGCCGGCAAGCACACCCTCATCTTCGACACGTTCGTGCCCAACTGGCTGGCCGACGGACGACGCTGGGAGGACATCGGCGAGGACTACGCCCGCACGGTGCTACTGCCGAAGCTGCAGCAGTACGCCCCGAACATCAACGACCGCACCATCCTGGGCATGTACGTGGAAACCAAGGAAAGCCTGGAAGCCGCCAACCGCTCGTTCGTGGAAGGCACCACCAATGGCGGCGAACGCATCGCCGCACAACTCGGCTACTTCCGGCCGTTTCCCGGCTACGCACACTACCGATCACCGATCAAAAACCTCTACATGACCGGCCCGCACTGCCACCCCGGCGGCGGCATCTCGGCCATGGGAACCATTACCGCCCGCGTAATGCTCGACGACCTCGGGTTGCGCGCGGCGGAGTTTTAACGGGAGCCAAGCCATGAGCAAGACCTTCGACCGCATAGAGAAATACACTGCCCTTGTGATGCAGCCGCACGTGTTCGTCGCCAACGACCGCGACGGTATCAAGCGCAACCTGGATCGTGCACTCAACCTCATCGACTACGGCGTGGGCTACTTCTGGGAGCTGCCCACCCGGCTGGTGGTGTTCCCGGAGTACTTCCTGCAGGGCGTGACCACCCCGGGTAAAGGGGAACACGGCATCGACGACTTCATGAAGAAAGCCATCACCCTCGACGGGCCGGAGATGCAGGCGCTGGGCGCCAAGGCCAAAGAGTACAACCTCTACATCGCCGGCGGCGGCGTCATCGAGAAGGTGCCCGAGTTTCCAGACCGGTGGTTCAACACCGCCTTCATCATCGGCCCCACCGGGGAAGTGGTACTGCGGTACCACAAATGGCATATCCCCGCTTCCATTGGCCTCGGCAGCAGTCCGCACGACCTGTTCGACGAGTACAGCAAAGTCTTCGGCGGCGGCATCGATACCCTGTTCCCCGTGATCGACACAGAGATCGGCAAGCTCGGCACGATGACCTGCCACGACGGCTGCACGCCGGAAGTGTCTCGGGCGCTCGGCTACAACGGCTGCGAGATCATCTGTCACCCCGTGGCCCTGCAGGAAGTGGAAGGGGTATCTGAGCCGTGGGATTTCTGGATGTTCACCCGTCGCACCCGAGCACACGACAACATGTGCTACCTGCTCGGCTCCAACTGGGGCACGGTGGAGTACGACTACTATCCGCGCGCCTTCTGCTCCGGCAACTCGTTTGCCATCGACTACACCGGCATGGTGCTGCGGCACATGCCCTACCCGGAGGAACAGGTGCTGGCGGTAACCATCGACATCGAGTCGTTGCGCGAACACCGCTCGCGCTGCAACCACAACACCTGGGTAGATCTGCGCACGGAAGGTTTCCGGCAGATCTACGACAAACCCATCTACCCCCCGAACCAGTTCCCGCCGGGCCGCCCGCCGCGCAATCTGGCGGATAAGATGGGTCCGGTGAAGGAGGTGTTCCAGGATCTCTACGGCCGCGGCCAGTTCACCCCGCCGAGCGGACGATCGGTGGACGACATGGCCAATATCCACGCCGAGCGGGTCGCACGGGCCCAGGACATCGGCACGCTGCGCAAGGACTGAACCATGAAAGTCGTCAGCCCCCTGGCAAACCTCGATATGTACGTGGGCGGCGTGCGCGTGCAGGACGGGCAGCTGCTCATCGAGAGCGCTGAGGAAAGCAGCATGCCGGCAGAAGTATTCATCGGCCCGCAGGACGTGCGCGCCTTCATGCGCGCGCTGCTCACCAGCCCGCGCGGGCTGATATGGGCACTGACCAGCGTATTTCGCCCCGCCACCTCCAGCGCGAAACAGGTGAACCGTCTGCAAGACCCCCTCAACAGGCCCTGGTGACCTCCAGCGGCGCCATCGCGCCGGAATGGTGATCCATTCTGGCGCTCTCGCCCCAAAATCGCGCACCAAGGTAGGGCTGGCTGCCCTGCAACCGCGCAATTTCACGAAGAAACTCCCAACCTGTCACCTGGCACGCTGATTGCTAGATCTCCAGTGAAGGCCGCTGAGGCCGTAGCTTCCAGGAGGCGCCACAGACAACACCAGACTCTCCCAAAGGGCGGCAACATCTCCCCTTGATTCCTACTCCACAGCCGCCCACGGGCCGGGACGCGCCAAAGCTCGCCCCGGCCTATCCCTATTCTGACAATTCCTCCAACGCAACACGTTCTTTCATTTGTTTTTACCCGCATTAAAGCAGTTGGCACGCAATCTGCATTGCACCATGCGGGCTGGATAGATGATTACCAACACTCTTGAAAAACAAAAGGAGAAACACATGAAATCCAAGCTAGTTCTGGGGACGATCCTGACGCTGAGTTGTAGCATCGCGGCGGCTGCCGAGTTCGCTGCAAACGTGGCGTACACAACCGACTATCGATTCCGGGGTATTTCCCAGGGCGACCGGTCTCAAGCTATTCAGGGCGGGTTCGATCTGGGCTTCGAGAACGGCTTCTATGTTGGCACCTGGGCATCGAACGTTACGTTCTCGGGCGCCGGCATCGAAGTGGACTACTACGCGGGCTACAGTGCCGACATCAATGACAACTCCGCGTTCGACATAGGACTCCTCTGGTACAACTACCCGGAAGACGATGCCGACCCGGATCTCGACTACTACGAGATCTACGGCAGCTACAGCTATCGGGATTTCACCATCGGGGTGAACTATTCGCCGGACTACTTCGCTGAAACCGACAAGTTCTGGTACGTGTATGCGAACTACAGCGTCGGGCTCGGCGAGAACTTCTCTCTCGACCTGCACCTTGGCGCCAACATTTTCGACGACGACACTGCGGGGGCTGCATTCGGTATCGGCGAAGCACCGTCGTTCGAAGATCAGTATCTCGATTACAGCGTTGGCGTGAGCACGTCTGCCGTGGGCCTGGATCTGTCGCTTGCCTGGATCGGCACAGATCTCGACGATGATGAGTGCTTCGGCGGCAGCAAGCTCTGCGAAGACGCTGCAGTGCTGACCATTTCCAAGGAGTTTTGAGATGAAGCTGGTCAGCGCGGTTATCAAGCCGTTCAAACTCGATGACGTGCGCGCAGCGCTGTCGGAGATCGGCGTGCAGGGCATGACGGTTACCGAAGTGAAAGGCTTCGGTCGCCAGAAGGGCCACACCGAGCTCTACCGCGGCGCTGAGTACACCGTGGACTTCCTGCCCAAGGTCAAAGTCGAGGTCGCCCTCGCCGAAGACCAGCTGGACAGCGCCGTCGAAGCCATCAGCAAGGCGGCGAACACCGGCAAGGTCGGCGACGGGAAGATATTCGTCACCACACTCGAAAACGCGATTCGCATTCGTACCGGCGAAGCCGGCGCCGATGCGCTGTAAGAGGAGACCAACGTGGAAGATCTGATTCAAACCAACTACGCCCTCGACACCTTCTATTTTCTGGTGATGGGCGTGCTCGTGATGTTCATGGCGCCAGGCTTCGCCATGCTCGAAGCCGGCCTCGTGCGCTCCAAAAACACCACGGAAATCCTCACGAAGAACGTGGCGCTATTCTCCATCGCCTGCATCATGTACCTGCTGTGCGGCTACGCAATCATGTATCCGGGTGATGCAGGCGCCGGCGGTTGGCTGCCGGTGCTCGGCAGCCTCATCGGCGATGAAAACACCGCGGAAGCAGTACTTGCCTCCGGCGGCGACACCTACTACTCGGCCCGGTCCGACTACTTCTTCCAGGTGGTGTTTGTGGCAACCGCCATGTCCATCGTCTCGGGTGCTGTAGCGGAGCGCATGAAGCTGTGGGCATTCCTGGCGTTCGCCGTAGTGATGACCGGCTTCATCTACCCGGTGCAGGGCTTCTGGAAGTGGGGCGGCGGCGGTCTCGATGCTCTGGGCTTCCAGGACTTCGCGGGTTCCGGTGTGGTGCACATGTGCGGCGCCGCGGCAGCACTGGCTGGGGTCATCCTGCTCGGCGCACGCAAGGGCAAGTACGGCGCTAACGGACAGGTGAACGCTATTCCCGGCGCCAACATGCCGCTGGCCACGCTCGGTATGTTCATCCTCTGGTTTGGCTGGTTCGGCTTCAACGGTGGTAGCGAGCTGAAGGTGAGCAACGTCGACGAAGCCAACGCAGTGGCGCAGGTGTTTGTGAACACCAATATTGCAGCCTGCGGCGGCCTCATCGCTGCGCTGATACTCGCTCGCGTCATGTTCGGCAAGGCGGATCTGACCATGGCGCTCAACGGTGCCCTGGCGGGACTCGTGTCGATCACTGCCGAGCCGCTCGCGGGCTCAGCCGTGGCCTCCATGCTGATCGGCGCCGTCGGCGGCGTGCTGGTGGTGCTGTCCATCATCGCCCTCGACAAGCTGAAGCTCGACGATCCGGTGGGTGCGATCTCGGTGCATGGCACCTGTGGCATCTGGGGACTGCTGGCCGTGTGCATCACCAACGGTGACGCCACACTCGGCGCTCAGATTGCGGGCATCGCAGCAATCTTTGCATGGACCTTCGTGATGAGCCTCATCGTCTGGTTCGTGCTGAAGATGGCCATGGGCCTGCGCATCAGCGAAGAGGAAGAGTACGAGGGTGCGGACGTGTCCGAGTGCGGCGTGGAAGCATACCCTGAATTCGTCAACAACTAGCTTTCGTCCTGAAAAACGACTCTGGCGAATCGTTTTTCACCCGCAGCACGTCCGTGTGCTGCGGGACCCCACGCCAGATCAATCACTCCCGTGATCGATCTGCGCTTCGCCATCCCTGGCGAGAAGCTAGCCACAGCTTGTCTATCGACAAGCTGTCGCGAGTCCAAGCAGTACGGGCGTCCACACGGAGGTGTACGCCCGAGCCGTTCTCCCCTTCAGCTCGCCACCCGACGAGCAAACGCACACACCGATCCGAGGCTCTCCGCAAACACTTCCGGCACCACATCCGGCATCATCAGGTCACCAGCGTGTGGTGTGCCAAGGGCCGTGCGGGCTGCCACCGATACGCCCGCCGCCATCAGCTTGCGATAGAACGCGAGCCCCTCATCGCGCAGCGGATCGAGTTCGTTCACTGAGATCACATGCGCAGGCAACCCGGCCAGCATCTCTTCACTTGCCGCAAGCGGCCAGGCCAGCGGATCATCCGAATACACACCGTCAGGGTCGTAGACCCGCACCAGCGGAACCATGGTGGCGCAACTCAAGGTGTAGCCGTCGTTCTCTTGCAGGGAGAGTAGCTCCGCCGGCGGCTGCGCGTATGCGCCAGAGATATAGGGGCAGAAGGCATAGACGCCGTCGATCGCATCCAGCCAGCCTTCGGCTTTGGCCTTGAGCGTAGTGGCGATGCAGAGATTGCCGCCGCCAGACTCACCGGAGATAACGATACCGGAGATGTTCAATGCCGCGCGGTTGGCATGCACCCAGCGGGTGGCGGCCGCACAGTCATTCAGCCCGGCGGGAAAGGGGTGGTTTCCAAGTTTTCCGCCGCCGTTGCGAAACTCCACACCCACCACCACAAGCCCGGCGTCTGCCAGCGCGTCGCGCCAGCGCACGAACACCGGATCAGCCGCCGTCATCAGCACCATGCCGCCGCCATGGGTGTGCACGATGCACGGGACCGGGCCACTTTGCTGGGCCGGGGCGTGGATGTAGAGCCTGATCTCGTTACCGTCATCGCCCGCGATGATCTCCTCCCGCCGTGCCACAGAGTCGAGCTTCGGCATCATCGCCCACTGCATCTCGTGGCCGGCGGCTGAGGCGTCTTCGAATGCAGAGCAGAAAGCAAGGCAGTCCTCGAGGCTTGCATCTGCCGCGGGTGGTTGCGCGGTCTGCGCGGGCGCCATCTGCAGCGCCGCTTTCAGACGCGGGTCCAGCCGCGGATCATCCAGCAGGGTCAGGGTGGGGTTGCCGAGACGACCGGGAAAGTGCTTGAGGTTGTCGTTCAATTGCTCGCTCCTGTTGCGGTCAGCATCTGGTTTTGACGGCATCGCCGGTCTAGTGACCCGTCACGTTGGCTCGTTGCCCTATGATGAGCCCAAAATCGTCAAGAGCAAGGCGCATTCCGCAGGACAGGCCGGGACCTTTCCACGTCGACGAGATAGAACCTATCACGCTCGCCAAACACTCGCCGGTAACTTACGTTGCAGTTCCGGCACAAAACCGCGCTCAAACGCCGCCACCGAAAGGAGAGACCCATGAACCTGTTGGATAATCAGAATCTCCGGTGGAAACGCTACACCGGCAAGCCGCAGTTCGGCTATCCGGTGGATTGTTCAGGCGCCGTGCTGGAGGGCGAACTGCTGGTCATCGATATCGATCCGAACACCGGTGAAGAAACTGGTCGTGTACTGAAAAAGGCGGGCCGATATGCACACAAACCAGCGGGTGACACACACATCGAGGTAGGCGGTCCTGAGGGAGCACTGGTGTTGTTCAGCATCTACGCACCATACGGCAATCTGGTAGAAGCGTTGGCGCGCGATGGCAGCGTGGCGGATACCACGACCCTGGCACCTATTCTCGAGAGCCAGAGGCGAAAACGCAGCTGAACATCAATTCGGAAGGTTCAACCCGTTCGACGTAACACGCCGAACGGGTCGATCACGTAGCGATCAGAACTTGAAGTCGACTTCCAAGCCCCAGGTGCGCGGCGCGTTGATGGTGCCGAACGACCACAGGCCAGGCACATACACGGGCGTCGGGTCGGTAGCACTCGCTGCCACTTCATTGGCGCTCACGTCGAGCACGTGCAGGAAGTAGTCTTCGTCGGTGAGGTTCTTGCCGAACAGCGACACGCGCCAGCTTGGCGTTTCATAGCTGATGGAAGCGTCCAGCAAACCGAACGAGCTGTTGAAACCCGGCCGTCCCGGCTGCGAGTTGTTGGTGCGCGCGATCACCCAGTAGTCGTCGCGCCACATGTAGTTGGCGGAAAACACCAGGAAGTTGCCGTTGCTTAGCTGCCGCTCGTACAGGCCGTTGAGCGAGAACGTCAGCTCCGGCGCACGACGCAGGTCGAAGTCACGCTGGTCCAGCGCGTTGCCGGCAATGTCACGAATCAGATAGTCGTCGTACTCAGAATCCAGCAGGCCAACCGATGCCGACAGGGTGAAGCCGTCCGCAGGGACCGCCACCACTTCCAGCTCCGCGCCATCGATGGAGGCAGAAGCCGCGTTCTGCACCAGCGTGACAGTAACTGCAACCGGGTCCGGAAAGACCACGTCTTCCTGCTTGTCCTGATAGTCAGTGGTGAAGATCGTGCCGTTTACCTGCAGCCGGTTGTCCAGCCACTGGGTCTTGAAGCCGAGTTCGATGGTTTCCACTTCCTCTGGCTCATAGGGGCCGAGGTTGTTGGCGGCGGTGGAGCGACCGTTGAAGCCACCGGAGCGGAAGCCTTCGGAGTAAGAGGCGTACACCATGCCCTGCTCGAAATTGTAGGTGACACCTACGCGCGGGGTGAATGACGTCCACGACTCTTTGCCATCCTGAGGTATGGTCGCGCCGCTCAGCGGGTCGACATAGTCAGCGGTGTAAATGCCGCTCGCCGTATCACACAGCGAGAAACCGGTGCTGCCGTAGCTGGTGAGGCCGACGGGGCCGGCACCGAAGTTGAGGCGGGTCACCGCACAGGCTTCTTTCTCCTCATCGGTGAAGCGGCCGCCAACGCTCACGGTCCAGTTTTCGGACAGATCCACGTCCAACTGACCGAAGAAGGCCAGGGTATCCGTCTCCTGAATGAACTGCGGCTCGGAGGAGAATATTCCGCTGAATCCAGGCGCGCCGGGCACGCCGAAGAACAGCAGCGACGTCGTTCTCTGCTCCAGGGTGTATTCGGTATCCATCCAGTAAGCACCGAGCACGCTACGCACGCGCCCGTCGTTCCAATCACCCTGCCAG
>JAUIED010000265.1 GCA_030428905.1 Gammaproteobacteria bacterium
TCGGGTGATGTTGGCATGATTGTCACTGGCGGGAATGTCGCCGTATGACCGGGAACACCGTAATGGCGCAAAACACGACCACGGTATTAGGGCATCCGCGAGGCCTGCCCGTGCTCTTCTTTGCCGCAATGTGGGAGCGCTTCAGCTTCTACGGCATGCGTGCGCTGTTGATGTTCTACCTCACCAAACACTGGCTGTTCAGCGATGAGGTGGCGGCCGGCATATACGCCACCTATGGCTCGCTGGTGTATCTCACGCCGGTCATAGGCGGTCTTATCGCCGATCGCTACCTGGGGTTCCGCAAAGCCGTGGCGTTCGGCGCGTTTCTGCTCGTGCTCGGCCACATCGGTATGGCGGTGGAAGGCGATCCAGCGGTAATGACCGCAGCTGGAGCGGTGCGGGACGAAGGTGTGCTGCAGGTCTTCTATCTGTCGCTCGCGCTCATTATCGTCGGCGTGGGATTTCTCAAGCCGAATATTTCCGGCATCGTCGGCCGCCTGTATGGGCCGGACGACCCGCGGCGCGACGGCGGCTTTACGCTGTTCTACATGGGTATCAACGTCGGTGCGTTTACCGCCTCCATCGTCTGCGGCTACCTCGGTGAGACCTACGGCTGGAAGTACGGTTTTGGCGTCGCCGGACTTGGCATGCTGCTTGGCCTCGTGACCTTCCTGCGTGGCCGCGAGCGTCTTGAAGGTGCCGGTGAGCCACCTGACCCGGCGGCGCTTGCACGCCCCGTCGTCGGGCCTGTTACGCAGGAGGCAGTGATATACCTCTGCAGCCTGATGGCGGTGGCTGCCGCCTGGTTTCTCGTGCAGGAGCGAGCGCTGGTCGGCAGCCTGCTGCTGCTGACGGGGGCCGGCGCCATTGCCGGAATTGGCTGGTTCTCGGCGGCGCGGTGCACCCGCGTGGAGCGCCACCGCATGCTGCTGGTCATGCTCCTCACGGCGGTTTCCGTGCTGTTCTGGGCATTGTTCTAGCAGGCAGGTTCGTCGATGAATCTGTTTGCCGACCGCGTGGTCGACCGCCAGATCGGCGAGGTCACCATCGCCGCCTCGCAGCTGCAGTCTTTAAACCCTGCGTTCATCTTCCTGTTGGCGCCGCTGTTCGCCTGGCTGTGGTTGCGCATGGGTCGCGTCTGGCGCGAGCCCGGCACGCCGGCAAAGTTCGCACTTGCCCTGGTGCAGGTCGGGCTCGGCTTTGCGGCGCTGGTGGTGGGTATCGAGCAGGCGGACGAAAACGGTCAGGTCGCCCTCTTGTGGCTGGTGCTTGCCTACCTGCTACACACCACGGGCGAGCTCTGTCTTTCTCCGGTGGGACTATCCATGGTCACGCGCCTTTCTGTGCCGAGGCTGGTCGGGCTGATGATGGGCGTGTGGTTTCTCGCCTCATCCGCAGCGCACTATGTGGCTGGCTGGATCGCTGCGATGGCGAGCGTGGAGGGCGGTGCGGATGCCTCCGCCGAGGCGTCGCTTGCGGCCTACGCGTCGACGTTTGAGCTGGTTGCCATGGTGGCTGTGGTCGCCGGTGTCGGGCTGTTGCTGGTTTCCCGGCCGCTCAAGCGGCTGATGCACCGGGGAGCGTAGCGTCCGCCCAACGCACGGCGAAGCCGTCGCACCAGCTGTTGAGCTTGAGATCGTGCACGAATGCACCGTGCCCGCCGCCGCTAGCGCGATGTATGTCGATACCGGATGGCAACCGGTCGAACTGGTGCGCCGGAATCACCGGGTCGTCCTCGGCCATCAGAATGGTCGCTTGCACCCCCTCGAGCGCCGTACCGGAAAGGTCGTAGGTGTCGAAGTAGGTGCGCGCGTTCGGAAATGGCGAGTGGTAGCGCACGAAGTAATCGGTGAGTGCGGCGACCGATCGCAGGCCGAACGCGGCAGTGAAATCGTACAGATGCGGAAAGGCCGCCTGTTTGGCGGCCAGTGCCTGCTGCCACTTGCGCAGGAAGTAATGCTTGTACACAAACGACCCATGATCGATCTGGTGCATCGTGCGCACGGGGTCCACCGCGGGACAGATGGCCAGCGCAGGCAAGCCGGTGGCGCGTGCCACCCGCAGCGCGAAATTGCCGCCGAGAGAAAAGCCAATCACCCCGGTGGGCAGCGCGCCGTTGCGGTCCGCAAGCGCTTGTGCGAGCTGCGCCACTTCGGTGGTGAGACCGGAGTGGTACATACCTTCGTTGAGTGCTTCAGTGTCTCCGTGATCGCGCAGGTTTATGCGCACCGTAGAGTAGCCAGCCCGGTAGAGCGCTGACGCTGCCGAGAGCACGTAAGAAGAGTGGTCGCAGCCGAGCCAACCATGGATGAGTATGACCTGCGGCGCGGCCGCCGCCTGCAGATTGCACTTTACGCGCAGCGTCGCGCCTTCCGGTACGGTGATGTCTTCCGCCATTTCGCGGGCGAGAAAGTCCGCTTCGCGTTTGGGCATGACCCAACGCCTGCCGGTGGTGCCGAGCACCGTTTGCAGGTGGCCGCTGCGCAGGAGCAGCGGTGCGGTGAATGTACTCAATGCAGCAGCCAGCCGCCGTCCACGTCAACTGTGGTGCCGGTGACGAAGTCGTTTTCCACCGTGAAGAGGATCGCGCTTGCCACTTCTTCCGCAGTGCCCGCCCGCGGTATGAGGAAGTTCTTCGTCGCACCGCCAAGGAACGCTTCCCGCTGTTCGTCGGCCACCGCGAACATTGGCGTGTCGATGATGCCCGGCGAGACAATGTTGATGCGCTTGGGCGCCAGCTCTTTGGCGGTCGCCCTGCACAGCGCTTCCACGGCACCGCCAACGCTCGAAAGCGCCACGCTGCCGGGCGTGGCGCGACGGGCCGGGGCGCCGCTCACCAGAACGATGGCACCGTCATCGGTGAGATGAGGTGCACCGTAGCGCACGGCGTTCGCGTAACCCCAGAGTTTGGCGAAGGAACCACGGTAACCTTCCATGTCCATCTTCAGAAAAGGACCCGATGCCCGGCCACCGCCTGTGGCGGCGCTCACCAGCACATCGAAAGGCGCCAGTTCCTCGAACAGAGCCTGCATGGCACCTTCGTCCAGCACGTCCACCTGTCGGGTGTGCAGGCCGGCGTCGCGAGCGGTTTGCAGGTTAGCCTCGGAGCGCCCCACGGCGAACACCTGCGCACCCTTGTCGCGCATCATGCAGGCGCTGGCGAGTCCGATGCCTGATGTGCCTCCGAGCACAATGGCTTTGCGGTCATTCAAATTCACGAGTCATTCTCCTCAGCGGTTCTATTCGACGCCGGTCACGTCTTCTGGCTCGGCGCCAGCTGCTGTGATGGCCTGTTTTACCTCCTCCTGTGCATCGAGCAACACGTTGGCGTCCGTACCGCGCAGGACGAGGGATGTACCGTACCGGTCGTTGCGGAAGAACGGGTAGCTGCCAATATCCACGGTCGGATAGCGCTGCTGGATGGCGCCCAGCGCGTCGGCAATCTGGCTTTCCCCCAGATGTGCCGTCACCGAGCAGGAGCGCACCACATCGCCGCGCTCGAGCACGTCTTCGAGGCTCGACAACATGGCCTGCATGACCAGCGGGATACCGGCCATGACGAAGACATTGCCCATGCGGAAACCCTGGGGGCCACCAGTCGGGTTGTCGATCAGCTCTGCGCCCTGCGGGATACGTGCCATACGCAGCCGCGCAGCCATGACGTCGTCCGGCGCCGGGCGCACGCGTATGCGTATGGCAATCTCTTCACTTTCCACAAGGGTGGTGCCGAAGGCCTCGGCAATGCACTCGGCGGTGATGTCGTCGTGGGTTGGGCCAATGCCACCGGTAGTGAAGACGTAGTCGAAACGCGCCCGCACCTCGTTGACGGTTTGGATGATCGTTTCAACGACGTCCGGTATGGTGCGCGCCTCGCGCACCTGGATGCCCCAGGCGCCCAGCGTCGACGCCAGGTGGTTCAGGTTGGTGTCTTGAGTCCGTCCCGAGAGTATCTCATTGCCGATGATGAGCACGCAGGCGGTGACTCGGCGGCCGGTTGGTGGGTCGTATTGGTGCATGGCCGGCATGCTAGCAGCTTGGTTAGAAACAAGCTGCTAGCTTCTGGCAGGCTTTGCCGATGAAGGGATGGTTTGCGCATTTGTCCAAGTGCCTCGGATCGGGGTGAGAATTTCCCTCCGCTTTACCTCCCGCGGCCGCCGCTGTACAGTGCGCGGCTCTCTGCCTGATTCGGACCTCGGGTAGTGCGGGGGACCTTGTAGGAGCGCGATTTCGTCGGACGAAACGGATCCGCTCAGTCAGTCAGGACCATCAGATGTTTGGCAGCTCCATTCTGGGGGGTATAACGACCCTCGATAGCCTCCGTGAGTACCTGTGTGCCGCATTCGCCGTTGGATGCTTGGCCGCCGAGCCTCAGCCCTCCCCGCCGCCTGCAGTCGAGCCTTCGCAGCCGGAGATCACAGTGCCGGCCGATCCGGCTCCAACGGTTTCCCAGACGCAACCTGAATCACCGGCGCAGCCAGCGACCGATCCCCAAGCTGCTGCGAGCCCGGCAACTGTGCCTGCCGGGCGGGTAACGCCGGAGGCGCCCACCCCGTCG
>JAUIED010000266.1 GCA_030428905.1 Gammaproteobacteria bacterium
CCGCTCTCATCGCAAAGCTGGACCTAGATCGCTGTCCGTCCTCCTCGTCATCGGCCTCCTTACTCCGATCGGTGCGGCACACGCCCTGCCAAAGTGGATGGAGAAGGTTCGGGATGGGGTCAAAGACACCACCGAGGCAATAAAAGAGACGGTAACCGGTGTAAGAGACGCTGGAAAAGCCATCGATCCCGAATCAGATACCTCCCAACCCGCCGATACCCGCCTCAATCAGGGCGGGTTGTCGCGTGAAGATGTTCGCGAGATTCAAACGCACTTGAACGCTCTGGGACACTCTGTGGGCCCCCCAGACGGATATGCCGGCCCCAAGACAAGCAGCGCGATCGAAGCGTTCGAGCGTGATGCAGGACTACCCGCAACAGGCACACCCTCTTCCGCCGTACTCCTCGCGCTCCGACGTGTGAACAGCTCCACGAGTGATAGCACCGAACAATCAGCGCAGCTCAGCGATCCCGCGCCTCTAAAAAAGCCACCGGCAGAACTGAACTGGGAGTCGCTGTTCCGCCAGTACGTTGCTGCCAACTACAACGATCTCGACAAACGCGCCGCGGCTTTGGACCTGCACATCTGGCGCACCCGCCACAAACTGAGCGCCAGCAGTGGCGAGTGCCAGGCGCTTTCAGCGAACCTGCGCAAGGATCAGTTTCGCGCAGAGGACATTCTTCGGAAAGAAACCGACGCGCTGCTACCAGAGCTGGAGAAGTTCTCGAAAGGGGCTGTACAGCAGGACTACGCGATCAGCTTCACACGCGATCGGGTCGCCCAAGAATACAACCACGCGGAAGAAGGCATCCGCCTCGTTCTCTGGCCAGACATGAGCGTTGGTCTTGAAGGGTTGAAATCAAAAACACTCAAATGGTCTCGCGATACCGCAGGATACCGCACCGATGACTACCAGCTGTGCAGCGGCTATACAAATGCCCTCAGACGGGCGCTGGATAGGCTGCAACGAGCAGAGCAGCCCCAGGGTACGGTGAGCTCGACCCGCACGTTCACGGTAGCCTTTGAACGGTACTTCAGCGCTTACGAGCCTGTATCGCAAACCGACAAAACCCGTGGGTTAACCATGTTGAACATCTCTGAGCAACAGGCCCGGGCCTACTTCGACGCCAACCCGCAACGCGCACTCACAATCGAACTCTCGTTGCGGCTCACCGCCCGAAAGCTTCGCAAGGGACCGTGGGATGTCGAAGAAAAGCACCCGGCAGGTGCGATCAACAATGATGTGCTAGCCGTCCGGTATATCGACCCCAGCCGCGGCAACACACTCCTGTCTTGGAGCCAGGCAACAGAAAACAGCGAACGGACCGGCCCTGGACTTGATTCTCAGCGGGCACTCTCGAACACCGACCAAACCACTTTCGAACATTATGGCGCAACAGTGATGAACGGCGCCCTCGTCGTCGGAGATGTCCACCGAGAAAACCTCTGGCAAGACGATTCGATACGCGTTCCTGCTTTCGAAGTCTTGGAGCTGCTGCGGTTTGCCACGTACCCAGAGCTGTTGGAGAGCTCAAAGGAAACACTCAAGCTCCTGAGCCACATCCCCGCCAACCGAAGGCAAAACTATCAGGGCAGAGGCGCCAACTGGAAAGGCGGCAATCAATTCGAGCAGGAAGAGACATGGCGAAAATTTCGTGAATTGGAAGTGCCCGCCATCCTGGCCAGAGTCCCTACCCTGCCTCTGAGAATGATCTCCATCGCCCAGGTAAACCTGCAAGACTACGATGCGCAGAAGCAGCAATTCGAAGTTAAAAACCAGTCATCATCTGACCGGGCCATCTCACCGCGCTATATGGAGCTGACGGGTTTCCTTCCTCCCACAGTCAATATTGCCCTACCAACAACTCTGGCTATGAATGCTCAACAGGCGAGAGAACTGCTGAACGGCAAGTCATCGGTTACCGCATACTCAACTCGAACGTTCGAGCTGACTGGAATCAGTCGCTGGCGCGAACAATACGTGATGGACATCACACCGCTGGCGTATGCCCTGCACATAGACCGCTCTTTCGAAAAACCCGTGTATTCACATGTCTCGCGGGAGTCTTCCTTCTACACCGACCGCGCCCTAGCGGGCGATCACCCGACGGAGCAGGTCGTGTCGGAGGAATTACTCTCCCTGCAGTCTTTCAAAGCTGATCCACAGTGGTTGAGCCACGACGAACTTCAATACTGGATGTTCCAGCGTGTTGACCAGGATAAGCAGACGCACGCTCGAACGGCTGCTGGATATTCTGACGCACTCATCACCCCTTTCTACTCAAGCACGATCGCGTCCCAACCCCACAGACCCGCCGCGTTCAACGCTAGAGAGGTCGCTCTATTTCGAGAGTATCTCAAGGCACGTGCAACACAGGTCGACGACGAAATCATCCTCTATCTACAACCTAGCAGCCGCGGAGCACAGGCAGGCCACCCAAACAGCCTTGAAGACCTCATTGATCGCAGCGAGCTCGAAGGACTGCAACCAACCGCTCAAGGCGCGGGGCACCGAGTGAAAGACCACCGCACCGTTGTCCAGGAGTTGCTCGGCTCGACGGACGATGCGCTTGCGCAGTCCAAGAGCCTGGCTAATCCGCACTACGGCACATTCATACTCGCCATCAAAGGTGCGGCAAAGCTCAGCAATCTACCTGCCGGCGTAAGCAGCCAGAGGGTCCGACTTCGCCTGCGCCTCGCAGACACGAGCTTCGCGCAAGAACCAAGCCCTTTCGCCAACTCGATCAGGAAACCCTGGGCGATTTTCCAACTTGTGCCGCAGTCCCTGGAAGTACTCGACGAACAGGCGCAGGTTACGGCGCAGGTGACCTTCGAGACATCGGACATCACCGTTCAAGACTTGGCCAATGCGCGCAACCCGATTACCGAAGTTGGTCAGAAAGCCTACAAGAATATGCTGCTGACCTCACAGGTGATGGACTTTCTGCTGATTGCTGATCATGGGGAATCGCTTCACCCAATCGAAGTGCAGCGCATGATGCTTGAACGCTGGTTTGTGGAAAACAAGCGTTCGAACATATCTACAAAGACACGCCTGTTCGCCTCTCGATTCTTCCCAGCAACTCTGCAGCAACCAGATCGTGAATACCTTTCAGAGTGGTCAGACGCCTATATCAGTTGGGCGCGTAGGGTAGCCAAGCAATTTCCAACGTCGTTCGTCGTCATCGGCAAAGGCCGACCCATGATGGGCGGAGGTCGCTTCAGTTATTTCGAAGAATCGCTGCCAGCGGGTAAGTGGGGAGAGTTCGATTTCCTTGAGCGCAACCGCGCCTGTTTCGATCGACTTCGACCCGCCGCTCAGGCTTATGAGGAACTGTTCGACCCATCCGAGTTCCTGAATATCGTAGAAAGCGGCTACCGCCAACCTGAAACAGCCACATGGTGGTCCGTGAAGAGAAGAGATTGTTCCCGTGCATCACACTACGTGGAGGAAGTATTTAAAGACACGTTTCCTGATCGGCGATATCAGGGTCGTGTCATGGGACGCCGGGAATTCAGCAGCCTGCAAGACCTCGTACACATTGAAGGCGGATTTCTCGACCAAGGTCAGGAGAACGTCTTTGCAAGGCAACTGGTCGATCAACCCCGCTCAAAGAGGAGCGAAACTCTATTCGCTGTACACCAACTTCGGTTGCTGAACATTCAGCCCGGACAACACGTGTATGAACCCGGCACTTTCTTCTTCGAGATATCCGCCTCCGATTACTTCCGTCCAGATGGTCTGGAATGGGACGATGATGGCATGAGGATCAGGACCGAGGTTGAGGACGCGCACATCTACCACTTTAGAAGGAGATAGAGACATCGTGTCCACTATTCGCACACCGCACTGGAGCTCATGAGCGTTGTTCTTGCGGAAGATAGGTCGCTCGATATCAGAGCACTTCATTGTCGGTAACCGACAGGCGATCCAGCGCCGGCGGCGTGCGACGTAGCGTAAGCGCGGCTTGCCGCGCTTAAAAGTATCTGCCGGCGGTAAAGACACCGGCAATAGCTGCACCGCTAACGTCCCAAAACCGGCTCTATCCGAACGAACTCCCGAGGCGGGAATCCCATCAGGAACCTGCCTACAAAGCCGATACGGTTGTCGTTCAGCACCCGATCGTGATCGGCTCCATCCACGGGAATGGCAGTGAAGTTACCGCTTTGATCCGCGCGTTCGCCGCCGAACTCAATATGGATGTCAGGGTTTTTGAGCACCTGGCGAAACCACGCCCGCGGCCAGTGATTGGCCGCCAGATAGAGCTCGCCGTTGCTCTGAAAGAGCGACAAAACCCGGTGTGTCTTGCTGCCATCATCCTCAGTCACGGTAATGACGAGGTTCTCTTCTCCCTGCGGCTGCGCGTAGCCGAGCCACGTTTCGAATACAACCACAATGGCGACGTAGACGACGGCCAGCGCTAGCAGGATCTTCAATGTTCGGTTCATTCTGCTCTCCTCCACAAGAAGCCGATGCCTAAAGGTACAACAAATCGCACCCTCCGGGTTGGGTGACCGGGTGAGCGGTGATGACAGGATGGCAGCGTAG
>JAUIED010000048.1 GCA_030428905.1 Gammaproteobacteria bacterium
TGTCTGGTTCGCTAGATGTAGAGCGCATCGGCATCGATGCCGTGCGCACCAGCAGGTAGCTCCTGCTTTATCCACACCTGTTGTTCTTCATTCTTCGTGTATTTCTGCAAGTCGATGGTGACGAGCTCCGTTCTCGGCTGTTTGTGCTCGTCGAGCACAACTACCACCTTGGGTTTCAGCCTGCGGGTCGGATTCTGCGCTACGACGATGCCCACCTCGCCGGTAGAAAGCTCCACCACAGAACCGGTGGGGAACAGGCCGATAGCCTGAACGAATTGCTCTACCAGAACACCCGGAAACTTGATGTCCTTCTGATCGATCAGCTCCTGCACGGTATCGAATGAGGAGCGCGAAGCTGCGTAGGGACGCTTGGTCGTCATCGCGTCGTAGGTGTCTGCCAGGGCTGCGATGCGAGCCATGAGCGGGATCTCGTTGGCCTGGGCTCCCTTGGGGTAGCCTGAGCCGTCCCAGCGTTCATGGTGATAAGCGACAATGTCCTGAACGGCCTGGTCGATCTCCTGATCGCGGGTGATGAGCGCAAGGCTGAACGCGACGTGCTTGCGCATCGCCTCCGTTTGTGAATCTGTCATTGGTCCGGTGCTGTTGAGCAGCTCATCCGGCATCTTGACCTTGCCTACGTCGATCAGCGCACATCCGAGCGTGAGCTTCTGCAGGTCTTCCAGCGGCAGGCCTATCTGCTGGCCGATCATGGCGCCGATCACCGCTGTTGAGATGGAGTGGTTGTAGAGGTAGTCGTCCTTCTTCTTCATGCGCACGAGCGCAACCACTGCCTCTTTGCGATGGATGACGTGATCTATCAGAGGATTCACGGCTTCCTGCACGGCGGCAACATTTAGCTCGCCCGTGGTCTTCAGGCGTTCGAACGCCTTGCGCACCACAACCGCTGCGCTGTCGTAGTCGGTCTCTGCTGCTTCGAAGTCCCGGCGCAGACCGACAGTAGCATCGTCGTTGCTCTTGCCCGGAAAATCGATCCCGTTCGTGAACTTGGGTTTGTAGGTGCCCCGCTGGTGGCGACGTGGATCGACGAAAACATAACTGCAGGCATCAGCCACTTCGAGGATGTCGGCTTCATTGTGCACATAGAAGCCCTGCACGGCGAAGGGTGACTCCAGCCATGGTCGATCGAGATAAGCCACGTACATGCCAGCTTCAAGCTGATGTACGGGTACCTCGATGTACTTCTCTGCATCAGGTGGCACGAACATGCGGAGAATTATCCTCCGTATGAATCTGTGTGAGACCTGTAAAAATGTGATTCTGTGACGGCGTCGTGGTTCAAGGTGTTAAGGAGCGTCTGAATTATCAGATGCTGCTTAAGCGCTTAATCTGTGCGTAAGCAAGCCAGAGAAAAGCCAGGGGAAGGAGAAGCGTCTGCAGGACAAATGCCGACGCCAGGGTGATCAGCTCGGAGATGCCGGCTTCCACCCGTGTCTGCATTTCCTCCAGACGGCTTTGAATGTCCGTGGTGTTGGCAAGTCCTTTCAATCGGTCCAGCATGGAGGGATCGGTGTTGACTGCCTGCTCCGGCTGCAGAGACTCCACGTTGCGTCCCACCCGTTCCAGGTTCTCCAAAGCCTGCTGTTGCCGCTCCGCCAGATAGTAGCCGTCGATCCAGCCACCGACGATTGCGACCCCGGCGACGGCGAAACGCAGGAACAGGATGAGTACAGCGGCGCGCTGCAGCCCGGGCCAAAGAGCTGCCGGGCGCAACCAGATCTGTGAGATGAGCGTTAACGCAGCGATGCTGGAGATGATGTTGAATGCAATGGTGCCGGACATATCGATGACGAGTGCCTGCGCGCCCAGACTGGCGGCAGCAAGCAGCACCACCCAGGAAAAACGCTCGATCAGGTCGTTGAGCGGGTCCAGAGCCTCTCCGACGGTTATGGTGACGCCCACGCCAATGGGCTGCACGGCGATCTCCGTACCCTGGGCGACGCTGATGACGGCGTTGAGGGTGCGTGCTGCGGCGTAGGCGAGCAGGCTGCGTTCGAGGTTTTCCCGGTTGGCTTGCGCTGCGTGTCGATCGAAGATGCCCGTCCATGCAGCAGCGATGAGCGAGCAGAACAGCAGGGTGATGAGAACGGCTCTTCCGGGTTTGGGAATCTCAGGCAACGTGGGCTTTCTGCTGTTCGACGAACAGCGATTCTAGCTTCTCCGTAATGACGTTGCCCAAATTCGAGCGGTCCAGTTGGCTGAGGTGGTCGAGCGTGTTCGGCCGCACCCTGTGCAGGTGAAGCACTGGCCAGGACTGGTTGAACTCGCGCAGGTCGCCCTTGGCCAGGACCGGCAGGAAAGGGTCGTTCTTTGGTTGGTTGCTCATGATCGTGCGTATGCCGATCTCGAAGGGGATCTGTCGAGCTCCGAGGGTTCGGTCTTCCCTGACGTTGGCGAGAAACAACCCCTGTCGGTTAATCAACTCTCCCGGTACCACGTACAAGCCTGTGGGTTTGACGGCCTGGTGGAGGATGTGGGTAAACGTGTCGTAGAAGGCCGAGTCGTCGGGCAGGATCACGAGCTTCGCGTCCTGATCTTCCGGCATGACGATCTCGTAGGTGGAGTACAGCATGTCGACGGTTGGGGAGTAGACGCACAAGGTCGATTGGAATTGGGTGAGAAAATCCAACGCGCGTTGCCGCTGCGTGAATTCGTCCAGATCCCATGCCAGGTCCGGGTTGCGCGCGTAGCCTGCTTGAAGCACAGATGCTCCCAAATCCTTTTTGCTGGTCGTTATTCTAGGAATGCTGGCTGCTGATCGCTTGTCTATTCTGTTGCCTGATTGGCAAAGTGTGATCGTGCGCACGCGTGTTCTGTGTGCTGATCCGTTACGCAGGACAGCGGCACGTTTGCGTGTATGTCTTGCGCAAGATGCACGAAGCGCAGGGTTTTCAGAGCGTCGAACCAGATATGCAGGGCGCTGACCAGTTTGCTGCCTGAATATTGTCTTGCCAACTTCGCGCGCGCCTTTCCGAAGCCCAGCTCCTCTGCCACTGCCGACTCCCAACCATCGCTTGGCAGTGCACCCGCAAAGCTATCCAGGAGCCGCTGCAGACCGTCGAATATCGCTGGGTTGTAGGTGAGGTAGCTGCTCGCATCGTCTGCGGCGCGCGTCAGCGCCGGCCCGGTGCCGAAGGGTACCCGGTTGCTCAGGCGTGCTTTCAAGGTGATCTGCGGGCAGGGCAGTGTGGCCACCGGTGCCACTTTCGATACCTTGTTTGCGAAGTGGAAGTCTTCGCCGCCATCGCGCTTTGGCATGCCGCGTACCGTCACGTAGGCTTCGCGGTGTACCGTCATGCATGAGCCGAGTGCCGTATAGGCATAGGGAGAGCCGGCTCGCGCGAGCTGGCGCCGGTAGTGGTGCATGTGCGCTTCATACAATCCGGCCCGGCGGGCGAGTAACGGGTCGTCGGACACGTGCAGAAACGGATACAGCGCAAGCCCTGTCTCCGGCAGCTCTACCTCGAGGTAGAGCTCCGGCAGCACAGCGTCTGCGTCGGTGGTGTGCAGCCATCGCGCGGTTGTCCACCCCTGCTCCATCATGTGCAGGCCCAGATCCATGCCAATTTTGCGTGCGCCGCCCACGCCGTGCTTGTCTGGCATGGGCGTCGTGGTGCGATCCACCACGAGCAGAGGATGGCGGCAGTGTTGTGTTTCCAGCACCCGCCAGGTCAGTCGGCCGTCGGCGCCGAGGTGCCGCAGGTGCGCCTGGGTGCGTGCGAGCTCCTCGGGTGGTGCACCGCGCGGCGCATTGACTACGACGATCACGCAGGTGGGCTGACGCAGGTGCGCGAAGACCCATTCCAGGCACTGTGGGTGCTCTGCATAGGCCGGTACAACGACCACATGCGCGGGTAGCCTGCCGGGCGGGCGGCTGATTTCGCGTGTTTCCTCCGCGCCGTAGCGGGCAAGGTAACGCGCAGCGCTTGCCATCAATGCAACGCTGCCCGGTAGGGCAGGCGCGCAACGATGTCGGCTTCGCAGGCAACGAGCTCAGCCAAACGTTCGTCGATGGCCTGATCCGGGCACTCGTGCCTTGCCAGATCGATGAACTGCTGCCAGTGGCGATGCTCGCTCTCAGTAATCGCCCGATAGAAGCCGTGCAGGTCGTGATGTGCAGACGAAGCTGGAGCCAGCGCGTCGCGCACCAGCGCAAATCGCTCTGCGCCGCGGCGTTCCACAATGGCGCCCACAAGCAACCGGTCCAGCAGAAATCGCTCGCTGCCGCGGCGTATCAGGGCATTGAGTTCGTGGATGTATGGGTCCTTCGAGTCTGCCCCCGGCTGGATATCGCGCGCCTGCATCGCGCGCACCACCTCGCGGTAGTGGCTGAGCTCTTCCACTGCCAGGTCTGCCATGGCGGCGAGCAGCCTCGGCCGGTCGGGATAGTGCGACGCCACGTTCAGTGCCATGCCGCTGGCTTTCTTCTCGCAGCTCGCGTGGTCTCGTAGGAACTGCGGAAAATCCGTCAGCACAGCCTCGATCCAGCCGCTGGCTGTTGCCGCTAGGCGTAGATCCGGTTCAGCCATTGCTCGATGTCGCTGATTTCCTGCGGGCAGACCTGATGGCCCATGCCGTACTCATGCCACTCCACCTGGTAGTTCAAACCCAGTAGCGTCTCGCGGGCGGTGATGGCTCTGGTGATGGGGATCATCGGATCCTGGATGCCGTGCGCCATGAAGATCGGTACGTCGATGCTGGCAAAGCTGACTTCCTCCGCCACGTGCTCATGATCGTGCAGGTAGGTGGACAGGGCCATGATGCCGCGCAGGCGCTCGTCGTAGCGCAGGCCCAGATAGGTGGCGATCACGCCGCCCTGGGAGAACCCGGCAAGTACGATCTGCGATGATCGCATACCTGAGCGCAGCTCTGCGGTGATGAGCGCGCGTACATCCTCCGCGGACTCGCGAATGTCGTCCGTGCCCACCGTGGGGTTGGAAAGGTCGATGTCGTACCAGGCCCGCATCTCCATACCGCCGTTGATGGTTACCGGCCGGACAGGGGCGTTCGGAAAGACGAAGCGCAGGCTCTGGTTCAGTTGCAGCATCGGCACGATAGGCTCGAAATCGTGGGCGTCGGCACCCAGGCCATGCATCCAGATGACCGTGCCCTGCGGGTTGTCGCCGGTTTCGATCACGATGCAGTCGAGGTCGGGCATGAAATATCTCGCTGTTGGTTTGGTCACAGGTTACGGATGCAGGCAAAGGGCTGTAAATCCCTCATAATGCGTTTATGGATGACGGATTGAATCGACAAGCCTCGAAAGATCTGGGGCAGCTCCGCCCTGCGCTCAAATTTCTGCGGCCGTATGTGCCGCAGATCCTCATTGCGAGTGTGGCGCTGATCGTTACGGCTAGCGTTACCCTGTCCATCGGCCAGGGCCTGCGGCTGGTGGTGGATAGCGGCTTTGTGGAAGGTGGCTCTTCCGAGCTTCTCGAGCGCAGCCTTGGCATCTTTGCATTGCTGGTGGGGTTGCTCACTATCGGCACCTTCGTACGCTTCTATTTCGTATCCTGGATCGGTGAGCGGGTGAGCGCCGACCTGCGAAATGCAGTCTTCGAGCGGCTGGTTTCGCTGCACCCTGGCTACTTCGAAACCAACTTCCCCACCGAGATCCAGTCACGCATCACCACCGATACGACGTTGCTGCAAACGGTGATCGGCTCTTCAGTTTCCATCGCGCTGCGCAACCTGTTGATGTTTCTGGGTGGTCTGGTGCTGCTGTTCGTGACGAACGTGAAGCTGTCCCTGATCGTGCTGCTGTGCGTGCCGCTGGTGGTGGTGCCGATCATTCTGTTCGGCCGCCGCGTGCGGCGCCTGTCCCGCGACAGCCAGGACCGCCTGGCGGATGTCGGCAGTTTTGCAGGCGAGGCACTACGCCATATCAAGGTGGTGCAGGCCTTCAATCATCAGACGGCGGACCTGGCAAATTTCAGTGCTCGGGTGCAGCGTGCGTTCGCTGTGGCGGTGCACCGCATACGCCAGCGCGCGGTGCTCGTGGCGGTGGTCATGCTGCTGGTCATGGGTGCCATCGCCACCATGGTATGGATCGGCGGCCAGGATGTGTTGAGCGGCAACATCAGTGCCGGCGAGCTCGCGGCGTTTATTTTTTATGCCTTTATCGTTGCCGGTTCTGTGGGGGCCATCAGCGAGGTGTTCAGTGATCTGCAGCGGGCAGCTGGTGCTACGGAGCGGCTGGTGGAGTTGCTAACGGCTGAAAGTGCGCTGGTCGAGCCGCCAGCGCCCAAAAACCTGCCCGCGGGTATCCCCTCGGTCGCCCTCGATAATGTGTCGTTTTCCTACCCGACGCGCCCCACGGTGCAGGTGCTGCAGGGGGTGAGCTGCAACATCGAGCCCGGTGAGATGGTGGCGCTGGTGGGGCCTTCAGGGGCGGGAAAGAGCACCCTGTTCGACCTGCTGCAGCGCTTTTATGACCCCGCGGAAGGCGCGGTGCGTTTCGCCGATATGGATCTCAAGTCGTTGTCTCTTGAGTGCGTGCGTGGCGTCACCGGCTTCGTGCCTCAAGAGGCGGTGCTGTTCGCCGGCAGTGTTGGCGACAACCTGCGCTACGGCAATGCAGGCGCGTCGGACGAGGCGTTGTTGCGGGCACTGGAGCTTGCCAATGCGCACGAGTTCGTCGCCCGCCTTCCGGATGGTCTGGATACCATGATCGGTGAGGGCGGCTCCGGACTTTCCGGCGGTCAGAAGCAGCGTCTAGCGATTGCTCGGGCATTGGTCGCTGAGCCGCGTATTCTGCTGCTGGATGAAGCGACCAGCGCGCTGGACGCCGACAGCGAGGAGGCCATCCGCGGCTCCATCGAGCGCTTGAAAGGGCAGTGCACCATCATCGCCATTGCTCATCGGCTCTCCACAGTGCGCCAGGCGGACCGCATCCTGGTGCTGGACGAAGGCCGCCTGATCGCCGCTGGTCGCCATGAGGAGCTTCTGACCAGCAACCCGCTGTATGCCCGCTTCAGCCGAATCCAGTTCGGCGCAGGCCGGGAGGTGCGGGCGGCTGGCTAGCCCGGTGAAGCAACGGGTACACTCCAGAGCATCAGCAACTCAACACGTATCAGGGGGACATATGGCGGGGCCGCTCACCGGTTTCAGAATCATCGAACTGGCAGGCATCGGGCCAGGGCCGTTCTGCGGCATGATGCTGTCGGACATGGGCGCGGAGGTGATCCGCGTCGATCGCATGAGCCCCGGCGGACGGCCCAACGACGTGCTCCAACGCAACCGTCGCTCCATCGGTGTAAACCTGAAATCCGCCGAGGGGGTGGAGACGGTGCTGCGCCTCGTGGAGTCTGCCGACGCGATCTTCGAGGGTTTTCGCCCCGGTGTGACCGAGCGCCTGGGCCTGGGCCCGGATGACTGTCTGGCGCGCAACGGCCGCATCGTCTACGGCCGCATGACGGGCTGGGGACAGGATGGGCCGATGGCGAATGCGGCCGGTCATGACATCAACTACATCGGCCTGTCTGGTGCCTTGCATGCTGTTGGCCGGGCCGGCGAGCGTCCGGTACCGCCGCTCAATCTGGTTGGCGACTTCGGCGGCGGCGGCATGCTGCTGGCCTACGGCATCGTCTGCGCGCTGCTGGAGGCGCAGAAATCCGGCAAAGGCCAGGTAGTGGATGCTGCCATGGTGGACGGCGCTGCATCCCTGATGTCCATGTTCTTCACCATGGCGGCTTCGGGGATGTTCAAGGATCAGCGTGGCACGAATCTCCTCGATGGCGGCGCGCACTTCTACGATACCTACGAGACCAAAGATGGTCAGTGGATCTGTATCGGCTCCATCGAACCGCAGTTTTATGCTCTGCTGGTGGAAAAAGCAGGCCTCAATGCCGAGCGGTTTGCCGATCAGATGAACGCCTCGAAGTGGGGTTCCTACAAGGAAGAGCTCACCGAAGTCTTCAAACAGAAAACCCGGGAGGAGTGGTGCGCCATCATGGAGGGCACGGATGTGTGTTTCGCGCCGGTACTATCCATTTTCGAAGCACCGGAACATCCGCATAACAAGGCGCGCGGCACTTTCGTCGAGCTCGACGGCGTGATGCAGCCGGCGCCGGCACCGCGCTTCTCGCGTACCGTGGCGGAGATTTCCCACTCCGCACGCAGCCCTGGCGAAGACACCGCACAGGTGCTGGCGGATGCGGGCTTCTCCAGCGATGAGATTGCCCGCCTGGCTGCAGATGGCGTGGTCTCTGGCGGCTGACCCATGGGCTATGCAGACACCTACGCGCGCTCGCTCGCCGATCCGGAAGGGTTCTGGCGCGAGCGTGCCGAGGAGCTCGACTGGTTCGAGTTTCCGCCGACCATCCTCGACCAGGACGATAACGGCGCGTGGCGCTGGTTTCGCGGCGGCAAGCTGAACACCGCCTGGCTGGCGCTTGATCGGCATGTTGCGGCCGGTCGAGGCGATGCCACGGCGCTGATCTACGACTCCCCAGCCACCGGCCAGGTGTGTCGTTACACGTTTTCGGAGCTTACGGATTGGACGGCCCGAGTAGCGGGCGGGCTTGCAGACCTCGGTGTGGGCGCTGGCGATCGTGTGATCCTCTACATGCCGATGGTGCCCGAGGCGGTGGTAGGAATGCTGGCTTGCGCGCGCATCGGCGCGGTGCACTCGGTGGTGTTCGGTGGTTTCGCACCGCCGGAGCTCGCCACCCGCATCGATGATGCGACGCCCAAGGTTGTCCTTACGGCTTCCTGCGGCATCGAGTTCGACCGCGTTATCCCCTACAAACCCCTGGTGGATGAGGGTGTGGCCCTGGCCGAGCACAAGGTCGAACACGTGGTTGTGCTGCAACGACCGCAGTGCCAGGCGTCGCTGCAGGCACCCCGGGACATCGACTGGCAGACTTGGCAGGAGGCCGCGCAGCCAGCGGCCTGTGTGCCGGTGGACGCCACCGACCCGCTGTACATCCTCTACACCTCAGGCACCACGGGCAAACCCAAGGGCGTGCTCCGTGACAATGGCGGTCATGCGGTGGCGCTCAACTGGAGCATGCAGGCGATCTACGACGTGGATGCTGGCGATGTGTACTGGGCGGCGTCGGACGTCGGTTGGGTGGTCGGTCACTCCTACATCGTCTACGGCCCGCTGATCCGCGGCTGCACCACCATCCTGTACGAGGGTAAGCCGGTGCGCACGCCGGATGCCGGCGCCTTCTGGCGGGTGATCAGCGAGCACCGCGTGAAGAGTTTCTTCGTCGCGCCCACGGCGTTTCGCGCGGTGAAGAAGGAAGACCCGGAGTGTGCCCTGAAGCAAGCCTACGATGTCTCCTGCCTGAAGTATCAGTTCGTCGCCGGCGAGCGGCTGGATCCGCCCACATACCACTGGCTGCAGGAAAATCTGCCCGGTGTGCCTGTTATCGATCACTGGTGGCAGACCGAAACCGGCTGGTCCATCTGCGCGAACATGGCCGGTGTGGAACTGCTGGACACCAAGCCTGGCTCACCGACCTTGCCTGTGCCCGGTTATGACCTGCGCATACTCGATGAGTCCGGTCAGGAGTGCGGCCCAAACCAGGAGGGCGCGGTAGTCATCAAAGGGCCGTTGCCGCCAGGGAGCTTTCCAACGGTGTGGGGGGATCACCACCGATATGAGGAGGCGTACTGGTCGCAGTACCCGGGGTTTTACCTAACCGGCGACGGTGGCTATCGGGACGAAGACGGCTACGTGTTCATCATGGGGCGCATCGATGACGTCATAAACGTGGCTGGCCATCGGTTGTCCACTGGCGAGATGGAAGAGGTGGTGGCAGGTCATCCCGCGGTGGCGGAGTGTGCCGTGTTCGGGATCGAGGATGTCGACAAAGGGCAGGTGCCGCTGGGCCTCGTGGTGCTCAAAGACGGTGTGAATATCGATGCGGCCGCGCTGCAGGCGGAGCTCGTGCAGCGGGTGCGCGCTGCCATCGGACCGATCGTCAACTTCCGTACCGCGCTGGTGGTGCAGCGGCTGCCCAAGACGCGTTCCGGCAAGATCCTGCGGCAGGCGCTGCGCAAACTGGTGGATGGGGTGCCGTTCGACGTACCCTCCACCATTGACGATCCGGCCATCATCGATGAGGTGCGGGCAAAGATTGAGGAGTGGCGCGCATGATCATCGTGCAGGGATACATCCCCATCAAACCGGAACGGCGCGAGGAGGCGCTGCTGATGGCGCGGCGCATGACGGACTCCACGCGCGACGAGATAGGCTGCATCTCCTACGAGTTTTTCATCGGTCTGACCGACCCGAACACGCTCATGCTGTTTCAGGAATGGGAAACCATGGAGGCGCTGATGGGACACTTCCAGACGGAACACATGGACGAGTTTCTGCGCGATCTGCCGAACGTGGTAGCCGGTGAGGTGGTCACTCGCCGCTATGCGGTGCAGAGCGTCGAGGAAGAGTCGGACGGCCCGCAGGAACCTTCACCGACCATACACTAACAGGCTGCTTTTTCAGCAACCTGCTAACGCGAAGCAGCTTCGTCTTCGCTGCCGTGGAGTTGCCGCATGCGCTTCAGCAGCACAGTGCTCACCCACGTGAGCGCCAGCGCGAACGCAATCTCGACAAGGCCAAACCAGCGCAGCGGATCGGTTGCGGCTACCAGCACGCCGTGCACGAAGTAAAGCATGGCGGCGATGATGGCGTACATGGGCGCATTGCGTGTGCCGCGCATCAAACCCGGAAGAATCGCCAGGAGCGGGGCCACCTGCAACAGGAACCAGATGGCGTTCGTGGCGTCGCCCGCCAGCGGTTCGATGAAAAACTGCCGCAGCCCGGTCATCGCAAACAAAGAGCCGATGCACAGGTAGCTGAGAAAGATGAAGCCTTGCATGCCGTTACCGGGTCAACCGAGGCGCGCAGCGATGCTGGCGAGCCGCGCGCCCAGGGCTTGCGCCACCACCGACTCGTCTTCGCTGAGCGCCGCACCCTCCGGCCCGAAGTGCGTAGCGCCGTACGGCGAGCCGCCGGTGCGGGTGGTGTTGAGCGCCTCTACGCTGTACGGCACGCCGGTGATGAGCATGCCATGGTGCAGCAGCGGCACCATCATGCTCAGCAGCGTGCTTTCCTGGCCGCCGTGCAGGGATGCTGAGGAGCAGAATACCCCCGCGGGTTTACCTTCCAGCGTGCGGGACATCCACAGATCGCTGGTGCCGTCGATGAAGTGTTTCAAGGGCGAGGCCATGTTGCCGAAGCGCGTGGGGGAGCCGAGCGCGAGCGCCGCGCAACCGGCCAGGTCTTCCTTCGTGCAGTACACCGCCCCCTCCTCCGGAACAGGCGGTTGCGTGCGCTCGGTGGTTACGGCCACTGTCGGGACCGTGCGCAGGCGCGCCTCCATGCCAGCCGTGCGGGCGCCCCGAGCAATGTGGCGGGCGAGATTGGCGGTGCCACCGGTGCGCGAGTAGTACAGCACCAGGAGATATGGCTCGCTCACAGAATGTCGAGCACGCTTTCCGGGGGGCGGCCGATGGCTGCCCGTTCGCCGTTTACGACGATCGGCCGCTCGATGAGGATGGGGTTTTCCAGCATTGCGGCAATGAGTTGGTCCGGGTTGTTCTCATCGGCGAGCCGCAATGCGCCGTAGACTTCTTCTTTCGTGCGCATCAGAGCCCGAGGTTCCAGGTCGAGCAGATCGAGCAGACGCTTCAAAGTACGCGCATCTGGCGGCGACTGCAGGTACTCCACCACCTGCGGCTCAATGCCCTGCTCCTTTAGGAGAGCGAGCGTCTGGCGCGATTTCGAGCACCGCGGGTTGTGGTAGATGGTGACTTGGCTCATCAGACGGTAATCTCGTCAGTTCCTCAGGCGCGTAAATATACACAACCATGGCGGAAGGCTCGCCTACCACAGACCAATCCTTCGACCAGCGGCTTCGCCATTGGTGGGTTGATGTGCGCTGGTATCTGCAGCAGATGGTGGATCAGTTTTTGACGCACGACTGCCTGTCCAGCGCCGGCACGCTCACCTACACCACGTTGTTCGCCATCGTTCCCCTCATCACCGTGGGTTATTCGATCTTTTCGATCATCCCCCAGGCAGATGCGGTTGAGCGCATCATCGAGGACTTTCTGTTTCAGAATCTGATCCCCAACAGCGGCGCGGTGGTGCAGGAAAAGCTGCTGGAGTTCTCGGCCAGAACGCGCGAACTAACCTGGATCTCATTCCTGTTCCTGTTCGTCACGGCCTTCATGATGCTCATGACCATCGAGAAGACCTTCAATAAGGTCTGGCATGTGCCGGAAGCGCGTAGCGGCCTGCAGCGCCTGCTGGTGTACTGGGCGGTACTTACACTGGCGCCGACCTTTCTCATCGTCGCCGGATTTATCAGTCTGTACTTTGCGAGCATGACGTTCTTCACCGAGTTGAATACCTTTGGCGTGGGGGAGCTGCTGCTCAGTCAGGCGCCAAAGCTGTTTATGACGGTGGCGTTCACGGTGATCTACTACGCCGTGCCCAACTGCGAGGTTCCGCTCAGGCATGCTGTTGCCGGCGGCGTACTGACGATGGTCTGCTTCGTCAGCATGATGTGGGGTTTTAGCAACCTGGCGCCGCAGCTTTCATTCAACGCGATCTACGGCGCCTTTGCTGCCGTGCCGATCTTTCTGTTGTGGATTTACCTCGTGTGGGTGCTGGTGTTGTCAGGGCTCATCTTCGTGCGCTGCCTTTCGCTCAAGCGCGATGTGCTCCCCACACCTGAGCCATTGATGGTCAAGGCTGCGCGCATCCTCAAGCTGCTGCATGATGCGCACCAGCAAGGCGGTAGCGTCAGCGACGTGGACATCGCGCAGGCGGTGCGGCTCAACCGGGCTGAACATGAGCGCGTGATTCAGACCCTGAGGGATATGAAGGTGCTGCAGCAGGCGGAGCGCGAGCGTTGGGTACTGTCCAGAAGCCTTCGCACGCTGACGCTCTGGGATCTGTACACCGCACTACCGGAAGGCATGGAGGAGTCGCGCCTGTTGGACATCAAAGATCTGCCAGGGGTGGTCGAACCGATCAAGGCAATCACACAGTTCGGTTCGAACGAAATGTCGGTGTCTCTGGAAACCGCGTTGGGGGCGCTGTCATGAAGCAATGGTGTTTGTTGGCACTTACGGCTTTCTGTGTCGCTGGCTGTTCGCGTGGTGAACCGATTGCTCTGGTAGGCGGCGAGTCAAACCTGCAGCAGTGGCGCGACCGTGGGGTCGTGATCAACTACTGGGCGGAGTGGTGTGGGCCCTGCAGGGATGAAATACCGGAGTTCAATGATCTTTACCGCAATAGTCCTGCGGGCGGTCCCATCGTCGTCGGAGTGAACTACGATGGGCTTCGCGGTGCGGATCTACAGGAGGTCATTGAGCGCATGGACATCGACTTTCCCACCCTGTTGGAAGATCCCCGGCAACGCTTTGGCTATGAGCGTCCATCGATGATGCCGACAACCATCATTCTGGATGGCGACCTATTGGTAAAGGAAGTGCTCGTCGGCCCGCAAACCGCAGAGAGCATCGGACAAGCGTTGGCTCACTGATACAGGCAGGCGCGCAGCGGGTAGGTTTTACAGCTCGCGCGGAAGTTCGGCAGCTCGCCCCAGGACTTGTTGCGCCAGTCGCGGCGCCAGGCGGTCAGCACGAGTTCCGGATACCAGAGCTTGCCGCGGCTGCCGTTGTAGCGTCCGAGCGCATCCACCAGATCCCCTGCGGCTTTGTCCATGTAGTGGGCAAGAATTGTCGTACCGTAGCGGATGTTGGTTTCGGGATCGGTGAGGTTGTCCAGATCGCGGCCTATCTCCAGGCGCCAGAAAGGCATGACCTGCATCAGGCCTTGCGCGCCGGCGGAGGACACGGCAAATCGGTCGAAGCGCGATTCTACCTGCATGACGGCGAGCACCAGGTCTGCATCCAGCGCCTGCACGCTGGCTTCGCGGTACACCAGGCGCAGCAGACGGATGCGGTCGTCACGGTCTTCCAGGAAGCGGGCGAGGCGAGGCTCCGTTACGCGCAGCCACACCTCGGCGTCGTAGCGATCGGCAGATGCGTGGTCGGCTGACAGGCTGTCAGCCAGGCGGGCAATCAGTTCCGGATCGAGAGCATCCGTCCTGTCTCGCGGCGAATCATCTGCGTGTACGGGTGCTAAGCACACGGCGCAGAGCGCTGCGAGTATCAGCCTCGCAAACACTCGACCACGCCGTTGACGGGCACGTTGCGGTTGTCGCTATCGGTTCTCTTGCGGTACTCCACCGTGCCTTCCTTCAGGCCCCGCTCGCCCACCGTGATTCGGTGCGGTAGGCCGATCAGGTCCGCATCGGCGAACTTCACACCGGGTCGCTCGCCGCGGTCGTCGAGAAGCACGCTGTATCCGGCCGCCGTGAGGTGTGCCTCGATGTCGTTGGCAGCCTTCTGCACGGATTCCGAGCGTTCGTAGTTGAGCGCAACAACATGCACATCGTACGGCGACAGCGGCTCCGGCCAGCAGATGCCGTTGTCGTCGTGGTTCTGCTCGATGATGGCGGCGACGAGGCGGGTGATACCCATGCCGTAGCAGCCCATGATGGTCACGATGGAATTGCCGTCCGGGTCGAGCACTGCTGCATTCATAGGTGCACTGTAAACGCGATCGAGCTGAAAAATGTGACCTACTTCAATGCCGCGCAGGAAACGCAGGGTGCCCTGTCCGTGAGGTGCAGGGTCCCCTTCCTGGGCGGTACGGATGTCGACGATGGAGGCGTCGGGCAGGGGCACATCCCGCTGCCAGTTGGCACCGGTGAGATGCACGTCGTTCTCATTGGCGCCGCACACGAAGTCGGCAACGCTTGCAGCGTAATGATCGACGTAGGTGGGTAGCTTGAGACCGACCGGCCCGATGGAGCCAGGTGCGCACCCAACCGCCGAGCGCACCTCGGCGTCGGTTGCCATGCGCAAAGGGGATGCGACGCCTTCCAGCTTGCCGGCCTTGATGTCGTTGAGCGTATCGTTACCGCGCAGCACCAGCGCTACCGGGCCATTGTCACCGGCGACAATCAGAGTCTTCAGGCAGCGGTGCGCCTCGACACCAGTGAACTCCACCAACTGTTCGATCGTGCGGACGCCCGGGGTGGCCAGCCGCTGAAGGGCTTCGGTGCTCTCTGAGCGTGCTGGCGGTGGAGCGGCCGTAGCTTTCTCGAGGTTCGCTGCGTAGTCGCCGTCGCTCGCAAAGACGATGGTGTCCTCGCCGGACTGTGCGAGCACGTGAAACTCGTGGGAGTTGTCGCCGCCGATGTTGCCGCTGTCCGCCTGAACGGCCCGAAAATCCAGGCCCATTCGTGTGAGGATACGGCTGTAGCAGTCGTACATCTCCTTGTAAGTAGCGTCGAAGCACGCTTGATCCAGGTGGAACGAGTAGGCGTCCTTCATGGTGAATTCCCGCGCTCGCATGACGCCGAACCGCGGCCGCACTTCGTCGCGAAACTTGGTCTGGATCTGGAAAAAGTTCACCGGCAGCGAGCGGTAGCTCTGCACTTCCCTGCGAAACAGATCGGTGATCACTTCCTCATGGGTTGGTCCCAGGCAGAAGTCCCGGTCGTGGCGGTCTTTGAGGCGACACAGTTCCGGGCCCATCTTTGCCCAGCGGCCCGTCTCCTCCCACAGTTCCGCGGGTTGCACCACAGGCATCAGCACTTCCTGCACGCCGCTGCGCTCGAGCTCCTCGCGAACGATCGTCTCGATCCGGCGGATCACTTTGAGGCCCATCGGCAGCCAGGTGTACAGGCCTGAAGCAAGCTGGCGGATCAGTCCGCTGCGCAGCATCAGGCGATGGCTGATGACTTCCGCATCGGCTGGATTTTCCTTGAGGGTGGGAATGAGGAGTTGGCTCTGGCGCATGAGTTGGCTACGTTTTCGGGTGGCGGGATTGTAGAACCTATCGTCCTGTCGCACGAGGCCGAAGGGTCGTGTCTGGCGCGCCTGGATACCGGACGGACAAACGCAAGGCATAAAAAAGGCCGCAGGGTTGCCCCGGCGGCCTCAGTGCTGAAAGGGAGCGGTCGTTAGCCAACCATCTCTTTCAGGCGCTTCAGTGCGGTAACACGTACGCGTGTGGACGCAGGCTTCGCCGCAATGACGATTTCTTCGCCCGTGGCCGGGTTGCGGCCCATGCGCTTCTTGGTTGCCGGACGCTTCACCGAACGAATCTTCAGCAGCCCAGGCAGCGTGAACTCACCCACACCACGCTTCTTGATGTGCCGCTCGATCAGCGTTTCCAGCTCTTCGAGTACCGCGTCGACCTGCTTGCGGGTCAGCTCCGTGTTTTGCGCGATCTCGTTGAGGATGGCGGTCTTCGTCATCTTGGCAGAGATAGCCGGAGGCGACTTCTTCGCGGGAGCAGCTTTTTTAGCGGCGGCTTTCTTGGCCGGTGCGCGCTTGGTAGCGGTGCTCTTGCGGGCAGCCATTCGAGCGGTGGTTTTACGCTTGGCTGCGGTCTTGCGCTTGGCAGGTGCCTTCTTCTTGGCAGCAGCTTTCTTCTTGGCTGGAGCCTTCTTAGCAGCGGCCTTCTTCTTGGCAGGTGCTTTCTTAGCGGCAGCCTTCTTCTTGGCTGGAGCCTTTTTAGCAGCAGCCTTCTTCTTAGCCGGAGCCTTTTTAGCAGCAGCCTTCTTCTTGGCTGGAGCCTTTTTCTTAGCGGCAGCCTTGGTTGCTGCAGCCTTCTTCGGAGCTGCCTTCTTCTTGGCAGCGGCCTTTTTCTTGGCTGGAGCCTTCTTAGCAGCGGCCTTCTTCTTGGCCGGAGCCTTCTTAGCAGCAGCCTTCTTCTTGGCCGGAGCCTTCTTGGCTGCAGTCTTACGCTTCGCGGGTGCCTTCTTCTTGGCGGGCGCCTTTCTTGCTACCTTGGTCTTAGCGGCCGCTTTTTTCTTGGCAGGTGCTTTGCGCTTCGAAGTAGCTTTCTTCTTCGCAGTTGCCATTTACGATTCCCTTATTGCTGTGAGGAGAGAAGTGAGTAAGAAAGGCGAACCGTGCGTGGGCGACTGCTAGGTAATGCATTCGTCCTGATCGAGCGATCGATCATCTGCCCTCACTGGTCACGCCATCAGATGGTGCGCGAAACGACGAAAGATCAGCCTTTTTACTGGCTACAGCGATCCGTTGCTGCGCGCGATTTGCTTCAACCGGGGGGTGCCCGATGCGGCGCTTTATAGCTCATTCAATATCGAAAGCCAACAGAATTTGGCGAAAATTGCTGTATTTTTACTGCTAATTCGATGATTATGCGCACCGCTTGCGGGGGTGCTGGCGAAAACTTTGGTGCCACAGGGGTCTCTATGGTGCCAGGCGATATCGAAAAATCGCTGCATTTTCCCGGTCCTTCCCGCTTTTACCGAGTTCTTGAGCTAGGCTTTTTGAGGTTGAAGAGGCGGCTATGCCAATTTACGAGTACCGCTGTGACAATTGCAGCCACCAACTGGAAGCAATCCAGAAAATCAGCGAAAACCCTTTAAAAACCTGTCCGGAGTGTGGACAGGACACGTTAGTGAAGAAGGTGTCTGCAGCCGGATTCCGGTTGAAAGGCGGTGGCTGGTACGAAACGGACTTCAAGAAATCCGGCGACAAGAAGCGAAATATTGGCGCCAAGGACGATGGCGGCAGCAGCAGCAGCGCTGGCAGCGAGTCCAGCGGCTCGGACACGTCGTCTTCGAAGGACAGCAGCAAGAGCTCGTCCGGAGATGCGCCGTCGAAGAGCAAGAGCGAATCGACCTAAAAACGTAGGGTTAACACAAAATGCGCAGCCACTATTGTGGAACATTGTCCGCCGAACACGTGGGCCAGGATGTCGAAATCAGCGGCTGGGTGCACCGTCGTCGCGACCATGGCGGAGTGATTTTTCTCGACGTGCGTGACCGAACCGGCATCGTTCAGATCGTCTACGACCCGGACACGGAAGGTCCGTTTGCAACAGCTGAACGGGTGCGCAACGAATTTGTCCTGCACGTTCGCGGACGTGTGCGCCCACGCCCCGAAGGCACAGTTAACCCGGACATGGCGACGGGAGAGATCGAGGTGCTTGGTGTTGAGCTCGACATTCTCAACCCGTCGGCGACCCCGCCGTTCCAGCTTGATGAGCATAGTGAAGCGGGTGAAGACGTGCGCCTGCGTTATCGCTACCTCGACCTCAGGCGTCCCGAGATGCAGCAGCGATTGAAACTACGTGCCGAGATCACGAGCTGCGTACGGCGTGTTTTGGAAGAGGCGGGTTATTGGGAAGTCGAAACGCCGACATTGTCGCGCACGACGCCGGAAGGGGCGCGCGACTACCTCGTTCCCAGCCGCACCCACCCAGGTCAGTTCTTTGCACTGCCGCAGTCGCCGCAGATCTATAAGCAGCTCCTGATGATGTCCGGGTTCGACAAGTACTATCAGATAGCGCGCTGTTACCGCGACGAAGATCTGCGGCACGATCGCCAGCCGGAGTTTACGCAGATCGATATCGAGGCGAGCTTCGTCACCGCGGCGGACATCATGTCCCTTACGGAGAACATGTTGCGTCGCCTGTTTCGCGAAGTGCTCGATACAGACCTGCCGGAATTTCCCACGCTTGCCTGGAACGATGCCATGCGCCGCTTCGGCAGTGACCGGCCAGACCTGCGTAACCCGCTGGAGTTGGTGGACATTGCCGATCTCATGGGTGATGTCGAGTTCAAGGTGTTTCAGGGTCCGGCAAACGATCCACGCTCGCGGGTGGTGGCGCTGCGTGCACCCGGCGGCGCCTCTCTGTCACGCAAGGTCATCGACGACTATGCGGAGTTCGTTGGTCGCTACGGCGCAAAAGGTCTTGCTTATATAAAGGTGAACGCGCTGGCTGATGGCATCAGCGGGCTGCAGTCTCCGATCCTCAAGTTCCTTCCGGACGCGGTTGCCCTTCAGGTGCTGGAGCGGGTGGGTGCCGTAGACGGCGACGTCGTGTTTTTCGGCGCTGACAAGGCGGGTGTGGTTAATGACGCCATGGGCGCGTTGCGGATCGAACTTGGCCGTGCACTGGGGTTGACCGAAGACCGCTGGGCACCGTGCTGGGTGGTGGACTGGCCGATGTTCTCTGAGACCCGTGACGGCGGTCTGGCTGCTGAACACCATCCGTTTACACGTCCGGTGGGCACACCCCAAGCGCTGCTTGCCAATCCGAAAGAAGCGCGGGCCGACGCCTACGACGTAGTGCTCAACGGCTATGAGCTGGGCGGTGGTAGCCTTCGTGTGCACGACGCCGAGATGCAGGCGGCGATCTTTGAAGCGATGAACATGGGTCAGGAAGCACAGAACAAGTTTGGCTTTCTGCTCGATGCGTTGAAGTTCGGTTGCCCGCCCCATGGCGGTATCGCACTGGGGCTCGACCGCCTCGTCATGCTCATGACAGGCACGGCAGCCATTCGCGATGTCATCGCCTTTCCCAAAACGCAGACGGCGGCGGATCTGATGATGTCGGCACCGAGCGAAGTGGATGAGCACCAGCTTCGCGAGTTACATTTGCGCATCCGTCGAGAAGAGCAGCAGGCAGGACATTGATCCATGGCTGGGCACAGTAAATGGGCGAACATCAAGCACCGCAAAGCCAAGCAGGACGCCAAGCGGGGCAAACTGTGGACAAAGATTATTCGTGAGGTCACGGTCGCTGCCCGCCTGGGTGGCGGCGAGATCGCCGACAACCCGCGCTTGCGTACGGCAGTAGACAACGCGCTCGGGGCTAACATGCCCAAGGACACCATCGACCGCGCCATTCAGCGCGGTGCGGGCGGTCTGGAAGGCGCCAACGTCGAAGAGCTCGCGTATGAGGGCTACGGTTCTGGCGGTGTCGCCATACTGGTGGAGGTCATGACCGACAACCGCAACCGCACGGTCGCGGAAGTGCGCCACGCCTTCAACAAGTACGGTGGCAACCTGGGTACTGACGGCTCTGTTGCTTACCTGTTTTCCCGGCAGGGCATCATCAACTTCGCCCCTGGCGCCGACGAGGAACAGATCATGGAAGCGGCGCTCGAGCTTGGTGCCGAAGACATCGACACCGAGACGGATGGATCCATCTCCGTGGTGACACCGTGGGAGATTCTCTCTGACGTGGTCGATGGCTTGCGCAACGCCGGCCTTGAGCCTGACCACTCTGAAGTCGATATGGTCCCCTCCACCACGGTGGAGTGCGACGCGGATACTTCTGCCAAGGTGCTGCGTCTGATTGATGCGTTGGAAGAATTGGACGACGTACAGAACGTCTTTACCAATGGCGAGTTCGACGACGAGGCGCTGGAAGACGGATGAGCGTCGTTCGCGTGTTGGGCATCGATCCAGGCACGCGCGTCACGGGCTACGGGGTGGTTGAGGCAACGCGGGGGCGCATCCGCTATGTTGGCAGCGGCTGTGTGCGCACAGCACCCGGCGACATGGCGCCAAGGCTTGCGGAAATCTACCGAGGCCTGACAGAGGTAATCAGCACCTACGGGCCGCGCGACGCGGCGGTGGAGGAGGTGTTTCTCGCACGCAATCCGGCTTCGGCCATCAAGCTTGGTCAGGCCCGTGGGGTTGCCATTGCGGCGAGCGTTGCGGGCAATCTGGATGTGCACGAGTATGCCGCCCGGCGCGTAAAACAAGCCGTGGTGGGGACGGGGCGTGCGAGCAAAGAGCAGGTGCAGCACATGGTGTGCACGTTGCTTTCGTTGCAGGGCACGCCGCAGGAAGACGCCGCCGATGCCCTTGCGATTGCCATCTGTCACGTCAATACTCTCGGCCTATGATCGGTCGCATACACGGAACGCTCATCGAAGTGGTGGGCAGCCTGGCGCTCGTCGATGTGGGCGGCCCTGGCTACGAGGTCGAGTTGACCAGCGGTGCGTTGGCATCCCTCCCAGGCGTCGGCAAGCCCTGCACGCTCTTCACCCACCATGTCGTTCGAGAAGACGCGCAGGCACTGTTCGGCTTTGCCAACCGCGACGAGCGGGACCTGTTTCGCACGCTGATCAAGCTCAACGGTGTCGGCCCGAAGCTTGCGCTGGCTGTGTTGTCGAGCCTGTCGCTGGCGGATCTGGCGGCTGCTGTGGAGCGTAACGAGGTTGCCCGCCTCACCAAGGTGCCGGGCGTAGGCAAACGAACTGCGGAGCGGCTCATCATCGAGCTCAAGGACAAGTTGTCGCACATCGCCATCGTCACACCGCTGCCTGGCGTTTCGGGCAGTGCAGGTGAGGCAGCGATGACCGAGGCATTGCAGGCGCTGATCAGCCTTGGCTACAAGCCGCATGAGGCGGAGCGGGTGCTTGCCGGTGTGCCGAAAGGCTTGAATGATGCGGGGGATATCGTTCGAGCAGCCCTCAAGGGGCTTGCTCAGAGCGCTGCATCATGAGCATAGAACAAGACCGGCTTGTGGCTGCGCACGCGCAGGGGCCGGAGAATGTGTTTGACCACGCGCTGCGTCCCACCCGGCTCGATGAGTACATCGGTCAGAGCGCTGTCAAAGAGCAGATGTCGATTTTCCTGGCCGCGGCGCAGGGTCGGCGGGAAGCGCTTGACCACACCCTCATCTTCGGCCCGCCGGGCCTCGGTAAGACGACGCTTGCCAACATCATCGCCAGTGAGATGCGCGCGGCCATCAAGTCCACGTCCGGACCGGTGCTCGAAAGGCCGGGCGATCTCGCGGCGATGCTCACAAACCTCGAGGAAGGCGACGTTCTTTTCGTGGATGAGATTCACCGCCTGAGCCCTGTGGTGGAAGAGATTCTTTATCCGGCTATGGAAGACTTTCAGCTCGATATCGTGGTGGGAGAAGGGCCGGCCGCGCGATCGCTGAAGCTCGATCTGAAACCGTTTACGCTGGTTGGTGCGACCACGCGTGCAGGGCTTCTCACCTCACCGCTGAGGGATCGCTTTGGTATCGTGCAGCGCCTGGACTTCTACTCCGTTGCAGAGCTTGCCGAGATCGTCAGCCGTTCCGCCGCGAAGCTCAACGTCGCCATCGATGCACAGGGTGCGCGGGAAGTAGCGGCACGCTCGCGGGGCACGCCACGCATCGCCAACCGGCTGCTGCGTCGCGTGCGGGATTTCGCTGAGGTTCGCAGCGACGGTCGGGTGACCCGAGACGTTGCGGATCAGGCCTTGTCCATGCTCGAGGTAGACGGTGCCGGTTTCGATGTGATGGACCGGCGGGTGCTGGAAACGATCATCCACAAGTTCTCCGGTGGTCCGGTCGGTGTCGATTCGCTGGCGGCAGCGGTAAGTGAAGAGCGCGACACCATTGAAGACGTGCTCGAGCCGTATCTCATTCAGCAGGGCTACCTGCAGCGCACACCCCGGGGCCGGATCGCAACAGAACGCGCTTATGCGCATCTCGGTCTTGCGCCGCCGGGAAAGGAGTCAGATCAACCGCAGCTTTCGCTGTAATTCGCTGTAACATGCAGCAGCAATTCGAAGGAGTGTGAATTGCCGGAACAGCTTTCCATATTTGAACTGATCAGCAACGCGAGCCTGCTCGTGCAGATCGTCATGGGCCTGCTGATGCTCGCCTCCGTCGCCAGCTGGATGATGATCTTCCAGCGGTGGTTTTTCCTGCGGCGGGCGTCGCGCGACATGGAGCGGTTTGAAGACCACTTCTGGTCGGGCATCGACCTGCGCCAGCTCTACACCGAGCTCGATGGCGGTGACGACCTGAGCGGCATCGAGTCGGTTTTCGTTGCCGGATTCCGCGAGTTTACGCGTATGTCCGAGCAGGTGGGTGCCGATACCGAAGCCATCATGCAGGGTGTGCAGCGGGCGATGCGCGTTGCGGTGAACCGTGAGGAAGAACGGCTGGAGCGTAGCCTGCCATTTCTCGCCACCGTAGGTTCTACCAGCCCGTACGTTGGGCTGTTCGGCACCGTGTGGGGCATCATGAATTCCTTCCGCAGCCTCGCCAACATGAGCCAGGCAACGCTGGCGTCTGTAGCGCCCGGTATCTCCGAGGCGCTGGTTGCCACCGCCATGGGGCTGTTTGCAGCCATTCCGGCGGTGATTGGCTACAACCGTTTCTCCGCGCGGGTGGACGTGCTGATGAACCGATACGAAGTGTTCAGCGATGAACTCACCAGCATCCTGCAGCGCGCGGCGCACGCCCGCACGCAGACCAAGGGTGGGTAGCAAACGGCGTGGCACGCAAACGTAAACCCATGTCCGAGATCAACGTGGTGCCATACATCGACGTGATGCTGGTGCTGCTGGTTATCTTCATGGCTACCGCTCCGCTGCTCACACAGGGGGTGGTGGTAGATCTGCCGAACGCACCGTCCGAACCGGTGTCTGATATGGACGATGATCCTCTGGTGGTTTCCATGCGTAAGGATGGTGCGATCTTCGTCAACCTCGGCATTCAGGATGCAGACGATGAGGGCACACGTGTAACGGTGTACTCGCTGGAAGATCAGGCCGCCAAAATCCTGCGCGCCCGGCCTGATGTGCCGGTGTTCGTCAAGGCTGATGAAGCCCTCGACTACGGCGCGGTGGTGCGGGTGATGACGGTGCTGCAGAAGGCCGGCGCGCAGAGCGTCGGTCTGATCACCGACCCACCGGAACTGCCGGGCGCCTGATGACTTTGCTGCGCGACCAGTTTCTGCCGCTCGTGCTGGCGCTGGCAGTACACGCGGCGGCGGTGCTTGCACTGGTCGGTGGCTTTCAGCCAGAGCGCGAGATTTCCCAGGTGATCAAACCGAAGATCGTCAACTCGACGCTGCTGGTGCTGGAGCCCAAAGCGAAGCCTGCACCAGCGCCGAAACCCCGGGCGCAGGAGCCCGCGCCCGCGCCTGCCAAGCCGAAACCGGTAACCAAGCCGACGCCCGTGGCGAGCAAACCCAAGCCTGACCCGGAGGCCATACGCCGGGAAGCCGAGGCACGCATCCAGGAGCAGAAGGAACGGTTGCGCCAGGAGCGCCTCAAACGGCTCGCTGAGCAGTCCTTCGCTGATGCGCTGGCGGCTGAGTCCGACGCTATGGATACAGCGGACGACGATGCGGTCGCGCTTTCTTACCAGCAGGGCATCATGCAGCTCATTGTTGCCAACTGGTCGCGCCCGCCGAGCGCGCGCAACGGCATGCAGGCCAGGCTCCTGGTAGAGCTGGTGCCTACGGGCGAGGTGGTTGGCGTCAGCGTGGTGGAGTCGAGCGGTAACGGCGCATTCGACCGCTCGGCCGAGCAGGCGGTGCGCAAGGCGCACCGGTTTGAAGTACCGAAAGACCCAGCGCTGTTCGAAGAAAAGTTCCGGCGCATGTACCTGTTGTTTCAACCCGAAGATCTATTGCGGTAGGTGGTTATGAAAAGTATTCGATTGGTCGTGCTGTTGGCGGCCTGGAGCGTTTCGGTTGTTTCCTGGGCGGCCAGCCTCGACACCATCGTTATTACCCAGGGGCGTGACAACCCCACCAAAGTAGCCGTGGTACCGTCGCGCATGGACCCAGCGCTCGGTAGCCTGCCGGAACTATCTGACATTGTGGGTTTCGACCTTGCGCGCAGCGGCGACTTTGCGCCGATTGACCGGGACGACATGCTGTCGTTGCCATCGCGTCCGGAAGAGGTGTTTTTCCGTGACTGGCGCATCCTCGGTGCTGAGTACGTGCTGGTGAGCCAGGCACGGGCGCAGGCGGACGGCCGCATCGCGCTGGAATATCACCTCTTCGATGTCCCCAACGAGCGGGAGATGGCCACCGCTGTGGTGATTGGGCGGCGCGATCAGTGGCGTGACATCGCCCATCATGTGGCAGACGTGGTGTATCAGAACGTCACCGGCGTGCGAGGCGCTTTCTCGACCAAGATTGCGTATGTGCTGGCTCAGAACGCGGGCACCTCTCGCGCCACCTATTCCATCGAGATTGCCGATTCCGACGGCGAGCGGTCGCGCACGCTCTTTACTTCTAACGAGCCGGTGATGAGTGTCAGTTGGTCACCGGATGCCAAAAAGGTTGCGTATGTGTCCTTCGAGACCAAGCGGCCGACGATCGTGGTGCACGATGTCGCCAGCGGTGCCCGGGAACGTATCTCGGCGTTCAAAGGCATCAACGGCTCGCCAATTTTCTCGCCTGACGGAAGGAATATGGCGATGGTCTTGTCCAGAGATGGTGATCCCGAAATTTATGTCATGAATCTGGCGGACAGGAGCCTGCGTCGTATCACCCGCAATCGTGCCATCGATACGGAGCCGAGCTGGACGCCGGATGGCAAGCGCCTGATCTTTACCTCGGATCGCAGCCGTCAGCCGCAGATCTATCAGGTAGACCTGGCGACCAACCAGCAGGAACGGCTGACTTTCGAGGGTGACTACAACGCCAGGGCGCGCATGCTCGATGATGGCAACCTGGTTTACATCCATCGTTCCAACGGCGTTTACCACGTCGCATGGCAGGATATGAGGCGTGGCCGGGTAGTGCCGCTGACCCGAACCGATCTCGACGAATCTCCCTCCGTAGCGCCGAATGGCGCAATGTTGATCTATGCCACACAACAACGGGGTAGAGGTATACTAGGCGTCGTTTCCATCGATGGCAGCGTAAAATATCAGCTACCTTCGTCCTCGGGCGATGTTCGGGAGCCGGCCTGGTCTCCGTTCATGGATCCGTTGTTGGGCCAGTAGTACGCCCGGTGATTCATGTTTGTGACTTTTGACCAGCCGTGGGAGTCATTGCGCGGGTAAGGGTGCGCGGATAGGTGATAGTGCGTCTGGAAGCGCAATGCAAAACAAAACAATCCAACTAGGAGATGATGATGTTCAAAGAACGTCTGACCAGCTTGATCGCGTTGACTCTGCTGAGCTTCGTGCTCGCGGGTTGTGCGGGGCAGGATACTGAGCCGCAACCTCAGCCCGAAACGCCTGAAGAGCCGCGCGACGCAACGCCGCCTGCCACCGCGCAGCCGGAAGAAGTTGCCGATTTCGATGATATGGGTCGTCCGGTGGATCCGCGCACGGGCAGATTGTTGGATCGCACGTTCTACTTCGACTTCGATCGCTCCAATATCCGTCCGGCGGATCTTGCCGTTCTGGAGATCCACGCGCAGATCCTCAACCGCAACGCGGGTAAATCTGTGGTCATCGAAGGTCACTGTGACGAGCGCGGCACGCGCGAGTACAACCTGGCATTGGGCGAGCGTCGTTCCGATGCCATCCGCCGGTTTCTGACCAGCGCTGGTGTCTCTTCGCGACAGATCGAAACCGTGAGCTACGGTGAAGAGCGCCCGGAAGACCCTGGCCACGACGAGGCTGCCTGGCAGCGTAACCGTCGTGCCGTGCTGATCTACCGATAAGCACGCCCATGGCTCTGCGCTGCCTCGTACTTCTTCTGATGAGCACGCCGCTGCTGGCGGCCGTGCCCGTGGAGGAGCGTGGTGGCGCTGAGCCAGCAGCTACGGGTATGGCGCCGCCGCCGCGGGTGTACAACACGCCGCAGAACGAGCCGCCGCCGCAGCAGGCCAGCGGCCTGGCGGAACTGTTCAACGAGCTGCAATTGCTGCGCGGAGAAGTGCAGGAATTGCGCGGGCTCACCGAGGAACAGGCCTACCGGATCAAGCAGCTCGAGGCCAAGCAGGACGAGCAGTATCGGGATATCGACGGGCGGCTGGCAGCCCTTGCCACGGCGCCCAGGTCCGGCCCGGCCGCGGTAAACAACGGTGATCCTTCCGAGTCAGCCTCGAGAACAATTACCCGCAGCACGAATATTCCCGGCAACGAGAAGGACGCGTATGCCGCGGCCTTCGATGCTATGAAGGCGCGCCAGTTCGACGCGTCCATCGACCAGTTTGGTGTGTTCGTACAAACGTATCCGAATGGTGAACTCACACCTAACGCGTTCTACTGGCTCGGCGAATTGCACCTGGCCAAGAGTGACACCGAGCAGGCACGCCAGGCTTTTGCGCAGTTGATCAATCTCTACCCGGACCATCAGAAGGTGCCGGATGCCATGTACAAAATGGGTGTTGTGTACCATCGCCTGGGTGATCGCACGCGAGCACTGGAGTATCTGCAACGAGTGCGCAGTGCACATCCAGGCTCATCCGCCGCAGGCCTCGCGGAAACTTACGCTGCTGAACTCGAGTAGCGCCCCTGCGCGTTCATGAGTCTGCGGATCACCGAGATTTTTGCCTCCATTCAGGGGGAAACCACATTCTCCGGTTTGCCGACGACCTTCGTGCGCCTCACCGGGTGTCCGCTGCGCTGCACCTATTGCGATACCGAATACGCCTTTCATGGGGGCGAACGCATGGCCGTGGATGCCGTAATGGAGGCGGTTGCGACGCATGGGTTGAACGCCGTCTGTGTCACTGGCGGGGAACCTCTGGCGCAACCAGAGGTGCACACGCTCCTTGCGGGCCTCTGTGACGCCGGCTACCGGGTATCGCTGGAGACCAGCGGTGCCTTGGATATCGCTGCGGTGGATGAGCGCGTTGCCCGCATCGTTGACTTCAAGACACCAGCCTCCGGGGAGTGTTCCCGCAATCTGTGGTCCAACGTGGGCCATCTGCGCAGCCTCGATGAGGTGAAATTCGTGGTGTGCGACCGCGAGGACTACGACTGGGCACGATTCAAGATCGACGAGCACGATCTCAGCCGGCGCGCCGGTGAAGTGCTGCTGTCGCCGAGCGCTGATGCACTGGCGCCGGCGGAACTGGCTGCGTGGATCGTGGAGGATCGTCTGCCGGTGCGCATGCAGTTGCAGCTGCACAAAGTCATCTGGGGAGACGAGCCAGGACGATGAGCAGGCCCGCAGTCGTACTGGTATCCGGCGGGCTCGATTCTGCTACCACGCTGGCTGTTGCGCGTTCCCAGGGTTTTACCTGCTACGGCTTGTCGGTGCGCTACGGTCAGCGCCATGCCGCGGAGCTTGAGGCGGCAAACCGGGTGTGCGCGGCGCACGGGTGTGTGGAGCATAAGACCGTCCCCATTGACCTCTCGATGTTTGGCGGGTCGGCCCTCACCGACGCAGCCATCGATGTGCCTGAGGCACCCACCGAAGGCATTCCGGTGACCTACGTGCCGGCGCGCAACACGTTGTTTCTGTCACTGGCTCTTGCCTGGGCGGAGGTGGTAGGTGCACGTGACATATTCATCGGTGTGACTGCGGTGGACTACTCCGGCTATCCGGACTGCCGGCCGGAATTCGTGCAGGCGTTCGAGACCCTCGCCAATGTTGCGACGAAAGCCGGTGTGGAAGGTCAGCGGTTCACGGTGCACACGCCGCTCATAGATCTCGGCAAGGCGGACATTATTCGGCTTGGCGTGCAGCTCGGCGTGGACTACGCAGCCACGGTCTCCTGCTACCAGGCAGGCCCCGGTGGTGAGGCATGCGGGGTGTGCGACAGCTGCCGGTTTCGTCGAGTGGGCTTCGAGGAGGCCGGCGTGCCGGACCCAACCCGATATCGTGCAGGGTGAGCTTGCAAACAGAGGGTTGAGAGGGTTTCGGTACGCGACTACAATGCGCGCCCTCTGGGTGGTTAGCTCAGTTGGTAGAGCACCGGGCTTTTAACCCGTTGGTCCTGGGTTCGAGCCCCAGACCACCCACCACTTTTTTCGCTTTGCGAAAAAGTTGCACCCCCGACAGCACATTGCGCAGCAATGTGCGAGACACCACACTTTTGTCGAAGAAAAAAAGCGTGGGCCCCCCGACAGCACATTGCGCAGCAATGTGCGAGAGGGGTTCTTCCTCTCCGCTTGCTTTCCCTTTCGGCTCTGGGCTCTAGGCTCTACCCACTCGCTTTTGATCTAAGGACTCCATGCCCATGCAAAAGGGCTCAGAGCGCCTGAAAGGTGCTGCCGGGTGTGTCTACGTAGGGAGGCTACCCTCCCTTTCGCACGTTTTTGCTATGCAAAAACGTGCTGTCGGGTGTGCGCGTTTTTTTGCCGCTTTGCGGCGGAAAAACGCTAGGGGTCGTACGGCGCGCCGGTGCCGGAGGAGCCCATGAAGATCTTGCGGCCGTCTTCGAAGGTCACATCGCGGCCGTTCGCGCGGTTTGAGCGGTCTTTGGCCTGATAGCCGTCTACCACGATCATGGTGCCGGGCTTGAGGGTATTACGGGTGAGACCGCGGCGCAGCAGCGTATTGGGAGTGCCGCCTTCCACCATCCAGTCTTCTTCCACACCCTCTTCGTTGGTGTGCTTCAGGTGGATCCAGGAGTGCGGATTTACCCATTCCACCTTGGTAATGGGCCCGCGCAGCACGAGCGGCCGATTCGGGTCGAACTCCGCACCGAACGCGTGATGTGCAGCAGTTGATTGAGGCAGCGCGGCGATCAGCGCGCCTGCCAGCGTCATCGTCAGGATGGGTAGGGTGTTCTTCATTGTCTTGCTCCTCTGCGCCGACTACTCGTTTCCTGCGCCTGCAGCGCTGGCGTTTCCTGTCGTGGCCTCTTCTTCCAGAAGCCGGGCGCCGCGCAACATGCTGGTCATGGCGTAGTTTCCTTCGTGGCAAGCATACTCGAAGACGCGATCGTCCGTCTCGGGCCAGGAATACTCCCCACTCCAGGGTTCGACCCACACGGTGGGGTCTTCCACGGTGAAGCTGTAGAGCAGGGTGGTGTCATCCGCGCGACGGAACCGCTCTGTCACCTTCAGATGCTCGCTGGCGCCGCCGAGTGCCGGCCGGTCAGTGAAATTGGTGGTTTCCACTACCAGGGTGTCGTCTTCCCACCAGCCGATCGAATCCCCCAGCCACTTGCGCACGTCGGAAGGCAGGTGTTCGCTGTTCAGGCGCACGATCCGCGCGTCGTGGATCATCTCGGTGAGGATCATCACATGATCTTCCGTTTGCACGATCTGATGCAGGTTGTTGTAGAGCGCTGGCAGCATCGGCGGGCCGCCGGTGGAGCTGAAGCCGAGCAGGCAGCGGTCCGACAACGTCAGGTCTTCCGGATTGTCGTACGGGCCCGGTCCTGGCAACCACCAGGCTTTGCCTTCGTTTTTACGGAACCGCCCGTAGAGCTGCGCATAACGCATGCGGCCGTTGGGAGTCAGTTCAGGTGTCCGGCCGTTGGCCGGTGAGTGGATGATGGAGGTGCGAAACTTGCCGTCCACCGATGCGGCGCGGGTTCCTCGGTCGATCCAGAACGAGTTGTAGCCACCGACGTTGCCGGCAGCACCTTCGGAGCCATCACCACCAGCCGGGGGCGCGCCACGGTTCGGGTCGCTAGCGCGGGAGGTTTCTTCCATCTCGCGTGCTTCTGCTTCCTCGATGGCCTTGGCTTCCTCG
>JAUIED010000267.1 GCA_030428905.1 Gammaproteobacteria bacterium
GATTCGTCAGAATCACGGCTCAACAAGCAGCCGATAGGCCTGTTGAAAGACAGGCCTATCGATTCTCGCCAGGGATGGCGAAGCGCAATGCAATCACGGAAGTGATTGCGTTGGCGTGGGGCCCCTCAGCACACGGACGTGCTGTGGGTGACAAGTGATTCGTCAGAATCACTTGTCAATAAATAGCTACAAGTCGTAGCCGCGTTCGTTGTGCAGCACCAGATCCAGCCCCTGCAGCTCTTCCTCGTCATCCACCCGGTTGCCCACCAGCACATCCGTCAGCTTGAGAAGCACAAAGCTCACCACCGCGGTGTAGACGATGGCCGACAGCACGCCAATCGCCTGCACACCGAGCTGATCGAGAATGACGATGTCGTGCTGACCGCTGAATACGCCAAGCGCCGAGCTGGCAAACACCGCCGTCAGCAATGTGCCCAGAATGCCGCCCACGCCGTGTACCGGGAACACATCCAGCGAGTCGTCGATCTTCAGCGTGCGCTTGATGTAGTTGGTTGCGGCGAAACAGATAACGCCTGCCAGGATACCGATGACGAGCGCGCCACCCGGGCCGACGAAGCCCGATGCTGGTGTGATCGTGCCAAGGCCAGCCACCATGCCGGTAACGGCGCCCAGGGCGCTCGGCTTGCCATAGCGAATCCATTCCGCCGTCAGCCAGGTGAATGCGCCAGCCGCAGCGGAAATATGGGTGACGAGCATGGCCATAGCAGCATCGCCGTTGGCGGCCAGTGCAGACCCTCCATTGAAGCCGAACCAACCCACCCAGAGCATGCCTGCGCCGGTGATGGTGAGGGTCATGTTGTGCGGCGGCATGGGTTGGGAGGGAAACCCACGGCGGCTGCCGAGCACCACTGCCGCGACGATGGCGGCGACACCAGCGGTGATGTGCACGACGATGCCGCCCGCAAAGTCCATCGCCCCCATTTCGCTGAGCCAGCCTCCGCCCCACACCCAGTGGCACACGGGTGCGTACACCAGCAGCAGCCAGGCCGTGCAGAACAGCAGCATCGCCGAGAACCGCATGCGCTCGGCAAAACCGCCGACGATCAGCGCTGGCGTAATGACCGCAAACGTCATCTGAAACAGCGCGAACGCGCTTTCCGGAATGGTGCCAGATAGCGTGTCTTCGCCGATGTTGGCCAGGAAGACATTGCTGAGATCGCCGATGAACGCATTGCCCTCACCGAACGCCAGGCTGTAGCCGAGGAGCAACCACAGAATCGACATCAGGCAGGTCAGCGTGAAGCACTGCATGAGCACGCTCAGCACGTTTTTACTGCGCACTAGGCCTGCATAAAACAGCGAGAGGCCCGGAATGGTCATGAACAACACCAGCGCCGTGGAAGTGAGGATCCAGGCAGTATCACCTTTGTCCAGCACATCCTCTGCGGCCGCCGCGCCGCTCACGAGCAGCAACGCCATGGTCAGAAATAGCCTCATCAACCCCTCCTGGTTCTAACGGTTGGTGGCTGATGAGCAAATTTGGTGCCAGGGTCGCAGTTAGGGCGTCTACGCCCGCAAACAGGGCGTACCTGCGCCGGTGACGATCAGCGCTAGCACTATTTTGGTGCGCTTGCATCGCGCCGAAACCGTTATCGCACCATTTCGGAACGTCTCATGTCGGAACTTCTCAGGCGCCGCTCGGAACTTCATTTGGGGCGCACCGCACACCCCTCGGGGCTCAGGCGAGCCGTCTGACACCGCGGAGCTTGCCGTCTGCGCTCACATCCACACGAAAGGTGCCGCTGATTCCGTCGGCCTGCACGAAGGGCCGTAGCGCCTCCACAGGAAAGGCAACCCGCAGGCCGCGCCGGTCCAATGCATGCACGTGGCGGGCATGGCCACGATAAAACTTGAGCAGCTCCGCTTCGGAGATGCGCAGATCGAAGACATAGTGCATGCGAACATACACGTGGTTGAACTGAGATAAGGCTAGCACCGTCAGCGCCGGACGCAGCCCGACGCGCGGCAACGTGGACGGCAGCACAGCGGCCGCTACAATACCGCCTCCCCGATCTGGCGAGGCCCCATGGAACAGACCCAATTCGACGGCATCCGCGAGGTGCTCAAGTGGTTGCAAGGCCGCATCATCGGCCAGGAACAGCTGCTCGAACGCCTGATGATCGCCCTGCTCAACGGCGGCCACCTGCTCGTCGAGGGCGCACCCGGGCTTGCCAAGACCCGTGCCATCAAGGAACTTGCCAGTGCGGTCGAGGGCGACTTTCACCGCATTCAGTTCACCCCGGATCTACTACCCAGCGACGTTACGGGCAGCGAGGTATACCGGCCGGAAGATGGCACCTTCCGTTTCCAGCAAGGGCCGGTGTTTCACAACCTCCTGCTGGCGGACGAGATCAACCGGGCGCCGGCCAAGGTGCAGTCCGCCCTACTTGAGGCCATGGCAGAACACCAGGTGAGCGTCGGGCGGCGCACCTTTCAGCTGCCCGAGCTCTTCCTGGTGATGGCCACGCAAAACCCCATCGAGCAGGAAGGCACCTATCCGCTGCCGGAGGCGCAGCTCGACCGCTTCCTCATGCACGTCAAGGTCGCCTACCCGGACGCTGCCGCAGAGCAGCAGATTCTGCATCTGGTACGCGACGAAGCCCGTCAGGGGCGATCGGCCAGCTCACCGCCGCCGCAACGCCTCACCGAAGCGGCGATTTTCAGCGCCCGCCAGGCGATGCTCGCACTGCACATGGCGGAGCCGGTAGAGCAATATATGGTGCAACTCATCATGGCCACCCGCCACCCGAAAGGTCAGCTCGCCGAATGGATCGAGTACGGCGCGAGCCCCCGCGGCACCATCGCGCTGGACGGCTGCGCCCGCGCTGTGGCCTGGCTTGGAGGCCGCGACTTCGTTTCTCCGGAAGATGTACAGCGCATCGCCCATGACGTGTTGCGCCACCGCGTGCTGCTCACCTTCGAAGCCGAAGCACAGGGCGTGCAGGTAGACCAGGTGATCGATGCGCTGATCGGGCAGGTGCCCACACCCTGATGCGCGCGCTCACCGGCGCCTACGTGGAGGCGCAAGCGCTGTTCGCCTTCCGCCACCTGCGAACCTGGGAGTCGGGGCGTTCCGTAAAAGTGCTCGGCGCACAGTCGGGCTTGCGGCTGTCGAAGCAGAAAGGCCGGGGGGTGGACTTCGCTGAGGTGCGCCTCTACGAACCCGGTGACGATGTGCGCACCATCGACTGGCGCGTAACCGCACGCAAGGCGCGGACGCATACCAAGGTGTTTCGTGAGGAGCGCGAACGGCCGACGTTGATTCTATGCGATCAGACTCAGAGCCTGTTCTTCGGCTCTCGCCTGCGCCTGAAGTCCGTGGCCGCGGCTGAGATTGCTGCTCGCCTCGCCTGGCAAACGCTGCACGAAAACGATCGCGTGGGCGGCCTTGTCGTCGGAAACGACGGCTATGCGGTGCACAAACCCAAGCGCAGCCTCAAACACACCGCCCGCTATCTGGGCGACGTGGCCGCCTACAACCAGCGCCTGGCCCGCGGCGGGGATGCGCTGCCTGCGACTTTGAGCGAAGCCCTGCTGGCGCTCCGGCGTCTGGCGCACACCGGCTTTCGCATCGTACTCATCAGCGATTTCGCAACCCAGGCGCCACAGTGGCGTGACGCCGTGCGGTCGCTTGCCAGGCGCAACCAGCTCACCGTAATCCAGGTGTTCGACCCACTGGAAGTGGAGCTGCCGGAGGCTGATCTCTACACCGTGACAGACGGACACACGCGGCTGCGGGTAAACACAGGCGAAGGTCGCCTGCGCGCCCACTACCGGCAGAGCTTTGCCGAACGCAGCGAGATGCTCGACACGCTCTGCGCGCACCGCGCCATCCGCCTGCTGCGCATCGCCACCAACGAGCCCGAACCGGCGCTCAGGGGGCTGTGATGCAGGACGACCCACTCTCCCAGCTTCGCGATATTCACATGCCGGTAGAGCCCGGCTGGTGGCCACCGGCGCCAGGATGGTGGGTGTTGGCAGCGCTCCTGCTGCTTGCCGCCGGCATACTGCTGTGGCGGCTCGTGCAACGCCACCGGCGCAACGCGCCCCGCAGGCAAGCGCTCGCGGAGTTAGCCGCGGCAAAGCGCGCGTATGAGGATGGCACCCTCGACAGCCGGGAGTACATCAATCGCTGCAACGCCCTGCTCAAACGCTTGTGGGTACACGCTCTGGGCCGGTCGGAACTCGCCGCCCTGAACGGCGACGCGTGGCTAGCCCACCTCGATGACGTCGCCGGCAGCCGGCAGTTCTCGCAGGGGCCTGGCGCGGTGCTGGGCAATGCCAGATTTGCGCCCGCACCGCCCGAAATCCCACCCGCAGTACACGACCTCATCGCAGCGCTCCTGGCGCAGACCTCCATGGAGCCCGCGCGATGATCGAGCTGCTCTGGCCCTGGGTGCTGGCGGCTGCACCGCTGCCGCTGCTGCTGCGTTGGCTCACACGGCACGCCGAAGCCCGTCAGGCGGCGCTGACTGTGCCGAG
>JAUIED010000268.1 GCA_030428905.1 Gammaproteobacteria bacterium
CCGTTCTAGGGATGCCATAAACGCCACCACACCGTGCTTGGCGACGTTGTAAGCGCCCATGCGGCGCCCGGCAATGAGCCCGGCAAGTGACGCAGTTGCACTGATGTGGCCTTCTCCGGCCGCTTCGATGATCGGCAGAAACACTTCCACGCCGTAGATAGGTCCCCAGAGATCCACGTCGATGATCCACTTCCAGTCTGCGAGCTTCATGTTTTCGGTGGGGGTGGGGATGCCTACTCCGGCGTTGCTGCACAGCACGTTGACGCCACCAAAGCGCTGCACCGCGGCGTCGGCCAGACGCTGCACCTCATCGTGCTGCGAGACGTCGCAGCGATGCGTGAGCACCTCGGTGTGCGCGCCGAGCTCTTCTTTCGCCGTGGCCAGCGGCTCCTCGTTCAGGTCGGCTATGACCAGGCGCATGCCGGCGTTTGCGAACGCCCGCGCCATGCCGAGGCCAATACCACTGGCGCCGCCCGTGATCACCGCAACTTTGCCTGCGAGGTTGTTCATGTCTGCTTCCTCTTTACTTCTACACCGCCGATAGTTACCAGTGACTCCACGCAATCGCGGATGGAGGCATCCAGACTTCTGAAGGTGATCGGTACAACGGAGCGGATACGGTCGTTGCGCAGCTCGCAGCCCGCCCAGATGGCGCGCAGATCGGCCTCCCGCGCCTGCACGTGGGGCGGAAAATCGTCCCGCACGGCTGGGGCATCGTGTGCGAGCTCCGGCAGCAGCCGATCGATGCTTGCACACACGTCCTCGACGTTGCGCGTATCTGTGGACCAGGCGATGTAGCGCTCGCCGTTGCGCACCTGCACGCTCTCCAGCAGGCCGATGTGACAGTCTGCATCATCACGAACATCCACCGTCATCCAGGGTCGGTAAGCGGCCGTTTGCGGGTAGTCCCCTTTGAGCATGCCTTCGATGATGTGTTGCCAGGGGCCGCGATTTTTCTGATGGCGGGATTGGATGGGGCCGACGTTGTCCGCCGGGCAGACCGTGATGGCATCCCAACGGCCGGACGCCTCGGCGGCTTCGGAAAAACGTGCCTGTGCCAGGCACTTGCCGATGGCGTAGCCGTGGCCGCGGGCTGCGGTGCGTTTCGGGTTGCTCTCGTCCGGGTAGCGGTCTTCGTAGAGCACCGGCCGCCGGCGCAGTTCGTTGATGTCTCCCTCGGCGACGATGGCGGCGATGCTCGAGGTGACGATCACGCGGTTGACGGTGTCGGCGTTGTTGACGCTGGCGATGATGTGCGCACACACGCGTTCGATGTAGTCCTCGTCGTTGTAGTCGCTCACGTGCGACACATGGCACACGCCGGCGCAGCCCTGGAACACATCGTCAAAGCAACCTGGGGTGTCGAGGTCGGCGTTGTGCAGGGTGAGCCGGCCAGATGCGAATCCGGGCATGGCACGTAGAAAACCCACTTTCTCCTCATCCGTGTCGTCGCGGACGCAGGCGCGCACACGGTAGCCCCGCTCGAGCAGGCGCCGCACCACCCAGCCGCCGATGAAGCCGCTGGCGCCGGTCACCGCTATGGTGCTGTGCCTGGGAACTGTCGCCATGTCTGCTCTCCTGCCCTCGCTGATGCTCCACATTGTGCCTTGCCTGCACGTCGTGAGCCTAGCATCCTCACGGTCCGCACATTGGGAGAGGCCGGGTCGTGCTGAAGAAAGTCCTTCTGGGTTTGGGTGCACTGGTGCTGGTCGTGGCGGCGGGCGTGTACTGGTACGTTGACCGTACCCTGCTCAAGGATCCGTTCACGCCATTGTTTGCGGCGGAGTGTGCCGGCTGCCATGGCGATCGTATGCAGGGCACTCCGGAGGGGCCAGCCCTTGCGACCAGCGGATTCGTGCTGGGTAAGGGGGTTCGGGAATTGGAGCAGATGATCGCCGAACACGCGCCGGTGGGCAGCCCGCCGCGCCGCCTGGCCGAACTGCAGGATGCGCAGATTCGCGGCCTTGCCATCCTCATCGGCGAGCAGGCGACAGACCGTGTGTACCGTACCTTCGAAGTGGAGGAGGCGCTGGAGATCCCGCAGGCTGAGGTCGCCTCAATGCTGCACGGCTTTCGCGTGGAGGTGCTCACCAGCGGCCTGCATCGCTGGCCGTTTGGTATGGCGCCGCTGCCGGACGGTGGATTCCTGGTCACCGAGAAAACCCAAGGGCTGCGGCTGGTTTCCGCGAGCGGCGAAGTCTCCGCCCTGATCGAGGGAACGCCGCCGGTATCCGACGACACGTTGGAAGTCTTCCTGCCGATCGGTCACGGCTGGATGCTGGATGTGGCGTTGCATCCGCAGTACACGGACAACGGTTGGATCTATCTGCACTACACAGAGCGTTGCCAGGACTGTTCCGGCCCCGCCAAGAGTCGCAACACCGTGGTGCGAGGGCGCATCAATGATGGGCGTTGGGTAGATCAGGAGCTGGTCTGGCAGCCGGATGCGGCGTTCTTCTCACGCATGCCCGACATCGCCGCCGGCGGCAGGCTGGCGTTCGACGATGATGGCCATCTGTTCATCAGCGTTGGCCTCAAAGGCACCACTAATTTCGACGGTTGCCAGGATCTCGGCTCTCCGGCTGGCAAGATTCATCGCGTGAACGTCGATGGCAGCGTGCCGCTGGACAACCCTTTCACCACCACGCCGGGTGCCATGCACAGCGTCTGGACCTACGGGCATCGCAGCCCGCAGGGCCTTGCGTTCGACGCAGAGACTGGCGAGCTCTGGGAGTCTGAGATGGGCCCACGCGGTGGCGATGAAGTGAACCTGCTGCAGCCGGGCCGCAACTACGGCTGGCCGCTCACTTCCCGCGGCGTGGACTACGACGGCACGCATGTGGAGTACGGCCAGGACCTGAATATCGAGTTTGATCTGGCCGACATCGAGCAGCCGCGCATCGACCTCACACCGGCGCCGGCGGTTTCGAGCTTTGCCATCTACCGCGGCGATGCCTTCCCCGAGTGGCAGGGCCATCTACTGGTAGGCTCGCTGGCCGCTCGTGAGCTCTATCGCGTCAACCGGGCGACGGGCGAGGTGGAGAAGCTGCTCGCCGATATCGGCCGTATACGCGATGTTGCGGTGGGCGCGGATGGCTTGCCTTATCTATTACTCGAGCATCCGAGTGGCGGCAGGCTTGTGAGGCTGGTACCTGTTGAACCGCATCGCGATACGATGCGCTGAATACGTTGGGAGTCATAATGCAGAACGAAAGTAAGGTGGCCCCGACCCGGCTGATCCTCGGCACGGGGCTGCTGCTGCTCGGGTTGTCTGTGTTTGCTGTGCGCCTGATTCACGCGGGACCTTACGCCTTTCCGAGCATCGGGCCGCTTGCAGGCGGCCTGGGTTCAATGGCCTTGGGCGTGATTCTGATCTGGCGGGGTACGCCGAAGCGCCTGTCTTGGGCGGCGATGGCTCTGGCGCCGATTCTCGCCTTCCCGGCGCTGTACGGCGTGATGGGCGAGCTCGAAGAAACCGTATCGCTCTATGCTACCAACAGCGATGGTGCACCGACCGAGCTCAGGCTCTGGGTCGTGGAGCGCGACGGCGCGTCGTGGTTCGGCATGGGCGGCGATAAAGCCAGAGCCCACAATCTCGATGGCGCCGAGTTGGAAATGCTCCGGCGCGGCGAAACCCGCTGCGTGGCGCTCACCCTGCACGACGACCGCCCCACGGTTGAAGCGATGCATGCGCTGAAGGTCGAGAAGTATGCGGTTGCGCGTCTTGCCGGCAGCGTTGGCCTTTACCCGTTGGAAGCCCCAGCTACCTCGGTTGCGCTACGCCTGGGTCCTTGTGTGGAGCGTGCATCTGCGGGTGCCGGTCGAACCGCATCGTGATTCAATGTGCTGAATAGTTCAGGAATCACCATGCAGAACAAAAAGATCGTTTTGGCGCGTCGCCCGGAAGGCGCCCCCAAAGAGACCGACTTCAAGCTTGTCGAGGAATCTATCCCGGAGCTCGCGGCAGACCAGGTGCTGCTGCAGACCGAGCATCTGTCCATCGACGCCTTCATCCGCACCATGCTCGATGCTGATCCTGGCCATCACGGTGTAACAGACATTGATACCCCGGTGATGGCCCTGGGTGTGGCGCGGGTCGTGCAGAGTAGTTTCGATGGGCTCAACCAGGGCGATATGGTGTTCGGCCCCATGGGTGCGCAGACCCACGTGCTGGCCCCCGGCAACATGTACCGCAAGCTCGACAACCCCGATGTGCCTGCGCGCAGCTACCTCGGCGCGCTCGGGCTCACTACGGGGCTCACCGCCTACGCCGGGATGGTCACCGTCGGTGAGGTTGCCGAGGGCGATACCGTGGTGGTATCGGCTGCTGCCGGTGCTGTGGGTTCCATGGCCTGCCAGATTGCGCGCATCCAGGGGGCGCGGGTGATCGGCATCGCCGGCGGCGCCGACAAGGTGGACTACCTTGTCAACCGGCTGGGTTGTGCTGCGGGTATCGACTATAAAAACGAGGATGTTGCCGAGCGGCTGGCA
>JAUIED010000049.1 GCA_030428905.1 Gammaproteobacteria bacterium
CAGGTTGCCGGACGCCAGCGCCGTTTCCATGGCCAGCCCCAGATCCTTGATCATGAGGTCCGTCAGGAAGCCGCCCTGATAGCCGCGACTGGACGCCACGCCCTCCTGCACCCCGGGATAGGGGTTGTAAACGTTCAGGCACCAGTTGCCGCCGGACGACTGCTGCATGATCTCGCTCAGCACCGCCGGATCGAGACCGTTGTTTACCCCCAGCGCCAGCGCTTCCGCCGTGCCGGCCATGCAGATGGCCAGCAGCATGTTGTTGCACGCCTTGGCGATCTGCCCGGCGCCGCTGTCACCGGCATGGTAGATCTTCGCGCCCATCACCTCGAAGAGCGCCCTACCCCGCTCAAGCGCCGCCTGCGAACCACCAACCATGAAGGTCAACGTCCCGCCCTGCGCGCCTGCCGTACCACCGGATACCGGCGCATCGAGCATGTCCACGCCCCGCTCCGCCAGTGCTGCGGCCACCTTCTGTGCGGTAGCTGAATCGATGGTACTGCAGTCGATGACGAGCGTGCCCGCCGCCAGATGTTCCGCCACACCGGCGTCGCCGAGGTACAGCCCGTGCACATGGCGGCCAGCGGGCAACATGCTGATGAACACATCCACACCGCTCGCCGCCTCCGCAGCACTTGCCGCCCCGGACGCGCCGGCCACGCCATTGACTAGCTCCGGCACCAGGTCGAACACTTTCACCTCGTGCCCCGCCGCTGCCAGATTGGCGGCCATCGGCCCGCCCATGTTTCCCAAGCCTACGAATCCGATCTTGCTCATGGTCTCGCTCCTATAAGTCTGCCAGCGGGTTTTCTTCCCACGGCACCACTTGGGCGCGTTGTCCTTGTCGATGAGCAGCGCACGCACACCTTCTGCGAAATCCGGGTTGGTGGCGCAGTGCGTAGCAACCACCATTTCCATACGAAACGCATCGTTCAACAGCATGTCGCCGCGCGTGCGGCGAATCTGCTCGTGCACCACGCCGATGGATGCCGGGCAACCGACGGCAAGCGCTCCCAGGCCCCGATCGATCCAATCGCTGGTGCCAGCCAGCCCCTGCAACGCTGCTACGGTTTCAGCCAGTGGCGTCGCCACAGTCAGCGACTCCGGTACATTTGCGAGTTCCGGGGCTGCAAGCTCCGGCGAAGCGTGCCCGTCGATGCAGCTATTGATCGACGCGTCGTCGGTTGCACGCGCGCCAGTAAGCGCGAGCTGCCCGATTGCCGCTTCCAGCGCGTCCAGCTCAGCGCTCGATATCACGTGCGTACCCACGCCACACAGCATCGCATCGGCCGCACCCAGGTGGCTGCCCGTCATACCCGCGAATACGGCCAGGTGCTCCGGCATGTTCTTCAACAGCCAGGTGGTACCTGCATCCGGGAACAAGCCGATGGTGATCTCTGGAATCGCGACCCGCGAGCGCTCGGTGAGCACACGATGCGACGCGGCGCTCAGGATGCCGAGCCCGCCGCCCATCACTACGCCGTGACCGAGCACGATCACGGGCTTGGGATAGGTGTGAAGGGCGTAATCGAGACGGTATTCCCGCTCGAAGAACTCGAATGGGTAGGTGTTCACGACCTTCCCCGCCGAGTGGTTCGCTACCATCGCATGGTACAGCGCCTGGATATCTCCTCCGGCACAGAACGCGCGCCCGCCGGCACCTTTGATGAGCACCGCTGCAACGTCGGCACTGGCCGCCCAGCCATCCAACACCGGCTGCATGAGGTCGATCATCTCGAGGCTCAGCGAGTTGAGCGTGCTCGGTACGTTGAGCACCGCCACGCCCAGTAACTTACCGCCCGGCAGCGTCCGCTCTTCGAACAGTACCGGCGCTTCGCCCGCCATCAGCCGTTCACCCAGGATGGTGCACGTTTTTCGAGAAAGGCGTTGACGCCTTCCTTCTGGTCCTGCGTGTCGAACAGATCCACGAACGCGTCACGCTCCGGCGCGTAGGAGGACTGGATGTCCGTGGAGCGCGCCCGCTGGATCAAAGTCTTGCAGGCCGACACCGCCGGTGGCGACTGCTTGCCCACCGCTTCAGCGAGCGCCAGAGCCCGGCCGAGCGACTGCCCGGCATCCACCACTTCTTCCACAAGGCCAATGCGCACCGCGGTATCAGCATCAACGCGCTCACCGCACAGGATCATGCGCTTGGCCCAACCTTCGCCCACTACCCAGGACAGGTTCTGCGTGCCACCACCGCAAGGCAAAAGGCCGACGGTAGCCTCCGGCAGCGCCATTTGCGCATGCTGCTCGGCGATGCGGATGTCACAGGCCAACGCACACTCGAGCCCGCCACCCATGGCGTAGCCGTTCACCGCCGCAATGGTGACGCCGCGAAACGCCGCGAGCGCTTCGAAGGCGCCACCGAAGTGCTCCGCCATGGACCGCGCGACACCCTTGTCACCGTCAGCGAAGAGCTTCAGATCCGCGCCGGCGGAGAAGAACTTCTCCCCCTGCCCGGTCACAACGATGGCGTACACCTCTTTGTCGGCGTTACAGGCTGCCACCAGATCTTTCATCGCACCCAGGCTCTCCGCGTCCCAGGTGTTGGCCGGCGGATTGTTGATCGTTGCCAGCACCGTGTGCCCGCGCTTTTCCACCAGCAGTTTATCGCTCGTCTGCGCCACCATATCGTTCCTCCTCAAGCTACGTGAAACCAGTCCACCGGCGCTTCGCCCCGGCTTTCAAGATAGGCATTTGCCCGTGAAAAATGTCTGCAACCAAAAAAACCGCGATGCGCGGACAACGGTGACGGGTGTGGCGCTGTGAGCACGCAGTGGCGCGACCGATCGACGATCGCCCCCTTCTTCTGCGCATAAGCGCCCCACAACATGAACACCACGCCTTCACGACTGTCGCTGAGCTGGCGCACCACCTGATCGGTGAATCGCTCCCAACCGCGGCCCTGGTGCGAACCTGCCTGCCCGCGTTCGACGGTGAGCACGGCGTTGAGCAGCAGTACGCCCTGCTCCGCCCAGGGGGTCAAGCAGCCGCGGTCGCGGGGCATGTGCCGCTCACCACCGCCGAGATCCTGCTCGATCTCCTGAAAGATATTGACCAGCGATGGCGGCTGCTGCACGCCCTCCCGCACTGAGAAGCACAAGCCGTGCGCCTGGCCCGGCCCGTGGTAGGGGTCCTGCCCGATGATCACGACCTTCACTGCTTCAAACGGGCACAAATCCATCGCGGCGAACATCTCGCTGCCTTTCGGGTAGATCACCTTTCGGCGGCTTTTCTCCTCCGCCAGGAATGCGCGCAGGTCTTGCATATACGGCGCATCGAACTCGCCGCCCAGGCGCTGTCGCCAGGTAGGTTCGAGACGAACGCTAGCGCTCGTCATCTCGCGTGCGCATCTGCGGAAACAGCAGCACATCCCGGATACTCGGGCTGTTGGTGAGCAGCATCACCAACCGGTCGATGCCGATGCCCTCGCCGGCCGTTGGCGGTAGACCGTACTCGAGGGCCTCCACGTAGTCCGCGTCGAAATGCATCGCTTCCTCATCGCCAGCATCTTTCGCCGCCACCTGTGCACGGAAGCGCTCTGCCTGATCAATGGGATCGTTGAGCTCGGAAAACGCATTGGCGTACTCGCGCCCGCAGATGAACAGCTCAAAACGGTCGGTAACCGACGGGTCGTCGTCGCTGCGCCGCGCCAGCGGCGACACCTCGGCCGGATAGGCGGTAATGAAGGTCGGCTGGGCGAGTTTGTCTTCAACACGCGCCTCAAAGATCTCGGTCTGCAGCTTGCCGATACCCCAGGAAGCATCCACCGCATTCTCGCCGCCCAGGGCCGCGCGCAGCCGCTCCACGTCGCGCACGTCTCCGGCATTCAGCTCCGTGTGCGCAACAATAGACTCCGCCATGGTCATGCGCGCGAAGGGCTTGCCGAAATCCAGCGCTTCACCCTGATAGTCGATCTGCGTGGTGCCACGCACGCGCTCCACGAGCTCACGGAACAGCACCTCGGTGAGATCCACGAGATCGTTGTAATCCGCGTAGGCCTGGTAAAACTCGAGCATGGTGAACTCGGGATTGTGGCGCGTGGACAGGCCTTCGTTACGAAAGCTGCGATTGATCTCGAACACCCGCTCGAACCCGCCCACCACCAGACGCTTGAGATACAGCTCCGGAGCGATGCGCAGATACAGCGGCATATCCAGCGCGTTGTGGTGCGTGACGAAAGGTCTTGCCGAGGCGCCGCCGGGGATGGGGTGCATCATCGGCGTTTCCACCTCGAGGAATCCGCGCGCTTCGAAGAACGCACGCATGGCCTTGATCACAAGACTTCGCACACGAAAAACCTCGCGCGACTCGGCGTTCATGATGAGGTCTACGTAGCGCTGGCGGTACTTCGTTTCCGTATCCGTCAGACCGTGGAACTTCTCCGGAAGCGGCCGCAGGGTCTTGTTGAGCAGCTCAACGCGGGACGCGTGTACGGTGAGCTCGCCCTTGTTGGTGCGCATCAGCACCCCTTCCACGCCCACCAGATCGCCGATGTCCCACCAGTCCTTGAACTGTTCGTAGGCATCACCCAGATCGTTGCCGGTGAGGTAGCACTGAATGCGGCCGGTAGGGTCTTCGAGCGTGATGAAGCTCGCCTTGCCCATCACCCGGCGCAGCATGACACGGCCGCACACGCACACCGGAATCTGCTCAGTCTCGAGTGCCGCTTTATCCAGCGTCTCGGCCCGTTCAGCGAGTGCGGCGGCATAGTCTTTGCGGCGGAAGCGGTTGGGATACCCACCTGTGGCCTCGAGCCACGCATCGCGCTTGGCACGACGTACTTCCAGGATGTCCCGTTCTTCGCTCACTGTTCCCCCAGGTTCTACAGGCCAGCTTTCAGGCTGGCTTCGATCAGATCGTCGATGTCGCCGTCGAGCACCGAGCCGGGATCGGTACGTTCGACATTGGTGCGCAGGTCTTTCACCCGCGACTGGTCAAGCACGTAGGAACGGATCTGGCTGCCCCAGCCGATGTCCGCCTTCGATTCCTCGATGGCCTGCTGCTCCGCGCGCCGGTTCTGCAGCTCCATCTCATACAGCTTCGCACGCAGCTGCTTGATAGCCTTGTCCTTGTTCTGGTGCTGCGAGCGCTCGCTCTGGCACTGTACCACGATGTTCGTGGGCAGATGGGTGAGGCGCACCGCCGAGTCGGTGCGGTTGACGTGCTGGCCGCCGGCACCAGACGCGCGGTAGGTGTCCACACGCACATCGCCCATGTTCAGGTCGATCTCGATGTCATCGTCGATCTCCGGCGAGATGAATACCGATGCAAACGAAGTATGGCGTCGGTTGCCGGAATCGAAGGGCGATTTGCGCACCAGGCGGTGCACCCCGGTCTCCGTGCGCAGCCAGCCATAGGCGTAGGCGCCGGTGACGAACACCGACGCGCCCTTGATGCCGGCAATCTCGCCGGGCGAGAGTTCGGTGATCTCGGCCTTCAAGCCTTTGCGCTCTGCCCACTTCAGGTACATGCGCAGCAGCATTTCCGCCCAATCCTGGGCCTCGGTGCCGCCGGAACCCGCCTGGATTTCAAGGTATGCGTTGGCCTCGTCCATCTCGCCGTCGAACATGCGGCGAAACTCCAGATCAGCCAGACGCGCGTCGAGGCCGTCGAGCTCCGTGGCGATGTCGTCCAGCGCGTCCGCGTCGTCCTCTTCCGCGGACATCTCCGCGAGTTCGCTCAGATCAGAAAGGGTGTCGTGCAGGTCGCTCAGAAGCTCGACCACCTGCTCCAGCGCGCTGCGTTCGCGACCAAGTGCCTGGGCGCGCTCCGGATCATCCCAGACATCCGGCTCCGCCAGCTCCCGCTCTACCTCCTCAAAGCGTTCCGACTTGGCGTCGAAGTCAAAGGTACCCCCTGAGCGCAGACTCGCGCTCGCTGAGATTCTTCAATCGATCCCGCAGTGAGGTTATTTCGGCCATGATCGGGCGGTTGCCCCCTCAAAAAGCGGCGCATTTTACACAAGGCCCGACACGCTGAATACCGCCGCCGGAGCGCTCATGAGGCGCTCAAGGGGTGCTTACAACGCTTACATAGCGACCGGACTTTGCCCCTGCCCTTAGACGGCGCCGCTCCTTACTATGTCAACTTTAGAGACGTTCTCCCGCAATCACCGGAGAAGGAGCCAACCGTGTCGAGCGTCGCGCTTACCCTCATCCTGTTACTCACAGCCGCCGCCGCGGTGGGATTCATCATCCACCGCCGCCGCCACGGCGTGGAGCACCTGACCACCGACGATCCGATCGAGCGACGCCGCGGGCACCGACAGGCCATTGGACCCGATGGCAAAGCGCTGCTGATCGGACGCGCAGTGCGCACTACCTGCACAATCGCTGCCCCCGAGCAGGCTCCACCACCACCGACCAAACCGGCGCCCGAGCGGCAACCTCCAACGCCACACTCCACGCCCGTTCGGGCAACCGGCCTGAAGGTCCGCCGCGATCGAGCGGGCGGCATCAGCATAGAGCTGCAGGGGCAGACGTTCACCACGCCGCTTTGGGGTCGCGCCCCCCGTGACGCCGCTCGCGATCTCTACCGCTACGCCGTCTATGCGACGCGGCTCGACAGCGCCGCGATCAAGGGTCAGCATGGACCCGCACATCACTGAAGGAGCCCGCATGAGCGAGGTAGAAGTACGCGACGACGGCGCGGTACGGCACATCGTGCTGAACCGGCCGGAAGCCATGAATGCCATCACCGGCACCATGCTTGCTGATCTCAACACGGCACTGAAAGCTGCCGACGACGACCAGGGCGTGCGCGTCGTGCTGCTCACCGGCGCTGGCCGTGCGTTCTGCGCCGGGCTCGATCTCAAGCAGGCGGCTGCCGGCGAGGGCATCGGCGGGGCCGGGCTCGCTTCTGCCGGCGCCAGACACTACTCCACCCGGGAAATCTGCACCGTCACCCTGCAACGCATGGACACGCCGGTCATCGGCGTAATCAACGGCGCGGCCGCCGGCTACGGCCTCGACCTGGCGCTCGGCTGCGACATGCGCATCATGTCCAGCCGCGCCGTGCTCATGCCCGGCTTCGCCAAGATGGGCGTGATCCCGGAGAGCGGCGGCACCTGGTACCTGCCGCGGTTGCTCGGCTGGGCCAAGGCCTGCGAGATCTCCATGCTCGGCGACACCCTGAACGCCGAGGCGGCGCTCGGTTACGGCCTGGTCAACACCGTCGCCGACGCCGATGCGCTGGATGCAACGGCAATGGAATGGGCCAACAAGATCGCCAGCAATGCACCTTTGGCCATCGCCGAGATGAAACGCCTGTTCCGCCACGGCCTCACGTCGGACTTCGAAACGCATTCTCACCACGTACTCATGAGCGTGCTGAATCTGTTCCGGTCGGAAGACTTCCGCGAAGGGGTGACATCGTTCGCGGAGAAGCGGGCGCCGGAGTTCAAGGGCCGCTGATTCATGTTCGACACCCGTCCGCCGACATCCCATGACTGAACGAGACCGGATCAGAGCCGAGCGGGAGAAGCTCAAACAGCGTTATGGGGAGGTCTTTGACGAGATTTCGGCGATCCTGTTTGAGCCAGTGACCCGTCGCATTAGTTCGTTGCTCTATGATGAGCCCAAAATCGTCAAGAGCAAGGCGCATTCCGCCGGACAGGTCGGGACCTTTCCAAGGGATGCAACACAGCTATTGGCGATTTTGGGCCACCCGAAGGGCGCGTCCCACGGGGCCCCTGGCGTTGTTGTGCCTCTTGGACATGGCACCGCCATGCCCTGCGAGACACGCCTAGCCAGTGACGCCGTGGGACGCGTCATAGTGCGACGAACTAATGTGACGGGTCACTAAATCCTGTCGGTATAAATTTCACGACAAACACTGACGAGTACGATCCCGAGGTGGGGACGATTCTGCCCAGGTTGATGGAATGCGCAGGCGAATCTGACGCGCGGCGGGTGATCTTTGAAGAGTTCTCCGCCTGGTTTGGCAAAGAGGTGGCAGGATCTGAGCCTGACTATGCCGAAGCCGGTGAGCGAATATGGGAAGTCTGGGCCAGGTCGCGACAGGTTTAGCCCGCGTCAGCCTGCGCGCGGCGCGTTAAGGAGCCTCTGAATAATTCCGTTTGCTCAGCGTTTCCCACGGGCTTCGTGGCTAGGCGTGCTCCGCAGCCAATGTCGACCACCTTGGCAAGGAGCGCAACAACGGCACGGGGCCCGTGGGAACCGCCCTTCGGGAGTTTCTGGTGCGCGCGCTGCCTGCGTTACACCTCTTGGCAAGGTGGTCGACATTGCCGGCGAGGCGCGCCTTGCCAGCACACGCGCCAGAAGCTCTGAGCTTTCGGAATCATTCAGAGGCTCCTTAAAGCGCCCGGCACTCCTCGACAATGAGCTGCAACGTCGACACCCCGCCGTAGGTATTGCGCGCCAGCCGGTAGGCAATCTCCACTTGCGCCGCATTGCCCAGGGTCAGCGGCGCACGGCGAAAGGCGATGGCATCCAGAAGCCCCGGCGCCTCGCCACGCAGAGACATCTTCAGGTGCGCGCCGCCCACCACGCGCTGGCTCACCAGTTCGAAGTGCCCCTGAAAAAGCGGCTCGGGAAAGTTCTGTCCCCAGGGCCCTGCCGCATCGAGCGCATCCACGCTCGCCAGCGACATCTCCTCAGCACCCAGATCACCGTCTGTGTAGCAGATCGCCTCAAGCGCATCCTGGGACAATCGTTGGCGTGCCCGCCGGTCGAAGATCTTCGCAAAGTGGTTGAAATGCTGGCGTTTGATCGTCAGTCCCGCCGCCATGGCATGGCCGCCGAAACGCGGCACGAGGCCGTTGTAGCTGGTGGCGATGTCATCGAGCAGGTCGCGAATATGCAGCCCGGGGATCGAGCGGGCAGAACCTTTGATTTCATCTCCCGTACCTGCATCCGCAAAGGCAATCACCGGGCGGTGCAGCCGATCCTTGAGGCGGCCGGCAACGATGCCGACCACGCCCTGATGCCAGGACGGGTCGTACAGGCACACGCCGACCCGGTCGTCGCCCTGTTGGAGCTGGCCTGCGACGATGAACTCGGCATCTGCCACCATGCCCTGCTCCAGTTCCCGGCGGGCGCGGTTCAGATGATCCAGCGCTGTAGCGAAATCCCGGGCCTCGTCCAGGCTGTCGGCCAGCAGGCAGCGAATGCCGATACGCATGTCCTCCAGCCGGCCAGCCGCGTTCAGCCGTGGGCCGACGGTATAGCCGAGATCCGAGGAGGTCAGCCGGCCTGCAGGCCGTCCGGCCACCTCGATGAGCGCCTGCACGCCGGGACAGGCGCGGCCGGCACGGATCCGAGCCAGGCCCTGCTGCACGAGGATGCGGTTGTTCAGGTCCAGCGGTACCACATCTGCCACGGTGCCGACCGCTACCAGATCCAGGTACTCCGCGAGGTTCGGCACTACCCGATCTTGCGTCGCAAACCAGCCATCTGCCAGCAACCGAGCCCGCGTGGCTGCAAGCACGTAGTAAATCACCCCCACGCCGGCAAGCGCCCGGCTGGCAAAGCGGCTGCCATCCAGCACCGGGTTGACCACCGCCACCGCAGCCGGCAGCGTCTCACCTGGCAGGTGATGGTCGGTGATGATGACGTCGATACCGTGCTGGGTTGCACGCGCCACGCCGTCTACACTGGCAACGCCATTGTCCACCGTGATGACTAAATCAGGCTTATAGGTTGCCGCCAGGTCAACAATTTCGCGGGACAGGCCGTATCCGTAGTCAAATCGATTGGGAACCAGGTAAGTAACCTGCTCGGCTCCGAAACCACGCAGCACCCGCACGGCAAGCGCGACGGACGTGGCGCCATCGGCGTCGAAATCTCCCACGATAAGGATGTGCTCGCCGTTGCGCACGGCGGCCGCCAACCGCTCTACCGCGGCGTCGATGTTGGGCAACGCGGAAGGCGGCAGGAGATGCTTCAGGCTGAGGTCACGATGCTCCGGTCCGGCGCCGCGAGCGGCGTAGAGCCGGTCGATGAGGGGAACATCTGGGCCGGGTAAGCCGGGCCGGGCTTGCAGCCGCCGCTCAGCCATCCAGGTGATCGACGCGCAGCCGACGCACCGGACCGACCACCACCGGCAACTCGCCAAGTGCACGCACCGCATCCAGCATGTCGGCCTCGAGCACGGGCTGGGTGACCACTGAGATGGGCACCTGACGGTTCTGGATGGCGCGCTCCCGCTGGATCGCGCCTTCGATGCTGATCCCGTGATCGCCAAGAATGGTGGCAATGCGGGCAAACACCCCAGGCTCATCCACCACCGGAATACGCAGGTATGCCGCGCTCACAACGTCCTGAATTGGCACCCAGCGATCTTCGCGCACCACGCCGTCGAACTCCAGGTGCGACTGGCCGCGGGCGATGGCGACGACGTCGGCAAGCACCGCGCTGGCGGTGGCAGCACCGCCGGCACCGGGGCCGTAGTAGAGCGTGTTGCCCGTGGCGTTACCCCACACGGCCACGGCGTTCATCACGCCGTTGACGTTGGCGATAAGCACATCCTGCGGCACCAGCGTCGGGTGCACCCGCGCTTCAATGCCTTTGTCGGTGCGTCGGGCGATGCCCAGATGCTTGATGGTGTAGCCCAGCGCTTCGGCGTCCTTGATGTCCTGCAGGGTGATGTCTTCGATACCCTCGATATGCACCGCCTCTTTGTCGAGCGGTGTGCCGAACGCCAGGGCCGAGAGAATGGTGAGTTTGTGGGCCGCATCGATGCCGCCCACGTCGAAGGTCGGATCGGCCTCGGCATAACCGAGCGCCTGCGCGTTGGCCAACGCGTCATCGAACGCGGCACCTTCGCTGGCCATTGCCGTGAGGATGTAGTTGCAGGTGCCGTTGATGATGCCGGCAATGCTCTCGATCTCGTTGGCCGCCAGCCCCGAGCTGAGGCTGCCGATGATGGGGATGCCCCCCGCCACGCTCGCCTCGATGCCCAGCGCGGTGTTGTTGGCGTGCGCCGCGGCGAACAGGCGCTGGCCGTATCCCGCAAGAATTGCCTTGTTCGCGGTAACCACGGGCCGCCCGGCGGCAAGTGACGCCTCCACGAGCTCAAGCGCGATGCCTTCGCCGCCGATGAGCTCGAGCACGACATCGACGTCATTGCGACTGACGAGGCCCAGCACATCGTTCGAGAATGCACCGCCAAGCAGGTCTACGTCCTTCGCCGTGCGGCTGGCCACCGCTGCCACTTGAATCGGCCGCCCAGCCCGCTGGGCAATGAGCTCGCCGTTGTCTTTGAGCAGATCCAGCACACCCTGAGCGACGGTACCAAGGCCGGCGATGCCAATACGAAGCGGTTGCATGTGATCTGCCCTACTGAACGCCCAGGGTCGCGGCGAGCTGTGCTGCTGGCATATAGCCCGGGTACAGGCGGCCGTCTTCGGTGAGGATGGCCGGGGTGCCGGTGATGCCTACCTCACGCCCGAGATCAAACTGCGCCGCAACCGGGTTGGGGCAGGATTTGGACGGTATGGTACGGCCAGCCTTCAGATCCGTGAGCGCCGTTCGGCGATCCTCCGCGCACCACGCAGACACGATCTTGCGATAGGAGTCGGAGCCTACGCCGGCACGCGGATACGCGAGGTAGCGCACCTCGATGCCGAGCGCATTGATGTCGGCCATCTCCTGATGCAGTTTGCGGCAGTAGCCACAATCCACGTCTGTGAACACGAAGATCGATGCCTTGGGTTTGTCGGCCGGGGAGAACACCACCATATCCTCGACCGGCATATCGTCGAGCAACGCGCGGCGGTGTACCGCTCGCCGGGTTTCCGTGAGGTTCACCAGGTCATCACCGAGCGCATACATATCGCCGGCGATGAGGTGTTTGCCATCTGCAGTACCGTAGAGCACCGTGCCGTCCGGCAGCTCGAGCCCGTACATTCCGGCGATAGGCGTTTCGTGTACGGCGTCAACCGGCAGGTCTGGACGAATGGCCTTGAGCTTGGCAACGAGGGCTTCGGCGCCCGCGGGCACATCCGAGGCGATGCTGGCCGCCTGGGTCCAGGCCAGGGCAAGCAGCGCGACGCTGAGAGTGATCTTTCGCATGGGGTTCCTCGGTGTTTCCGGTGCCGTATAAGTCTAGCCGCGCGGGTGGTGCATGCTGTGAAGCGCCTTCAACCGCGCCTGCGCAACATGCGTGTAGATCTGCGTGGTAGACAGATCCGCATGCCCGAGCATCATCTGCACGGCGCGCAGGTCGGCGCCATTATCAAGCAAATGCGTGGCAAACGCATGCCGCAGCGTGTGCGGTGAGAGGTGTTTGCTGATCCCTGCATGCAACGCGTAGCGTTTGATGGCATACCAGAAGTTCTGCCGCGTCATGGCCGCACCGCGACGGGTGACGAAGAGCGCATCGCTCGTCCGACGGTTCAACAATGCAGGCCGCGCCTCGGCCGCGTAGGCGGCAATCGCTGCCATGGCGTTCTCCCCCATGGGCACCAGCCGCTCTTTGCTACCCTTGCCGAGCACCCGCACCACACCCTGTCGCAGATTGACGGCCACCACCGGCAGCGACACCAACTCGCTGATGCGCAGCCCACAGGCGTACAGGAGCTCCAGCATGGCGTGATCGCGCAGGCCCTCCGGGGAGCTGCGGTCAGGGGCGGCAAGCAGGCGCTCTACTTCCAATGGGGTGAGTGTGCCCGGCAGTGATCGACCGAGCTTTGGCAGTTCGATATCCGCGCTCGGATCGTCGGCAAGCCGACCCTTGCGCACCGCCTGGCGGTAGAAACCACGCACGCAGGACAGCCACCGGGCGCTGGAGCGCGGTTTGAGGCCTGTGGAGACACGCTGGGCGAGGCAGGCGTGCAGATCGGCGGCCGATGCTTCGAGAAGCGGCTTACCCAGGATCCGCTCAGCCGCCTGCAGATCACGCCGGTAGGCAGCCAGCGTATGTTCGGAGAGCCCCTTCTCCAGCCAGACCTCGTCCAGGTACTGATCTATCGTGTCAGACAAAGTGACGCGTTCCGTCCAACAAAGGGTGTAGTGGGTGACGTATTGCGACCCTACAACAAGCGGCATGCCAGGTCGAGTCAATCGCGAAAACTGACATAACCTGTTGATTTATATTGAAAATATAAAAGCGCCAAAAAGTTGGCACGCTTGATGCATTTACGATATCGACTTCGACGCGTACGCGGCTCCCCCACCGCAGCGCCGAAGCGCGGAACCCAGGACGGCCTCTCTCCCGACCTGAGGTGACCTGGCCAGCTTGTGAGGACTCTCTCCCCTCCCCAGGTCCCCGACCTCGCAAGCTGGCTTCTCTTTCCCCCGGCGTGCCGCCGATGGAATTACTCCGTAGCGGCAGGTGCCTCGGTCTTCTTGCTGCCCACCTTTTCCTTGATGCGCGCAGAACGGCCGGAGCGCTCACGCAGGTAATACAGCTTGGCTTTACGCACATCACCACGACGCTTGCGGGTAATGGACTCGATCAGCGGGCTGTGGGTCTGGAAGGTGCGCTCTACGCCCACGCCGTGGGAGATCTTGCGCACGGTGAACGCGGAGTTCAGGCCGCGATTGCGCTTGCCGATCACCACGCCCTCGAACGCCTGCAGGCGCTCGCGGTTACCTTCACGAACGCGCACCTGCACAACCACCGTGTCGCCCGGGCCGAAGTCCAGACTGTGGTCGGTGAGCTGCTCGTTTTCGAGTTGCTCGATGATCTTGTTCCTGCGCACGTTCGGTCTCCTCAAAAAATGTATTCGCCGGCCTCAACCAGCGTCGTCCTGGGCAGCTTTGCGCTGCTGCACAAGCACTTCAGCCAGCAACCGTCGATCCTGTGGATCGCGCAGCGTACCGGCCTCCAACAGCAACTCCGGGCGCCGCTCCAGGGTGCGCACCATTGCCTGCTGTCTGCGGAAATCAGCGACCCGCTTGTGGTCGCCGGACAGGAGCTCAACCGGAACGCCAAGCCCCCGCACGATTTCGGGGCGCGTATATTGCGGATATTCGAGCAATCCATCAAGGTGTGATTCGCTCAAAAGTGATTCCGGATTGCCCAGATTGCCCTCAATCAGGCGCGCGACGGCATCCATCACCGTCAGTGCCGGCAGTTCACCGCCGCTGAGCACATAGTCTCCTACCGAAATCTCTGCATCCACGGCGAGCGCCAGCACCCGCTCGTCAATCCCCTCATAACGCCCGCACACGAGTACGTAGGCCCCCGCCTGCTGCGCCAGCACCTGCGCATGCGACTGCGTAAAGCGCGCGCCCTGGGGGGACATGAGCAGCACCTCGGCCTGCGCGCCCCAGGCCGTCGCGGCAGCGCGAGCCTCGTCGATGGCGGCAAGCAACGGCTCGGCCATCATGACCATGCCCGGACCGCCGCCATACGGCTTGTCGTCCACCGTGCCGTGCCGGTCACGTGCGTGATCACGCGGGTTGAAGGTTGCAAGGGTGACGCCACCCGCCTCGCAGGCACGGCGAAAAACACCGTGCCCTGCCGCCTGCTCGATCATCTCCGGGAACAGTGTGACCACCCCGAACCACAGGCTCACGACCAGTCCTCCTGCCAGTCCATGACGATCACCCGGTCTTCCAGGCGCACCTCACACAGATAAGGCTCGGTAAACGGCATCAACACCTCGTCATCGCCATGGCGCACCACCAGCACATCGTGTGCGCCGGTTTCCATGAGGCTGTGCACGGTGCCGAATTCTGTGCCTTCGCGGTTACGCACCGCCATGCCGATGAGGTCGCGCCAGTAGTATTCGCCGGGTTCGAGCGGCGCCAGCGCCTCGGTGGTGACAAAAATATCCGTGCCTCTAAACGCCTCAGCCGCGTCACGGTCATCGCACCCTGCAAAGTGCGCAAGAAAGTTCGCGCCCTGGCGTTGCGTGCCGACCACATCGACAGGCACATACGCGCCGCGGCGATCACGCAGCAGCCAGGGAGCGTAGGTGAGGAGGTTATCCGGCGGGTCGGTGAAGCTCTTCACCTTGACCCATCCACGCACACCGTGGGCCGCGGTTACGCGGCCGATCAGCACGGTGTCAGCCACCGCAGCGGCCCGGGATATCAGGCCTGGGCGGCAGCCGCAGGCGCCTGCGCCTCGGCACGGGCTTTCTTCACGAGTGCCGCGACTCGATCGGACATCTGTGCGCCAACACCAACCCAGTAGTCCACGCGGTCGAGGTCCACCCGCAGGTTTTCTTCGCTGCCGCGCGCGACGGGATTGTAGAAACCCACGCGCTCGACGAAGCGGCCGTCGCGTCGTTCGGCGCGGTCAGCCACCGTGATGTGGTAGAACGGGTTCTTCTTGGCGCCGTGGCGCGCCAGACGGATTGTCACCATAGAGCGTAGCTTCGCGTTTTCGTGGTTCTGAAGGGCGCCGTATTGTACGGATATCCGCACCGATGTCGAGAACCGCGAACGGCTCGCTGCATCAGCGCTGCGCTCATCGACGCCGGGCTGGCGGGCGGCCACCGGCGGCAGCGCCCTGCATTGCCGAAAGCCCGCGCATCATCTTCTGCATGCCGCCTTTCTTGGAGAACTTCTTCATCATCTTCTGCATCTGCTTGTGCTGCTTGAGCAGGCGGTTGATGTCCGGCACCGAGGTGCCGCTACCACGGGCAATGCGCTGCTTGCGCGAGCCGGTGATCACGTCCGGAAAGCGGCGCTCGTGGGGCGTCATGGAGTCGATGATCACGCCCATGCGCAGGAACTGATCGTCGTTCACCTGCTCCTGCACGTTTTTCGGCAGCTGGCTCATGCCCGGCACCTTGTCCATCATGCTGGTGATGCCGCCCATGCTCGCCATCTGGTTGAGCTGCTCGCGGAAGTCCTCGAGGTCGAACTTGCGCCCCTTTTCGAGCTTGCGGGCGAGCTTCTCCGCTTTTTTCTTGTCGACCTTGCGCTGTGCCTCCTCGATGAGCGACATGAGGTCGCCCATGCCGAGAATGCGGCTGGCCAGACGATCGGGGTAGAACGGCTCCAGACCATCGATTTTCTCACCCACGCCGATGAACTTGATGGGCTTGCCGGTGATCGAGCGCACGGATAGCGCCGCGCCGCCGCGGGCGTCGCCGTCGGCCTTGGCGAGCACCACGCCGGTAAGATCCAGCACATCGTTGAAAGCGCGAGCCGTGTTGGCCGCATCCTGGCCGGTCATGGCGTCCACCACGAACAGGGTCTCGATGGGCTTGAGTTGCGCCTGCAGCGCGCGGATCTCCGCCATCATGTCCTCATCCACCGCCAGCCGGCCGGCGGTATCGACGATGAGCACATCCGCAAAAGCACGCTTCGCCTCCCCTACCGCGCGCTCGGCGATGGCCGACGGCTTCTCATCGGCGCTCGATGGGATGAAGTGCGCTCCGGCCTCGCCTGCCAGGGTTTCCAGCTGCTTGATGGCCGCCGGGCGATAGACGTCGGCAGACACCACCGCCACTTTTTTCTTCTCGCGGGACTTGAGCAGCAGTGCGAGCTTGGCGACGGTGGTGGTTTTACCCGCACCCTGCAGACCGGCCATGAGCACGATCGCTGGCGGCGTGGTCTGCAGGTTGAGCGCATCGTTGGCATCGCCCATCACATGCACGAGCTCGTCGTGCACGATCTTGACGAACTGCTCGCCGGGGTTCAGCGCTGCGTTGACCACCTGCCCCAGGGCGCGGCTGCGCACCTTGTCGGTGAATTCCTTGACCACGGGCAACGCGACGTCCGCCTCCAGCAGCGCCCGGCGCACGTCGCGCATGGCGGCGCTGATGTTTTCCTCGGTGAGACGGGCCTTGCCGGTAAGGCCTTTGAGAGTCTGTGTCAGGCGTTCGCTGAGCGAATCGAACATGTCATCGTTCCGGAATTGTGCTGCTGAAGGCGCGCATTATAGAGCAGTCAAGCGCAGACCGAATCCGCGACCGACGGCGCAACAGCTCGGCCTTTCAGCGCTGGCCGGCTTGTGCCACACTGCCGCCGCTGCAACGACTATCGACCTGCCCCCTGGACAACCTCGCACCGCACCTCACGTCGTTACTGGCTGCTGCGCTGTACATCGCAGCGTCGGTCATCATCTGGCGCAATCTGGTCAGCCGCGAGCGAGTTCCCGGCACCTTGCTCACCGTGCTTCTGCTGGCCGCCGTGGTGTGCCATGCGATCGCCCTCTGGAACGGCATCCACAGTGAGGAAGGCACCCGGTTGACCATTGGCAACGCCACCAGCCTCATGCTGCTGGTCATGAGCGCGTTTCTCACGGCCGCCACGCTGTTTTTGCCAGTGGCAAGCCTGTTGGTTCTGGTGGCGCCCATCACCGCCGCCACACTCATCGGGGTGCTCTTCGCGGGGCCCTCCGACGGCGAGGCTGCGCACTTCGAACCGTTGCTACTGGCCCACATCACCGCCAGCATCAGCGCCGTGAGCGTGCTCATGCTGGCGTTCATCCAGGCGTTACTCCTCCGCCAGGTGGAGTCGGACCTCAAGCACCACACGTTGCAGTGGGCAAGGTTGATGCCACCGTTGGAGACCATGGAACGCTTGTTATTCGCCGCGGTATGGGTAGGGCTCGGGCTACTACTTCTGGCCATCGGCAGCGGCTTCGTGGCGCTGGATGATCTGTTCAGCCAGCGCGGCATGGTGCACCACACGGTGCTGCTGAGCGCCGCGGCGCTGGCCTACGCGATTCTGCTGATCGGCCACTACCGGTTGGGCTGGCGCGGTACTACCGCCGTACGCTGGGTAATCAGTGCAACCATCCTGCTGGTACTCGGCTATTTCGGCAGCAAGTTCGTCCTCGAAGTGCTGCTCCAGGTATGAGCACGTCAGACGTCCCCATGAGCCTGCTGGTCAGCGCCATCGTGGTGCTGACGCTGTTGTCTGCATACTTCTCCGGCTCCGAGACCGCCATGATGGCGCTCAACCGGTACCGTCTGCGCCACCTGGTCAAGGAAAAGCACCAAGGTGCGCGCAAGGCCAACCGCCTGCTGCGGCGTCCGGACCGCCTGCTCGGCGTTATCCTGATCGGCAACAATCTGGTGAACTTCAGCGCCGCCACCGTCGCCACCATCATCGGCATGCGCCTTGCAGGCGATACCGGCGTGCTGCTGGCGCCATGGGTGCTCACATTCATCTTTCTGATCTTCGCCGAGATCAGCCCAAAAACCCTTGCTGCAGCCAAGCCGGAACCCATCGCCTTCACCTCCGCGCATGTGCTCACCCCCCTGCTGCAGCTCCTCTACCCCGTGGTGGCATTCGTCAACGCCATCTCCAACGCGCTGGTGCGCCCGTTCGCCAAGGGAGCGACGACCACCGACCGGCTGACCACCGAAGAATTGCGCACGGTGGTGGGCGAAGGTGCAGCCCTACCAGGCCAGCACCAGAACATGATGCTGTCGATTCTCGACCTGGATGACGTGACCGTGGACGACATCATGATTCCACGTGCAGAAATCGTCGCCATCAACATCGACGACGATATTCCAGACATCATGAACCAGGTCGCCAACAGCCAGCACACTCGGTTGCCGGTGTACAAAGAGAACATTAACAACGTCATCGGCGTGCTGCACCTACGCCGTCTGACCCGTTACGTGGGCGCTGAGGACATCAACAAGGCGGAGCTGTTGGAGCTTACGCGAGAGCCGTATTTCATCCCGGAAGCCACGCCGCTGCACACGCAGCTTCTGAACTTCCAGACCAACAAGCGTCGGCTGGCGCTGGTGGTGGACGAGTACGGCGACGTGCAGGGCATCGTTGCGCTGGAGGACATCCTCGAGGAGATCGTCGGCGAGTTCACCACCGACTACGCCGCCAGCGTGCCGGAAATTCACCCTCAGGAAGACGGCACGTTCCTCATCGACGGTACCGCGCTGTTGCGCGACATCAACCGGTCGCTGGATTGGTCGCTGCCCATCGACGGCCCGAAAACGCTCAACGGCCTCGTGCTCGAACGGTTGGAGTTCATCCCCGAGAGCAACGTCTGCCTGCGGATGGACGGCTACCTGATGGAGATCGTGCAGATCGGCGGCAATATGGTGAAGACCGTCAAAGTGTGGGAAGCGCCAGCCCCGTAGTGCTTTAGCAGGCTGTTTATTCAGCAGCCTGTTAGGCAGTTCCACGGATAGTGCGGGAAAGCTGCGACGATCTACGGTGCCCCCAATGCAGACATCGGGGCAAACATGGGCGCGCAGGAAGCAGCCAGCGCCGTGCTCGTGGCCCGCAACCTGGTCAAGGTGTACGGCAGCGGCGAGCTCGAGATCCGCGCCCTGGACGGCGTCGATCTGACCCTGTACGAGTCCGAGCTCATCGTTCTGGTGGGCGCCTCGGGCAGCGGCAAGTCGACATTGCTGAACATCCTCGGCGGGCTGGATGCGCCGACATCCGGAGAGGTTCTGTTCCGGGGCCAGCCGCTCGATCTGCGCAACGACCGAACGATCACCGAGTACCGACGGCGGCACGTCGGCTTCGTGTTTCAGTTCTACAACCTGATCGCGAGCCTCACTGCCGAGGAAAACGTAGCGCTGGTTACCGAGATTGCCGATGCGCCCATCGCTCCCCGCGAAGCCCTCGCGATGGTTGGCCTCGGCGACCGACTGCAGGCTTTTCCTGCGGAGCTCTCCGGCGGCGAGCAGCAGCGTGTGGCGATTGCGCGCGCCATCGCCAAACAACCGCAACTGTTGCTGTGCGATGAGCCCACGGGTGCCCTGGACAGTAAAACCGGTGTGCTGGTGTTGTCGGCGCTGGAACGGGTCAATCGCGAGCTCGGCACGACCACCGCCTTAATCACACACAACCGCGCCACCGCAGGCATGGCAGATCGCGTCTGCCGCTTCAGCGACGGGCGCATCATCGAGACGACAGTGAACACACACCGCACCCCAGCCGAGCAGCTGGAATGGTAGCTGTGCACCCGCTGACCATGAAGGTGTTGCGCGATATCGCACGGTTGAAAGGCCAGGCTACCGCCATCGCCCTGATCGTCGCCAGCGGCGTTGGCGTGCTCGTCATGAGCCTGGCCGCCATGCAGGCGATCACCAGCACCGCCGAGGCTTACTACGACCGCTACCAGTTTGCACACGTGTTTGCCGAGGCGAAACGCATACCCCGTGCCGTCGCCCGTGACATCGCCCGACTGGAGGCGGTGCGAACCGTCGAGGCACGTATGGTGCGCTACGCCACGGTAGACATCAGCGGCTTCGAAGAACCGGTGATGGCCGTGCTCGTGTCGCTACCCGAGAACGCCGCTGCCGAGGTCAATCGTCTCGTGCTGCGGCGAGGGCGTATCCCCGATCCACATAGAGCCGATGAGGTCATCGTCGTGGAACCGTTCGCCGACGCACACGATCTGCATCTCGGCGATCGTTTCAGCGCGCTGCTCAACGGCCGCAAACGCGATCTGCAGATAGTTGGCGTCGCCTTGTCACCGGAGTTTGTCTACACCATCGGGCCTGGCGCGTTGATGCCAGACGATGCGCGTTATGGCGTGATCTGGATGGGAGAAGCGGTGCTCGCAGCCGCCTACGACCTGGATGGCGCCTTCAACAGCGTCGCCATTACGGTCTGGCCCGGCGCCGACATGCCCTCACTGCTGGCTCGCCTGGACGCGCTGCTCGAGCCATACGGCGGCGTAGGTGCCTATGCACGCAACGACCAGATCTCCAACTGGTTCGTGATGAACGAGATCGCCCAACTGCGCAGCATCGCCAGCATCATGCCGCCCATATTCCTGATCGTTGCCGCGTTTCTCACGAATATTCTGCTCGCACGTCTGGTGTTCATCGAGCGTAGCGAGATCGGCCTGCTCAAAGCCTTCGGCTACTCGCACGCGACCATGGCCTGGCACTACACCAAATTCGTGCTGATCATCGCCGCCGGCGGTGTGCTCGTCGGCTGGGTGCTGGGTTACCTGCTCGGCCGCTGGATGACGGGCATCTACGCAACGCTGTTCAATTTCCCCCTGCTGGTCTACGCACCAGACATCGACGTGTACTCCCTCTCAGCAGCATTCAGCATCGTTGCAGCGCTGATCGGCGCGGTAGCGGCTGCCTACCACGCAGCGTCGCTGCCGCCAGCGGACGCCATGCGACCGCCAAGCCCGCCCCGTTTCCGCCAGAACCCCGGCGGCCTGCAGGCGCGAGCCCTGGCGCGGCTGGACCAGCCCACTCGCATCATCTTTCGCCAGCTCCTTCGCCGACCGCTGCGCACGCTGCTGACGAGTCTTGGCGTATCTGCAGCGGTGGCGGTGCTCGTAGCAAGCCTGCAGTGGCGCGATGCCATCAGCTGGATGGTCACCGATTTCTTCGACAACCAGCAGCGTCAGGATATATCAGTGAGCCTGGTGGAGAGCGCACCGCTTGCGGTGGCCCGCGCGCTGGAACGGTTACCCGGCGTTCTTGCGACCGAAGCCTATCGCTCCGTCTCCACCCGAATACGCTTCGAGTCCCGGCATCGCCGCGAAGCGCTGATCGGCATCCCCGCCAACGGTCAGCTTGAGGTGTTGCGCGATGCGCACGGCCGCAATGTGCCGCTGCCGGAGCACGGACTGCTCATGTCTGGCGCGATGGCGAAAATCCTCGGCGTGCAGGTCGGCGATGTCGTGCGGGTGGAGGTTCTTGAGGGGCGCCAGCCGACGCTGACCGTGCCTGTCGCGGCGACCTTCGAAACCCTCATCGGCACACCGGTGTACATGCACATCGACGCGCTCAACGAAGCGCTTGAAGAGCCGCGCACCACGAACCACCTGCGCGCCAGGATTGACGAGCGTCACGCAAGCGCCCTGTTTGCACGCCTCAAGTCGCTGCCGACCATTTCAGGAGTGATGCTCAAGCGCGCAGCGGTGGACCTGTTCAACAAGACCATCGGCGAGACCATGTACGTGGTGATCGCCTTCTACTCCGGCTTCGCTGTACTGCTTGCTTACGGCGTGATCTACAACAACATGCGCATCTCGCTGTCGGAACGCGGACGCGAGCTGGCAACCCTTCGGGTGCTCGGCTTCAGCAGCGGTGAGGTGGCCTACATGCTGTTCGGCGAAGCCGCCGTGCTCACACTTATCGGTCTACCGGTGGGTTGCCTAGGTGGCTGGCTGCTGGCGGAATTCATGGCTACCGGATTCGAGACCGAGCTGTTCCGTCTGCCGGTGCGCATCGCGCCGAGTACCTACGGCCTGGCCATCGTGCTGGTGCTGTTCTCGGCACTGACATCCGCGGCACTGGTCGCCCGCCGCCTGGTGCGCCTGAACCTCATCAGCGTGCTGAAAACCCGCGAGTAAAGGAGCGCTTCATGCAATCTGAGAACGCATCACTTCCCATTCGACGCCTGCTGCTCTGGCTTCTGCCGGCGTTGATCCTCCTCGTCGTCCTCGTGCTGCTCTTCCGCCCCCGGGCGGAGCTCGTGGATCTCGCCGTCGTGCAGCGCATGCCCATGATGGTGACCATCGATGAGGAAGGCATGACGCGCACCCGCGAGGTGTTCACCGTGGCGGCACCCGTGAGCGGGCGGCTGCTTCGACCGTCCCTGAAGGAGGGAGACGTGGTCACCGCTGGTGCGACCGTGGTAGCCGAGATCGAGCCAAGCGATCCCGCATTTCTCGACCCACGCACCATGGCCGAGAGCGAAGCAGCACGCGACGGTGCGGCCGCCGCACTCTCACTTGCCAACGCCGAGCTGAAAAAGGCGCGGGCGGAAAGGGCATTCGCGGTTTCCGAGGTGGCGCGAGCTCGGGAGCTCTTTCGCAAAGGCACGGTACCGCGCCAGCACGTAGACGACGCGGAACGCGCCGTGCAGTCCGCCGACGCACTCGTCGAGGCAGCCGAGGCGAGCGTGAAGGTGCGGCAATTCGATCTCGATCGCGCCGAAGCGCGGCTCATCACGCCTGCAGACGTCATCGAGGGTCGCCACCCCTGCGCCTGCGTGACGGTGCGCGCACCGGTGGACGGCAGAGTTCTGCGCGTGCTGCACAAAAGTGAAATCGTCGTGAGCGCCGGCACGCCGCTCATCGAGGTGGGCGATCCCCGGGACCTCGAAATCGTCGCAGACCTGTTATCGGACGACGCCGTCAAAGTGCGCCCCGGCCAACGGGTGATCATCGAACGATGGGGTGGTGAGACGCCGCTCACCGCAACCGTGCGCCTCGTAGAACCGCTGGCGTTCACCAAAGTATCGGCACTCGGCATCTCCGAACAACGCGTGAACGTCATCATGGATCTCGACGATCCGGTCGAGAAACGCCCTTCGCTGGGCCATGCATACCGCGTGTTTGCGCGCGTGGTGACCTGGGAGGCAGAAGATGTTCTTACCGTTCCGCTCACCGCGCTGTTCCCCCGGGGAGACGGCTGGGCGGTATTCGTGGATGCCGACGGCATCGCTGAACGCCGGGATGTTCGCACCGGACACAGATCCGGGCTCAGCGTGGAGGTGCTGGACGGGCTAACACCGGGGGAGCGCATCGTTCGACATCCGCACGACGAGCTCGCCCCAGGAGTTCGTCTCAGGGCACGCTGATCTCAGCCTCGCCCACCACGGTTCAACGGCGCCAGCGGCGGTTCAGAGACGAAACGATCGCCTCCAGCGAGGCGGTGATGGTGTTGCGGCTGACGCCGATGCCATAGCAACGACCGTCGTCCCCATCGTTCACCGCCAGGATACAGATCGCTTTGGCATCCTTGCCTTCGTCCAGTGAGTGCTCGTGATACTCCATCACGTTCACCGGCTCGTTCAGCGTCTCCACCAGGCCGTTGACGAACGCATCGATAGGACCCGTACCCTCGCCACTGATGGTTACCTTGTTCTCCGACACCTCGATCTGTGCGACAACGCGCTGGTCCAATTCGCGGCCGGACAGAAGATCGTAGTTCAGGAGCTTGTAAGGGCCAGATTCCACAACGTACTCATCAAAGAGTTTCTGCAGAATCTCATCGACCTTCACTTCGCGGTCGAGCTGCTCCGTGAGCCGTTGCACTACGCCGCTGAACTCTACCAGCATCTCTCTCGGCAGGCTGATGCCGAAATGCTCTTCCAGCAGGAAGCCCACACCACCCTTGCCGCTCTGGCTGTTCACGCGCACGGTTTCTTTGTAGGAAGAGCCTACGTCGGCCGGGTCGATAGGCAGGTAAGGCACCTCCCAATGATCGCGGTCCACCTTTGACATGCCTTTCTTGATGGCGTCCTGGTGCGAACCGGAAAATGCCGTGAATACCAGCTCGCCGGCGTACGGGTGCCGCTCGTGCACATCGAGTTTGTTGATCTCCTCCACCGTACGGCGGATGGTCGGCATCTGGCGAAAGTCGAGCTCCGGATCCACGCCCTGGCTGAACAGGTTCATGGCCATGGTGACGATGTCGCAGTTGCCGGTGCGTTCGCCGTTACCGAACAACGTGCCCTCAACCCGTTCGGCACCGGCCATGAGCGCGAGCTCAGTCGCGGCAATGCCGGTACCGCGGTCGTTGTGCGTGTGCAGGCTCACGACCACGCTGTCGCGCTTGGGAAAGCGCGTGGAGAACCACTCCACCTGATCGGCGTAGATGTTGGGAGTGGCCATCTCCACCGTCGACGGCAGATTGATGATCATCTTTTCATCTGGCGTCGCGCCCCACTCCTCGGCAACCGCGGTGCAGATGTCCACGGCGAAATCGAGTTCCGTGCCGGTAAAGCTCTCGGGCGAGTACTCGAACGTGACATCCGCATCGAAGTCAGCAAGCCCCTGGCGCACAATGCGGGTGCCCTGCACCGCCAGATTGATGATGCCGGCGCGATCCATGTTGAACACCACCCGCCGCTGCAGCTCGGAGGTGGAGTTGTAAAGGTGGAAGATCACCTTCTTCGCTCCCTGCAACGCTTCCACGCTGCGGCTGATGAGCTCCTCGCGCGCCTGACAGAGAATCTGTATGGCCACGCCATCAGGGATGCGATCTTCGTCGATGATGCGGCGAATGAAATCGAAATCCGGCTGTGACGCCGCCGGAAAGCCGACCTCAATCTCACCGAAGCCAACGTCGAGCAGCAGATCGAACATGCGCAGCTTCTCTTCCACGTTCATCGGGTCGATCAGCGCCTGGTTGCCGTCCCGCAGGTCCACGCTGCACCACCGGGGGGCGTGGGTGATCTGCTGCGATGGCCACTGGCGGTTGGGCAGATCGATGGGGGCAAACGCCCGATACTTGGCGAACGGCATCCTGCCGGTGCCGCGATTGTTGCTGGTGATGGTTGGCTCGCTCATGGTCAATCCTCTATCCGTCGCGGCAAATCAGCACACGACGCTACCTGGTCTGGTGTCTTCGACTGGTGTTTGGGGGTTCTGGGTTGGGCGTACGCCCATGGGGGTATGATTGTTGCCGGCTACACCGGCAGCAGCAGGGCCGGCAGCAGCAGCGCTCCCCGCGGCGCTCCCCGCAGAGAAAGAAGAAACAGGTTCTGGGTGCGTTGGATGTTCACGGCAGGAAATATAGCCGTGGGTCTGATGGATGACAAGCACCAGGGTCTGGGATCAAGGTCTACTACCAAGGTCTATGAGCCGGTCGCGAGCCATGCACCGGCTCCACAGGCGTCATGTGACATCGTTGGCTGCCCGCAGATTCAGGTCTGGCGCAGCGTGGGAACCGGCAATCGTCCTGCAAGCGCATCATTGAGCGCCCGGCGGGACATCTGCAGGCCGACTTCGTAGCGGCCGACGGTAAAGTGTGTGTTCGCGCCAGCGGCCAGGCCCGCCTGAATGCTCGCGCCGATGGCGAAGTCCTCATCGAACACCCTTCGCACCACCTCGTAGTTCGCCTGCCAATGGCGTTCGGCCTTCGCTCCGGAGACTGTCTCAGGAATCAGCATCATGCAGCTGAACACGCAAGCATCGGTAGCCGTTGGCGTAATCGTGTGCACGTACACGTGATCCGTCATCACCTGCACGAAGTGGCAGGGGAACAGATAATTCTGGGTCATGAAGTGGGCGCGGTAGGAACGTTCGCGCACGGGCACATCGGCGAGCTTTTCGAAGCCGGCGACCGGTACCGCATGGCGCACGTGCGGGTACTGATCGAGATAGATGCCCTGGTTGTCGAGGTACGCTGCACAGGCCGTGTGTTTGTGCGCTGAGCAGAAGTGATACTGCTCCTGAAACCCTTCCAGGGCGATATGCCAGTTCATGTTCAGCGGAACTGTCCAGGCCTTGAACAGCACGTGATCCGCAAGCCGCAGCGACTGCAGTTGCTCCGACATCGGCGCAAGCCAGCCGTCGATATCCAGAGGTTCATCCGATGGCGATGGTTTCACCCACAGTAAGCCGAAGCGCTCGAAAGCCGGCAGCTCGACCAGGCTGAACTCCTCCCGGTCGATGTCGCCGAACCCGGGAGCATGCCTCAGACCTCGAAGCAAGCCGTCCGCACCGTAGGTCCAGCCGTGGTAGGGGCAGGAAAACGTGTTCGCCGTTCCAGACTGCCGCGTCTCCACCTTCGCGCCACGGTGCCGACAGACGTTGAGAAATGCGCGCACCTTTCCTGCACGGGTTCGCGTGACAAGCAGCGGCACGCCGAAGAGATCATGCGTAAAGAATGCACCGAGCTCCGCCAGCGCCGATACGTGCCCGACAATCAGCGGATACTCGCGCATGAAGGTCTGCACTTCCCGGTGGAAGTAACGCGCACTGGTGTACTCCCCGACCGGGATGCGCATGATCTGTGCTTCCTGATCCGTGCTGCCGTTCCGGCAATGTGCGAGCACGGCCTCGATAATGCGGTCCTCTTCCTGGCTGTTGTTCATACGCGGTTACTTCGCTCGTTCATCGTTGACAGCGTCGGAAATTCTCTGCCCAGCAATCGGCGCACTTCGGCGACGCACGCGATCTCGTGCTCAAAGCTGTCACCGCAGCAGGCGAGATTGAAAGTGCGCGCGCCCTGCTCGACATAGGCTGCAAGAAACTCGGCAACCACCTCGGGTGTGCCGTAGGGAGAGTACTTCTCGAAGGGCTCGAAGGGAATCTGATACATGTTCTGCATGGTGCTCGCGAGTCGATCGCGGGCGCTGTCGCCAAAGCCGACCCACACCTGCAGCCCGTGCTGTAAATGCACGGCGCGTCCGGCGCTTTCAGCAAGCGCCTGCACCTCCTCGGCGAACGCCCCGAATCGGGCTGGCGAGCACCAGATGCCAAGCCACCCGTCGCCGTGCTCGGCGGTTCTGCGGGCCGCGGCCGGTGATCGCCCACCGATCATGATGGGTATCGGCGGCTCGGGCGCGGGCAGAATCAAGGCATTGTCGAAGCTGAAAAATGCATTGCGGCAGGTGGTCGGCATGCCCGATAGCAGCTGCCGTACGGCGGATAGCGCGTGGTTGGTGGCGCGGCCACGCTTTGATGGGTCGAGGCCACAGATCTCCATCTCGTGCGCATCTTCACCGCCGATGCCCACGCCAAGTACCAGCCGACCCGGCGAAGACCGCGCCAGAGACGCCAACTGGCGCGCCACCGGCACCGGGTGGCGCAGGGCCAGGAGATATACACCCACCATCACGCTCAGGGAGTTCGACATTGCTGCCAGACCGGCAGCATCGATCAGACCGTCCATGCCAAAGCCGTTGTGGAAGCTGACATGATCTCCCACGAATACATGATCGATGCCTGCTGCTTCGATCATTCGAACCAGCGCTATGCGTTCTTCCTGCGGACGGGAGAGAAAGTCCGGTGATGTGTAGATGCCGACTTTGACCTGCATTTGAAACCCGTCCACCCCGTCTCCGTTGCCTGCTCAGTCTATCCTTCGGGCCTTGCTCTGCGTAGCATCGCTTCGATAGGTGAATCGGGAGACTGCACATGCGGCAACGACCATTCGACATACTGCACCTGGACCACATCGTGCTGCGCACCACAGATATTCCACGCTTGCGCGCGTTCTATGAACTGCTCGGCTGCAGCGTGGTGCGCGACACCGGCCCCGAAGCCGGGCTCGTACAGCTACGCCTGGGCGCCAGCATGCTCGACCTGGTGGATGTTGCGGGGCGCATCGGCCAGATGGGTGATCGCGGCGCAGCGCCCGGCAAGGACGGCCGCAACGTGGATCACTTCGCCGTGCGTATCGAGCCCTTCGACGGCCCGGGTCTGCTGGCGTTCTGCGAGGCGCACGACATCCCGGCACATCTCATGACCGAGCCGCTGCTCGGAGCCGACGGCTACGGGCCGGCGATCTACATCACCGACCCGGACGGCAACCGTCTCGAACTCAAGGGCCCGCCTACCCGAAGCGCGGCCGAATAGCCGCAGCCGCCCGGCTCGCCCGCGCACGCGCCGCGGCGATGTCGTCGCCGAGGGCGAGCGCCACCCCCATGCGCCGCTCGCCGCGCACCTCGGGCTTGCCGAACAGCCGCAGCTGCGTATCCGGTTCCGCCAGGGCTTGGGCGGCACCGTCAAAGCGCACATCCGCAGAGTCACCTTCCACCAGCACGACCGCCGACGCCGCCGGTCCACGGCTGCGGATGTTTGGGACCGGCAGGCCGAGCACCGCGCGGGCGTGCAGGGCAAATTCCGAAAGATCCTGACTGATGAGCGTCACCAGGCCGGTGTCGTGCGGCCGCGGGCTGACCTCGCTGAAGTACACCGCGTCGCCCTGTACAAAGAACTCGACACCAAACAATCCCCAGCCGCCGAGCTCTGCAGTGACCAGCGCGGCAATGCGTTCCGCTTCCCGGAGGGCTTCCCCGCTCATGGGCTGCGGCTGCCACGACTCCTGGTAGTCGCCCCGCTCCTGTCGGTGGCCTACCGGATCGCAGAAGCTGGTGCCGCCGACATGCTGCACGGTCAGCAAGGTGATCTCGTAATCGAAGTCCACAAACCCTTCGACGATCACCTTCTTCACACCGCCGCCGCCGCCGCGTGCACCGCTCTGGGCGTAGTCCCAGGCAGCCTGCGCATCCGCCGGGGTACGCACCGTGGACTGGCCCTTGCCGCTGCTGGACATCACCGGCTTCACCACACAGGGCGTGCCGGTCGCCTGCACGGCGGCATGGTAGTCCGCTTCGTTGTCGGCGAACCAATACGGTGAGGTACGCACACCCAGCGTTTCGGCTGCCAGGCGGCGAATCCCTTCACGGTCCATGGTCAGCCGTGCAGCCCGTGCGGTGGGAATGACGTTGAAGCCCTCGCTTTCCAGATCCACCAGCGTCTGCGTGGCGATGGCCTCAATCTCGGGGATGATGTAGTGCGGTTGTTCCGACTCGATGACGCCGCGCAGTGCCGTGCCATCCTGCATGTCGATGACGTGGCTGCGGTGCGCCACCTGCATGGCAGGCGCATTGGCGTACCGGTCCACCGCTATCACCTCCACGCCGAGGCGCTGCAGCTCAATGACCACCTCTTTGCCGAGCTCCCCCGAGCCGAGCAGCATGGCGCGACGCGCGCCCGGTGCACCGGGCGTGCCGAATACCGGCCCCTCAGCCACGGTAGGCATCCGCAGCGTCCTGCTCGGCGTAGTCGGCTGCGAAGCGCCGGCCGTTCTCCACGTAGTGGCGGGCGTTGATGCCCAGCGCCGCGGCCTGCTCGTCGGTGAAGGTACGCACCACACGGCCCGGAGCACCGAGCACCATGGAATTGTCGGGGATCTCTTTGCCTTCGCCGATCAGCGCCTTGGCGCCGATGAGGCAGTTACGGCCGATCTTCGCGCCGTTGAGCACCACCGCACCAATGCCGATGAGCGAACCTTCGCCGATGGTGCAGCCGTGCAGCATGGCCAGATGCCCCACCGTGACGTTGCTGCCCACCGTCAGCGGGAAGCCCGGGTCGCTGTGCAGCACCGCGCCGTCCTGGATGTTGCTGTTGCTGCCGATGGTGATGGGCTCGTTGTCGCCGCGGATGACCGCGCCGAACCACACGCTTGCCCCTTCCTGCAGGATGACGTTGCCGATCACGCGGGCGT
>JAUIED010000269.1 GCA_030428905.1 Gammaproteobacteria bacterium
TGGTTTGCAGAAATACCAGACCTTCGCCCGCAACCGGCGTGGACAACACCTCGCTGTCCACGAACGACCGCCACACCTCGCTGCCATCCGCCGCGGAAAGTGCCACCACGTAGCCCGTGGTGGTGCCAATGTAGATGTTGCCGCCGCCCGTGCCGACGCCGCCGCTGACGAAGCTCGGATCTTTGCGGTCGAGGAAATTCAGGCTTGATAGGAAACCGCGCTCCAGCGGATCAACCGCCGTCTCCCACACCGGTTTGCCAGTGAAACGATCCAGCGCCATGACCGTGCCGTAGCCGTCTGCAGCGTACACCCGATCAGCCAGCACCGCGGTACGCAGCCGCAGGTACTTCTTGCCGAGGCCCTTACCAATATCACGGCTCCACAACGCTTTGAGGCGCACCTCTTCATCGAAGCGCACGAGCTCGGCCGGTTCTCGCTCGGCCTCGTCGTCATCGTCGTCATCGCCCACCCACGGCAGCCAGGAAAACCAGGAGCACCCCGCCATAGTGATCAGCATGGCGAGCCAGAGCGCGACGCGTACAGGAGAATTCAAGGCGCGTCCTCCGTCGTCTCCACCGCTTCGCCGTCCTCGCTGGCCGTGGCTTCGGCCGCAGTGTCTTCGGCTGGCGCTTCAGTTTCCGCCGGTGCTTCGGCCACTGGGCGCGCTGGCGCGGAGGGTTCTGCGCCTTCGGTGTTGGCTGCTTTGAGGGTCAGAAGCTGTGTTTGCGAACCTTCGCCCGCGGCTTCGATCGCCTGCGTATAGGCGGTGTGCGCTTGCGTGCGCTCGCCTCGTGCGATGTGTATGTCACCCTTCATCTCCAGCGCTGCGCGGCGATAGCCGGGGCTGCGAATGGCGTCGAGCAGGCGCAGGGCTTCGTCGCCCCGATCCAGACCTTGCAGGGTGGAGGCCTGGCGCAACCGCGCAAGGTCAGCAATGAGCACGTCGCTCGGGTCGTCAAGCACCTGCTGGTACAACGCCGCCGCCGCTTCGAGATCGGCATCCTGCACGAGCGTGGCGGCCTCTTCGAACAACGCCAGGGCGTGATAGCTGCTGCCCGGCGCAGATGCCGCGAGCTCCGCCAATGCCACGGTGCGCGCCTCGCCTTCTGCCTCCTCGTAGGCAGCGTAGAGGTCCGAGGCCGCCTCGTTGGCCGCCTGCGTGCTGCTCTGATACCACCGCCAGCCGACGAAGCCGCCGACGACGACGACGATACCCACGAGCAGCATCGTGCCATTTTCCTTCCACCAGGAGGCGATGCGCTCCAGCTGTTCTTCTTCGCTCATCAGGTCCGACACGACTACTCCTCTCTGAGCTGCTCCACGAGCTGCTCCACGTTCAAATCCAATTGTCCTACGCTTGCATCGCGCAGGGCTTTCAAGGCCACCCGTCCTGCCTCGGCTTCCTGCTCACCGATGACCACGGCCCAGCTCGCGCCGCTGGCGTCCGCGCGCTTGAACTGATTCTTCAACTTGCCTCCACCCATGTGCACACGCACACCGAGCTCCGGTAGTGCTTCGCGCACCGCCGCCGCAACCGACTGGGCGTACGCCGCAAGGCGAGCATCCTGCACGCACACATACACATGTGTGCCCGGCCGTGACCAGTCGGCATCGGCAAACTCGTGCAGCAGCACGGCCCGATCGATACCAAGCCCAAACCCCGCTGCCGGTGTCGGTCGGCCACCAAGCGTTTCCACCAGGCCATCATACCGCCCGCCTGCGCAAATAGCGGCCTGCGAGCCGATGTGCGGCGTGGTCCACTCGAACACGGTGTGGGTGTAGTAATCGAGGCCGCGCACCAGCCCGGCATTGAGCACATACGGCACGCCTGCATCGTCGAGCAGCTGCTGCAGCGCATCGAAATGCGCACGCGCCTCAGCGTCCACGTAGTCCGGCAGGCGCGGTGCATCGGTGAGAATGTCCTGGGTTGCGGCTTCTTTGCTGTCCAGGATGCGCAGCGGATTGGTACCGAGGCGGCGGCGGCTGTCTTCATCCAGTTCGGCCTCGAACGGCGCAAGGTACTCCACCAGCGCCGCCCGGTAAGCCAACCGGCTCTCCCGCGAGCCGAGGGTGTTGAGCTCGAGGGTCACAAGCCCTTCCACACCCAGCGCACGCCAGCAGTCGCGGGCGATGAGTATGAGCTCGGCGTCGACATCCGGGCCTGCAAATCCAAACGCTTCCGCGCCGATCTGCGAAAACTGCCGGTAGCGGCCGCGCTGCGGCCGTTCGTAGCGGAACATGGGGCCTTCGTACCACACCCGCTGCGTCTGATTGAACAGGAGACCGGCCTCGTTGAGCGCACGCACGCATCCCGCTGTGCCTTCCGGCCGCAGGGCAATAGAGTCGCCGTCGCGGTCGCGAAACGCATACATCTCTTTTTCGATGATGTCGGTGGCCTCGCCCACACCACGGCTGAAGAGTTCCGTGAACTCGATGAGCGGCAGGCGGACCTCCTCATAGGCGTAACGTGCCAGCACACCGCGCACGGTGGCTTCCACGTGCTGCCAGCGACGTGTTTCATCAGGAAGAAGTACGCGCATACCACGCACGGTCTGCACCATGGCTACTGCCCCACTACCAGGTTGGCGACATTGTCGACCGTGTGCGCCACCAGCGGCACGGGCTCGCCGTTGAAGCGCAGCGACGCACCGGGGGCGTAGCCGAGCCGCACCCGAAACGGTGCTTCACCCACCAGGTTGATCGGCCGCGTTGCCGTGCCCAGGCGTGAGTACAGCCGGTCGCCAGCAAGGGAGCGCACCTCCACCCAGCAGTCTGCGGTGAACTCGATAGCGAGCTCTGCATCTCCCTGCGGCGTGATACGCCTCGCCGCAGCAACCGGCGGCACGGCCGCCGAAACCTCTTCACCGCTTGCGTCGCTGTCCGGTTCTGCACCGGGGTCCTCGAGAACCGCGTCGATGGCCATCTCTTCCGCGGCCGGCACGAACTCTGTCGGGGTGTCGTCCATTGCCAGCTCAGACGCCGTCGGCGCACTCACGCCCGGCGCTTCGGCGATGGCCGTCGATGGACGTTCGTCCACCGTTGCTGCGTCTTCTTGCGTGTCGCCGCTGAGCAGCACCGCAAGCAAAGCAGCCAGCAGAATCAGCACCAGCAGCCCCGCACCGATGAGCACTACCTTATTGCCGCCTTTGAAAGTGCTTGCACGTGCGGCCGGCATGCGTTGCGTAACGGCAGTGGCCAGCATGGCCACCAACGGTTCCGGGTCGAGTTCGAGGAGCTTTGCGTAGCTGCGCACGTACCCACGCGCAAACACCAGATCGGGCATGCCATCGGCGTCGTTGTCTTCGATCGCCGTGAGCGTCTCCACGGACAGGTTCAGCGCCTGCGCCACCTCCCGCCGCGACACGCCGATGGCTTCGCGTGCCGCTTTCAGCGCGGCTCCGGGGTTTGCTGGCGCTTGCGCTGCGACCTGATCTTCTACTGAGTCGTCGCCTGACACGCACGCGCCTCTTCGGAATCGGAGTAGAGGTTTTTCAGGGCGAGCCCGTAGCTCGCTACCTGGTCCGCATTGCCGGTTGCAACGCCGAGCTTCATGCCGAGGCACAGGCTGCGCGGATTCTGGCGGGCAAGGCGCTTGTAGTCTTCGTAGTAGGAAAGTGATCTGGGCAGTCGGCCGTCGCTGTAAGCGAGCTCCGAGAGCTCCAGAGCGCTGACCGGGAGCATGGGGTTGAGTGACAGCGCCCGCTCGAACGCCGCTTCAGCCGCCTCGCGGTTACCCAGCACCAGTTCCGCGAGACCGAGATTTTCATAGGCCTGGGGCCGCGCGTGGTAGTCGGTGTCCTGCACCACGAGTTGCAGCTTTTCGATGGCTTCCTCCGGCCGACCGCGCCGTGCCAGGAAGGTACCGTAGTTGTTCAGCGCCTGGGCGTTGCCGCGCTCAATGCGCAGCGCCTTTCTGTAGTACTCCTCAGCCACCCCGGCCTCACCTTCGGCCTCGTACACCAGGGCCAGCAGCACGTGCGACTCCACAGAGCGGCTATCGATCTCCAGCGCTTTCATCAGTGCGCGCTTGGCATCCGCCCAGGAACGCGCGTTGATATAGCCGCGGGCCAGATCCAGCCGCGCCTTAACACGGCTCTGCTCGGACGCTGGGTCCGGCATTCCGCCTGAACTGGTGGTAATGCAGCCGGCAAGCAGCGATGCCAGCGCCAGAAGCGTTGCAATCCTTGTCACCATCTTCGTCAAGATGCCAACTCCTCTACAGGCAGCAGGCGTCGGCCTGCTGCGGTACCACCCGCACGAATCTGCTCTTTGTACCGGGCCTGCCGCTGGGTGCGATCCTGTACCCGCCCCACCAGCTGGCCGCAGGCCGCGTCGATGTCATCACCCCGTGTGGTGCGCAGCATCGTCGAAAAACCGCGCTGCATGAGCGCCGTCTGGAACCTGCGCACCCGGTTCATGCTGGGCCGCTCGAACCCCGATCCGGGGAACGGGTTGAAGGGTATCAGGTTGATCT
>JAUIED010000050.1 GCA_030428905.1 Gammaproteobacteria bacterium
AACGGGGCGTATACCGGTAGCGGCGGCAACCTGGCGATTCTCGACCCCAGCACGGCGGGAAGCCTCAAGCCGGGTGATTTCATCATCGTGCCGGTGACGGTGACCTTCGTCGCCGACGGGGACAACGCGCCGTACTTCTCGCAGTTCACGGCCAGCGGCGACGAAACGGAAAACGGCGTTGCCGATGGGGACGCCACCGACCTGTCCACGAATGGCACGGATGTGGATCAGGATGGCGACATACCCGGCAATGATGGCGACGGCAACCCGAACAACACGGATTCGGGAACCGGCGTCACGTTCGTTCCGGCGTTGACGCCCTTTGCGTGCACGAATGCGTTGTATCAGGGAGCCGGCAGCGTCGGCAATCCGACGGACTTCTTCACGGTGGATCCGAGCACCGGCGCATTCACGCCGGTCGGCTCGACGGTTCACGGTCTGCAGTTCAACGCCATGGGCTACCGCACGGCGGACAATCTGATCTACTCCATTCGTCACGGTACGACGAGCCTGGTGGTCACCGACGGGAATGGCACGTCTGTTTCCCTCGGATCGATACCGGGCCTGCCATCTCCGGGCGGCGGTATCTACAACGCCGGTGACGTCATTGGCGACATCCTCTATATCAGCGGCGACAGCACGGCGAACGATGCGCAGCTCTACGCGGTGAACCTGGTGACCCGAACGGCGTCGCTGGTAGGCTCGGCAGCATCGCTGGTCGACGCGCTGGATTTCGCAGGCAACCCGGCAGATGGTTTTCTGTATGCGGTGTCGAACGGCAACCTGTTCCGTATCGATCCGGCCGGGGCCACACAGACTCTGATCGGGCCGACTGGCGATCCGCTTGCTTTCGGCGCCGCCTACATCGATCTCAACGGTGATCTGTACGGTTACGACAACGTTGGCGAGTTGTGGTTCGTGGAGCCCACCACAGGCACCGGTACGTTGCTGGCTACTGGCGCCGCAGTTTCCCTGAACGACGGCACCGGGTGTCCCGTTGCCGATCCTCCTCCGGTATCGATCGGCCTGGGTGCTGCCATGGAGCTCACCGGGCTCGTCGACCTCGGCGCTACCTACCAGGCGACGTATGACATACGCGTGGAAAATACCGGCACCGCGCCTGCGTTCGACGTGCAGATTTTCAACGATCTCACCGGCGCATTCGGTACCCCGGTTTCGGTCATCGGCGACGTGGACACGGTTGGTGAGTATTTCGTTGCCGTGAACACTATATCTACCGCAGGCGTCACCAATGGGGGGAACACCGGCTACTCAGCATCCGGCCCCTACAACGGTGCGGGCGCCAATACTGGCGTGCTGGATGCCGCACAACCCGGTTCTCTGAACCCTGGCGATTTCATCGTCGTGACCATCACCGTCACTTTCATTCCGGACCCTGCGAACGCGCCGTTCGATACCCAGGTGGTCGGAGCTGCTGATCCCACGCAGAACGGCGTGGCGGACAGTCTGCGAGCCGATCTGTCTACCAATGGCACGGACGTGGACCAGAATGGAGACATTCCCGGCAACGATGGCGACGGTGATCCTTCGAATACGGATTCCGTCACGCCGCTGACGCTGCCGGATTTCGACGGTGACGGTATCGCAGACCTTTTCGATGTGGATGACGATAACGACGGTATTCTGGACGTGGACGAAGGTGACACGGTGACCAACACCGATGGCGACGCCACGCCCGACAGCCGCGACATTGATGCCGACAACGACGGCATCGTCGACAACATCGAAGCCCAGGCTGAAGGCGCTTACGTGGCACCTACGGGCAACGACACTGACGGCGACGGCCTGGATGATGCGTACGACGCGGACAACGGCGGTACGCCCATCGTCATCGCCAACACCGACGGTGCCGACACCGCGGATTACATCGACACAGATGCCGACAACGACGGCATTCTTGACGCCATCGAAGGCCACGACGCTGATGCGGATGGCGTGGCTGACACGACGCCTGCCGGTGCAGACGCTGACGGCGACGGTCTCGATGACAGCTACGATACTGTCGTCATGCCCGCTGCCGGCAATGCGACTGGTGCCAATGCGCCGCTGCAGAATACGGACGGGTTGGACAACCGTGATTGGCGCGATACCGATGATGACAACGACTCCGTCCTGACGGTAACGGAAGGCGGCGTTGGCAATGATGGTGATGCGGACGGCACGCCGGACTACCTTGATGGCGATGATTTCGACGGCGACGGCGTGCCGGACACCGTTGACGTCGATGACGACAACGACGGCATCCTGGACGTGGACGAAGGTGACGCGGCCACCAACACCGATGGCGACGCAACACCGGACAGCCGTGATATCGACGCCGACAACGACGGCATCGTCGACAACATCGAAGCCCAGGCGGAAGGCGCCTACGTGGCACCCACCGGTAGCGACACCGACGGCGACGGCCTGGATGATGCGTACGATGCAGACAATGGCGGTACACCCATCGTCATCGCCAACACGGATGGCGCAGACACCGCAGACTACATCGATACGGATGCCGACAACGACGGCATCCTCGACGCCATCGAAGGGCACGATGCCAATCGCGATGGTGTGGCGGACGTCACCCCGGCAGGAACGGATGCTGACGGCGACGGCCTCGACGACAACTACGACACCGTCGTACTGCCGGCAGCCGGAAATGAAACCGGTTCCAATGCACCGCTGCAGAATTCCGATGCTGCGGGCAACCGTGACTGGCGCGACACCGACGACGATGGCGACGGCATTCTCACGCTGACCGAGGGTGGTGTCGGCAACGACTCCGATGGCGACGGTCAACCTGACTATCTGGATGCAGACGACGTCGATGGCGACGGCGTGCCGGACTCCACGGATATAGACAACGACAATGACGGTCTCACAGACGCCCAGGAGGGTGCCGGTGACAGCGATGGCGATGGCGTGCCGGACCGGCTCGACATCGACTCCGACAACGACGGTGTGCCGGATAACATCGAAGCGCAATCTGACGCAGGCTACGTGGCGCCGACCGGTACCGACACCGATGGTGACGGCCTGGATGACGCCTACGACACGGACAATGGTGGCACGCCGATCACGCCGGTGAACAGCGATGGCGCGGACAACGCGGACTACCTCGATGATGACTCCGACAACGACGGTATTCCCGACCTCACGGAAATGCATGACCCGGATGGTGACGGTGCCGCCAACCCGCCGCTGCCCACGGGTACGGATGCGGATGGTGATGGTCTTGATGATGCATTCGATACGGTTACTGGCCCGGATCCGGCCAATGCCACCGGTACCAACGCTGCCGCTCAGAACACTGACGGGGCAGACACGCCGGACTACCGTGATGCGGATGATGACAACGACGGCGTTGATACCATCGTCGAGGGCGGCGCGGGTAGCGACGACGACGGTGACGGTACACCGGACTACCTCGACAATGACGACACGGACGCGGACGGTGTGCCGGACAGTGTGGACGTAGATGACGACAACGACGGCATCCTCGACACGGACGAAGGCAACGGTGCCACCAATACCGACGGTGATGCACAGGCTGACAGCCGCGATATCGATGCGGACGGTGACGGCATCGTCGACAACATCGAAGCGCAGGCGGAAGGTGCCTACACAGCACCTGCAGGAACCGATACGGACGGTGATGGTCTGGACGATGCATATGATCCGGACAATGGCGGTACGCCGATCGTGCCCGCCAACACCGATGGCGCAGATCAACCGGATTTCCAGGACGCCGACAGCGACAACGACACGGTGCCGGACAGCATCGAAGGTCACGACGCGGATGCAAACGGTGTGGCCGACACCACGCCCGCGGGCGCGGATGCGGATAGCGATGGTCTGGACGATGCCTACGACACGGTTGTGTTACCGGCTGCCGGTAATGCCACGGGCTCAAACGCGCCGCTGCAGAACACGGATGGCGTTGACAACCGCGACTGGCGCGACATCGACGATGACAACGACGGCTCGTCCACCCTTGCCGAAGACGGTAATGGCAACAACGATCCCACCGATGACGATGCAGACAGCGACGGCACGCCGGACTATCTGGATACCGACTCCGTGGCCGACAGTGACGGCGATGGCCTGTCCGATATCAGCGATGCGGATGCGGACAACGACGGCATCCTCGACGTGGATGAAGGCAACGGCGTAGATCCCTCGGCGGATGACGATGCAGATGGTCTGCCGAACTTTGCTGACCCGGATCTTGCCGGCTTTACAGATGCCAACGGCGATGGTGTGAACGACGCCTTCGACGCCGACGGCGATGGTGTGCCGAACCACCTGGACATCGATTCGGACAATGACGGCGTGCCGGACAACACCGAAGCCCAGGGAGCAACGGTTGTGCCGCCCACCGGCGTGGATTCGGACAATGACGGTGTAGACGACGCTTACGACCCGGATCAGGGCGGAACGCCGATCGTGCCGAACAATAACGACGGCGCGGATCAACCGGACTATCTGGACACCGATTCCGATAACGACGGCGTGCCGGACGCGACGGAAGCGCACGATGCCAATTTGGACGGCCTGCCGGATACGGTACCGGCAGGTACCGACAGTGACGGCGACGGTCTGGACGATGCGTTCGACACGGTAGCAGGTCCCGCTCCGGGCAACAGCACCGGTTCCAATGCAAGCCCGGGCAACACCGATGGTACGGACCTGCCGGACTACCTGGATACCGACGAGGACAACGACGGTGTGCTGACGGCAGATGAAGACGCTAACGGCGACGGTAACTTTGCCAACGACGACACCGATGGTGACGGTCTGCCGGACTATCTGGATGCGGTGAACGACATTGCTGCACTGTCTGGCAGTGTGTTCCTCGATCGTGACTCTGATGCCGTGTTCGATCCCACCGACACGCCGCTCGAGAACTGGACGGTTGAGCTGGTGCAGAACGGTGCGGTAATCGCGACCACAACCGTTGCCAGCGATGGCACCTACAGCTTCGAGGACCTGGTACCAGGCGCCGGTTACGAAATTCGTCTCCGACATCCGGTGACGGGTGCCACATTCGAACTGATCAGCGGCATCACGCTGAGCGCGGGTGACAACCTGGTGGATCAGAATCTGCCAGTGGATCCGTCTGGCGTGGTGTACTCCACTGACGGTCGCACACCGCTTGCGGGTGCCACCGTTACGGCGACAGACAGCGGTGGCGCACCGTTGCCTGATGCTTGCGTGTTGCCTGGTCAGCAGAGTCAGGTAACCGACGTGGATGGCGTGTACAAGATCGATCTCGTTCTCGGTGCCGATGCAGCCTGTCCAAGTGGCGCGACGATTGGTCTGAGCGTGGTGGCACCTGCAGGCTTTGTAGATGCGCCTTCGAGTCAGATTGCTCCGGAAGCGGGCGCACTCGATCCGACCGGACAGCCGAGCCCATTGCGTGTGCAGAGTCAGGTAACACCGCCGCAGCTTGGTGACGCGACCACCTACTATCTGAGCTTCGTCTTGGAGAATGGCGATCCGGATGTGATTCATAACCACATCCCGCTCGATCCAGTCGGTTCTTTCGATGTGCGGCTGACCAAGACCACCAGCCGCCGCACGGCGACGGTGGGTGATCTGGTACCTTACGAGATCGAAGTCCGAAACGTGGGTACCCGCGACATCGTCGGCCTGACGGTGAGCGATTCCCTGCCTGGCGGTTTCCGCCTCGTGGATGGGTCAGTGCGGGTAGAGCCGGCCATGCCGAGCCTTACCATCACCGGTGACAAGCCGGTACTCATTGGCGGCGTCGACGTCGCCGTCGGCGAGCGTGCCACGATTCGCTACTTCCTGCGCGTAGGCGCCGGCGTGGTGAACGGTGAGTACGTCAACACGGCCCGTGCCGTTCTCGGCACCGCATCGCTCGGCAACGTTGCCCAAGCGCGTATCGAGGTTGTGGCCGATCCGGACTTCGAACAGACCACCATCATCGGCAAGGTGTTCGACGACCAGGATGGTGACGGCTGGCAGGACGCCGGTGAGCGCGGCATACCGGGTGTGCGTCTGGTGACCGTGACGGGTCTGCTCATTGAGACGGATGCCTACGGTCGTTATCACCTGGCGGGTGTGGACGTGAGCCGCTTCGACCGCGGTCAGAACTTCTACCTGAAGCTCGACACCGCGACGTTGCCGGATGGCACGGAGATAGTGAGTGAAAATCCGCGGGTGATGCGTATCACCCAGGGCCTGCTCAACCAGATCAACTTTGCGGTTCGTCTGCCGCAGGCCCAGAGCGTGCAGAGCATCGAAGTGGGAGAGGTCTTCTTCCGCCCCGGCACTGCGCACTTCCGCGGCGAGCACGTGGGCTTGCTGGACGACATGGCAGCACACCTGGCCCGCTACGAGGGTGGTGTGATCACGATCCTTGCACGCGCGGGTTCTGAAGCGCTGGCTGTGAAGCGGGCCGATAACCTCAAGCGGGCGCTGATGGAGCGGCTCGGCCAGGGCGGCCCGGCGTTCACGGTCGAAGTGAAGACCGAGGTGCATGACGCGCCGCTGCTGAAGAGCGAAGGAGATGTGGTACGCATCAGCGAAGACATCTTCTTCGACACGGCCAGCCACGCCATCCGTGCCGAGTTCGTGCCGGTGTTAAAGGCTTTGGCGGAGCAAATCCGCGCGGCCTGCGGTGGTGAGGTCACCATCGAGGGCCACGCTGACAAGCGCGGTGATGTGGCCTACAACCAGGCGCTGTCGGAGCGACGGACCGCGTCTGTTCGGCAGGCACTGGAGGACGCAGGTGCGTTCGCGAAACAAGGAAAAGCGTGTAAAGGCGCGGCTGGTGATCAGTCGTCGATCCAGGGATCGGACCACAGCAGAGGAGGCGTCATGAAGAGCCTGATTTCCCGCGCATTTGCCGGCCTGTTGAGCACCATGGTGCCGATGGCCCACGCCGAAGCCGCAGACCCGTGCGCGCTCGACTACTGCGCCACCGACGAAGGTGTGGTGGTGCGTATCCTGAGCCGCGGTGAGCAGGCGCCTCGCGAGGCTGGTGATGATGCGGCAGCCCTTCAGGACGGTCGACGTGTGTCCGTGCGCGGAGCGGTCAACGCCGCAGGCAGCGAACCTGCCGCGCGGAGTATTGCAGATCGAGCAGATGTCACCGCGAAGACCCGGGTACACACTGCCGACGGCAGCGCTTTGTGGCTCACGGAAGATCCCCTGCGCGCAGAGCGCAAACTCGCATTCGCCACACCCACCGTGGCGGTAGCGGACGGTAAGGCCTTGCGCTTCCCGTACTACAACAACTATGCAGCATTCCAGGATCACCTGGTGCTCACGCTGTATCGTGGTGAAGACGTGGATCGCGGCGTAGTGCTGGATATGATTGCCAAAGATCCCTCGCACGTTGGCGAGTTCGTCTGGCAGCCCAAGGGCCTCAAGGCCGGTGACGAAGTACAGGTGGTCATGCGGGCGGTTAATGCGGACGGTGCGTTCGACGAAACTCGCGTGCAGAAGTTCGTGATGCTCGAGCCCATGAGCCTGGACGCTGAGGAGCGCGAGCGCATGGAAGAACGTGCCAGCAAGCCGTTCGCCACGATTTACGGGCGCAACGACCTGGCCATCCAACGTATGCCGCTTGCCGCATCGCAGGTGCGTGTGAATGGTGATGTGCGTGGCGACAGCCCGGAGATCACCATCAATGGTGAGCACATTCCCCTGGACGGCGCCAACCGTTTCGGCGTGGAGTACCTGCTGCCGGTGGGCCAACACAGCTTTGATGTGGCGGTGCACGACGGTGGTGAACCACGCTGGTCGCGGGCACTTTCTGCGGACGTTACCGGGCGCTATATCTTCCTGGCAGGATTCGCAGACATTACTGCGTCGGAGAACAACATTGCCGGCAACGTAGAAGCGGTTTCCGGGCAGGACAAGTACGACAACGACTTCCTGGTGGACGGCCGGTTGGCTTTCTATCTCAAGGGCAAGATTCAGGGTAAATACCTGGTGACGGCGCAGATGGACACCCGCGAGCAGGAGATCGGTGAGTTCTTCTCCGGCTTCCTCGACAAGGACCCGGACAGCCTGTTCCGGCGTCTGGATCCGGATCGCTACTATCCGGTGTATGGCGACGACTCCACTACCGTGAGCGACGTGGACACCATGGGCCGCATGTATGTGCGGGTGGATTGGGACCAGTCGCAGATGCTGTGGGGTAACTACAACACGAGCTTCACCGGCACTGAGTTCGCGCAATACAATCGCAGCCTCTACGGCGCCATGCTGAACTACAACGGCACGCAGTCGACAGACCTCGGCGAGAGCTCGACGCAGCTCAAGGCGTTTGCCTCGGAAGCGCAGACCGCGTTTGGCCATGCGGAATTTCTTGGCACCGGCGGCAGCCTCTACTTCCTGCCGCATCAGGACATCCTGCCCGGCTCGGAAAAGGTCAGCGTCGAAGTGCGCGATCGCGACACCAACCGCGTGGTGGAAACGCTGACGCTGGTGCGTGGCCAGGACTACGATGTCGACGAAATTCAGGGTCGGCTGATCCTTTCCCGACCGCTGGCGCAGATCCGCTCGCGGGAGGCGTCCATCATCCGGCACACGCCGCTCGATGGTGACGACGCACTGTTGCTGGTCGACTACGAATACCTGCCGAATGCCTTCGACGCCAACCATCTGGCGTGGGGCGCGCGCGGCAAGAAGTGGCTCGGCGACCATGTGGCCATCGGCGGTACCTATGTCGATGAAGGCCGCGGTTCGGAAGCCTATCGTCTCAGCGGCATCGATCTGACTTTCCAGCAGGGTCGCGGCACGTATCTCAAGATTGAGTACGCCGACACCAATGCGAGCCAGAGCAACGGCTTCTTCTCCGACAACGGCGGTTTGAGCTTCGCCCAGCGCAGCGCAACCAACGCCCTGGACCGCGATGGCAATGCACTCGGTTTTGAGGCGCGGGCCAACTTCCAGGAACTCGGCGTGACCGAGCAGGACTGGACCGTGGGCTTGTGGTGGCGGGATACCGACCGGGACTTCTCGGTTGCCCGGCACGATACCGGTGGCCTGGATCTGCGTGAGTTCGGTTTCGAGCTCCTTGGTCACCTGAACGAGAAGCTCGCCTTCATGGCGCGCACCAGTCAGGTGGAGCGGGGCAGCTCCCAGGACGAGCAGTGGAGCATGCTGCTGGACTACCAGGCGGACAGCAAGAACCGCCTGCGTTTCGAGGTGCAGCGCGACAAAAACGAAGACAGCTTCACCAACACCGACCGCCAGGAAACGGTGGCTGCGGTAGAGCTGGCACACGCCTTCTCCGAGCGATTTGAGTTGTTTGGCGGTTATCAGACCACCCTCGATGAGAGCGGCCTGGTGGGCACCAACAACGACATGGCGTTCATCGGTACGCGCAATCGTGTGAATGACAAGCTGCGTCTTGAAACGGAGGTCACCTCCGGCCATCGCGGCAGCGGTGTGAGCGTCGGCCTCGATTACGCGCGCACGGACAGGCACAGTCTGTACGGCACCTGGACCCATTCCACGGACTCAACGTTCGCGCCGTCGTCTGGCGACCGTTTCACCGTGGGTAACCGATTCAGGATCAGCAACCAGACGACGCTGTTCACCGAGAACCAGTTCGTGCACGAGACCACTGGTTCGGGTTTCACCCACTCCTACGGCCTCGACTACGCACCGGCTCCCGGCTGGGACCTCGGCTTCACGGTGCAGAAGGGTGAGCTGGATGCGCTCAGCGGTCTGGTGGACCGATCCGCGGTGACGCTGGCAGCTGGTTTCCGTAACGACGGCTTCCAGTGGCGATCTACGGTGGAGGTGCGTCGCGATGGTGGTGCTGAGCGCCGCGATCAGGTGCTCACCACCAACCGCATGGACTACCGTGCGACCGAGTCGCTACGACTGCTCGGCAAGTACAACTTCGCGCGTACGGATGACAACAACTCAGCCTTTGGTGATACGCGATTCGAAGAGGCAGGGCTCGGCTTCGCCTACCGGCCGGTGAGCAATGACCGCTTCAACATGCTGATGAAGTGGGTTTACCTCTATGACCTCGGCAGTGCCGGGCAGATCAATGCAGGCACGGATCAGCAGTCGTTGATTACTTCCGTGGAAGGCGTGTACCGGCTGACACCGCGCTGGAAGATCGCAGCGAAATACGGCCACCGTAAGAGCGAATTGCGCACCGATCGGTCCGCTGGCCAGTGGTTCAGCTCCACGGTCGACTTCGCGTCCTCGAGACTCCGCTACCACCTGATTCGTCAGTGGGAAGCAGTGGTCGAGTACCGTCGCCTGCGCATTCGCGAGGACGACAGCGTCAAGGACGGCTACCTGGTGGGTCTCGATCGCCATGTGGGCGACCACATGAAGATCGGCGTTGGCTACAACTTCGCCGACTTCAGCGATGACCTGCGTATTCTCGACTACGAGCAGCGCGGCTGGTTCCTCAACATCGTCGGTAAGATTTAACCGAATACTGGTACGATGCTGCTTCCGTCCAGGCTGCTGAAACAGCAGCCTGGTATCCCGACCAGGGACGGGCGGGCCGCCAATCGAGCACGTGAGTGCTTGATTGGTCGCGAGCGGCCGTAAGGCCGCGGACACTGCAAAAGTACAGGAAGTACTTTTCCAGCAAGCTAACAGGAGGGGGCAGCATGCGTTACCACATATCTCTTATCGTCCTGTCGTTGGGCTTGGGTGCCTGTTCGGAGCAGGTGACCGATGAGGCCGAACAAGCCGGCACCACGCCAGTAGCGCCGGTCGTCACAGCAACGGACCGGATGGTGACCTACACCGAGGAGCGCGAGCCTTGCGCGCACTACACTGAAAACCGCCTGCCGCTGTTCGGTGACGTGCACGTGCACACCAACTTCTCCTTCGATGCCGCAGCCAACGCCATTGGCGCGACACCGGTGGATGCCAACCGTTTTGCCAAGGGAGAGGCGATCCCGTTCTGGCCCGTGGGCGAGGATGGCAAGCCAGCCGGCAGCTATCAGATTGACCGGCCGCTGGATTTTCTCGCGGTCACCGACCACGGCGAGTTTCTTGGTGAGCGGCGGGTATGTCGCGAGCCCGGCTCGCCGAGCTACGACACCGAGTTCTGCAAGCAGACCCGGGCGGATCAGCGCACCGGCATGGTGCTGCTCGGCCAGGTGATCACCACAGAGACACCGAAGCGCATCGCCGAGATCTGCGGTGAAGACGGCGGGTTGTGCCTGGAATATGCACGCACCCCCTGGCAGAAAATGGCGGAAGCGGCGGAAGCGGCCTACGACAAGAGCGAGACCTGTGAATTCACGAGTTTCGTCGCCTACGAGTACACCGGCACACCGGAAACCTCCAACTACCATCGCAACGTCATCTTCAGAAACGGCAAGGTACCCGACCTGCCGGTTTCCTACATCGACGCACCTTACGATAGTGCGCTGTGGGCCGGTCTGGACGCAGCCTGTGACGAAGCTGCTGGGTGCGACTACCTGACCATTCCGCACAACTCGAACCTTGCCAATGGCCGCATGGCGCCGTACATGCGCCTGGAGCCGACACTCGAAAACCGCCGCAAGTACGCTGAAACTCGCCAGGACCGCGAACCCATCATGGAGATCTTCCAGCACAAGGGCGGCTCTGAGTGCATCAACGGACTGACGAGCATCCTCGCTGAGCCCGATGAGCTCTGCGACGTGGAGGGCGTGCGCTGGATGGGCCAGGAGGAAACCTACGCCACCCGCGATTTCTCCACCGGTCAGCTTGTCATGGGGCAGGCGACGGAAGTCACCCAGGAGTGTGCGGATGGTGAAGTGGGCGGCAACGGCATGTTGGGCGCGGGTTGTGTGCACCCCACGGATTTTCATCGTTCCGGCCTGCTGGTAGGCCTTGCCGAGGAGCAGGAGATCGGCGTCAACCCTGTGAAGCTCGGCGCCATCGCATCCACGGATACCCACGCTGCAACGCCTGGCGCTGCGCGAGAAGACGATTGGCGCGGCCACGTCTCGGTAGAGGCAACCCCTGCTGAGCGCCTGCAGCCGGGACTTCTGACCAGTGGTATCGACGGCAACCCCGGCGGGCTTGCCGGCGTGTGGGCGGTGGAGAACTCCCGCGATGCCATTTTCGAGGCCATGAAGCGCCGTGAGGTGTTCGGCACATCGGGGCCGCGCATCGTGCCGCGTTTCTTCGCCGGCTGGAGCTACCCGGCAGATGCCTGCAGTCGCGCCGACCTCGTGGATATCGGCTACGCGCAGGGCGTGCCGATGGGCGGCGATCTCTCCGGGGCAGGGGAGGCCAAGCCGACCTTCATCGCCTCTGCGCTGCGCGACTCCGGTGATGGATCGGCACCGCTGCAGAAACTCGAGCTGATCAAAGGCTGGGTGGATGCCGACGGCAAGATGCACAGCTCGGTGACGACCATTGCCGGCGGCGACAATGATGCGTCGGTCGCTGCTGATGGCAGCCGCCAGGGTGGCGGCCACGAAAGCCTCTGTGCGGTGTATACCGACAAAGGCTTCGACCCCAACCAGCCGAGTTACTACTACGTTCGCGCGGTGGAAAACCCGACCTGGCGGTGGCACATGTACGACTGTCAGCAGTTGCCCCAGGAGCAGCGTCCGGCGGTCTGCAGCGATGGAAGCTATCCGAGCACTGTGCAGGAAATGGCCTGGACCTCTCCCGTCTGGTACAAGCCCTAGCGGTACCACCTTTGCGCGCTACTCGGTGCCGGTCATGAGGCTCGTATTGCCGCCGGCTGCCGTGGTGTCCGTGCAAACGTGGCGCTCGACGAGGTAAGCCATGGGTTCCCAGGGACAGTTGGAGAAACGCAAGATGGCGCCCTTGCGCTGGGCGAGCGCCGTGCGCAGGGTGCGTGTCGTTTCATCGTCGCCGGCGTAAGCCACCGCATCGAAACCTTCCGCTTCCGATAACGCGCGTGCGGTTGGCAGCCCTTGGGCAAAAGCCACCGGCAGACCCTGCGCATGCCACGCCTGCACTTGCTCCAGCACCGCTGATCCGGGCGCGCCGAACAACACCACGGCGCAGCCACATGCCAGCGCGCAGTGCGCCTGCAGAAGCAACTGCTCGGGTTCTGGCCCGAGACACAACGCCACGCCGCGCGGGTGCAGGGTGAGGGTGTTGCGCTCCCCGGTAGGCCCGGGTGTAGTAACGCTTGATTGCGGCAACCACAGACCATCCGGCGGCGCCAGTGGCGGTCCGGCGTATGCGGGCAACTGTTGAATGAGCTTCTGGAGGCGCCGGCTACCCACCTTACGCCGATTCGCCGGTGGGGAGTTGGTGCCGCCAGAGCCTCTGCGCAGTCTCGGCAAGTAGAAGTAGCCGCCAGCTTTGGGGCCAGTACCGGAGAGACCTTCGCCGCCGAACGGTTGGGTTTCTACTACGGCACCGATCTGATTGCGGTTGATGTACATGTTTCCGACCCGCAGGTTGTCGACGATCTCCTGCACACGGTCATCCAGGCGGGTGTGCAAGCCGAAGGTCAGGCCATAGCCACTCCGGTTGATCGCATCGATGACAGCGGGCAGGTCACGGGCGCGGAAAGTCGCAATATGGAGCACGGGTCCAAACACCTCGCGCTTGAGTGCCTCGATGCCGCGCACGCGAATCAGTGTGGGCGGCACGAGACAGGCGGTGTCGTCTGCCAGCGGCGCCTGATGCAGCACCTCGCTGCGCTGAATGTGCGCCACGATATCCCGGTAGGCTTCGGCATCGATGACAGGCCCGAGGTCTGTGTCCACGAGCCATGGATCACCGACCACGAGGGCATCCATGGCGCCGCAAATCATGGCAATGATTCGATCCGCCACATCGTCCTGTACGTACAGAATGCGCAGGGCCGAGCAGCGTTGGCCGGCGCTCTTGAAGGCGGAGGTGACAATGTCACGCACCGCCTGCTCGGCGAGTGCCGTGCTGTCGACGATCATCGCGTTGATGCCGCCGGTTTCGGCGATGAGCGGCGCCTGGGGATTAGCGTCTTTGGCGAGCGCCAGATGAATGCGCTGCGCTGTATCCAGCGAACCGGTGAAGCAGATGCCATTTGTACGTGCATCGGCGGTGATTGCAGCGCCGATCACGGAGCCGGGCCCTGTCACGAGTTGCAGCGCCTCCCGGGCGACGCCTGCTTCATGCAGCAGCGCCACGGCCGCTCGGGCGATGCGGGGCGTCTGCTCCGCGGGTTTGGCGATCACGCAATTGCCTGCTGCGAGCGCCGCGGCTATCTGACCGGTGAATATGGCGAGTGGAAAGTTCCACGGCGAGATACATGCTACGACCCCAAGAGGAGAACCTGGGAGCTCGCCGCACTGACCAGCATAGAAGCGCAGAAAATCGATCGCCTCACGCAACTCCGCGATGGCGTCGTCCAGGGTTTTGTGTGCCTCGCGGCCCAGCAGGCCAATGAGCGTTCCGGTGCTGGCCTCGAAACGTTCAGCGGCGCGCAGGAGCATGGCGGCGCGCGCCTGCGCTGGTGTATCGCTCCAGGTGGCGGTGTAATTTGCCAGACGCGCCATGGCCTCCCTGGCCTCTTCGAGTGAGTGATCCGGCACGTCGCTTTGCGTGGCAACATCTGCCCTGGCGGCGAGGAGTGCTTCGACATGTGGTCGGTGCGTGATATCCCAGCCGCGCGCGCCTGTGCGGCCACCGATCAGGGCGGGCGGCCGCCGGAGTTTCGGATTGTGTGCATCGGCGGCCGGATCTACAGCCGTGAACGGATCTGTTGCGACGGCCTCTGGCGGCACGCGCTCGTCGACGATCTGATGCACGAAGGAGCTGTTGGCACCGTTTTCCAGAAGGCGGCGTACCAGGTAGGCGAGCAAGTCGCGGTGCACCCCAACGGGCGCGTAGATGCGCGTTTGTGTGCCGTGTTTCGTGCGGCAGATTTCATGCAGTGCTTCACCCATGCCGTGCAGCCGCTGCAGTTCGAATCGATCCGCCAGGTGCTTCTGAGCCAGGTGCAGTACCGTTGCCACCGTATGGGCGTTGTGTGTGGCGAATTGCGGATACACGTGGTCCTGCATGCGCAGCAGCGTATCCGTGCAGGCGGCATAGGCGATGTCCGTGTGCGCCTTCCGAGTGTAGACAGGGTAGCTCTCGAGCCCGAGCACCTGCGCGCGTTTCACCTCCGTGTCCCAATAGGCGCCTTTCACCAATCGCACCATGATGCGTCTGTGACGTTGCTGCGCCTGCTCGTGCAGCCACTGCAACACCGGCATGGCACGACGCCCGTATGCCTGTACCACCACGCCCAGTCCTTCCCAGCCGGCAAGCGCCGGTTCGGACAGCAGTGCGTCAATGATCTCCAGCGACGGCTCCAGCCGATCAGCTTCCTCGGCGTCGATGTTGAAGCCGATATTGCTGCCGGCAGCGAGTACCGCCAGCGAACGTACACGAGCCAACAGGGTATCGAAGTAGTGCTTGCGGTGCGTGGCTTCGTAACGCGGGTGCAGCGCCGAGAGCTTCACCGAAATGCCGGGATTGCTTCGTACGTCGCCGCTGGCGCGCCGGGCGATGGCGGTGATCGCATCGGCGTAGGCGAGATGGTAACGGCGCGCGTCGGCATCCGTGCGCGCACCTTCGCCGAGCATGTCATAGGAGTAGCTGTAGCCGTTGCGCTGTGCCGCTATGGCGTTGTCCATTGCCGCTTCGATGCTCTGCCCCAGCACGAACTGCTCACCGAGTTCGCGCATGGCGCGGCTGACAGCCGTGCGAATGACCGGCTCGCCTACGCGGCGGATGAGACCGCGAAGCGTTGATACCACGCCTGCGTCTTCCGCCTCGCCAAGCACCCGGCCGGTGAGCATCAGTGCCCAGGTAGAAGCATTGACGAGCACCGAAGACGCTCGCCCGGAGTGCGCGTCCCAGTCAGAGCTGGTGATTTTGTCGGCAATGAGGTCGTCGACGGTGTCGGCATCCGGTACCCGCAGCAGCGCCTCTGCCAGGCACATGAGCGCGATACCCTCATCGGTGGAGAGCCCATACTCCGACAGAAACGCTTCCATCAGCGTGGGGTCGCTGTCGTCGCGCACCTGCTGCACCAGTGCGGCACCCGCGCTGGAGATCTGCGCGCGCTCTGCATGGGACAGGCCGACGCTTTCCATCATCTGCGCGAGCAGGGTGGTTTCGTCTGTCAGGTAGCTACTGCGGATGGCCTCGAAATCGTCTGCCAAGACATGTCTCCTGGGGTTTCTCTTGGATTTTGCAGGGCAAGCCAGCACCATACGACATTGTCCACAGAGGTTTCTCCACGTGAAAGCGCAGATCATCGACGGCAAGGCCATCGCCAGGGACATCCGGGCCGAGACGAAGGCCCGTATCTCCACCCGGCTGGATCAGGGGTTGTCACGACCTGGCCTGGCCACCGTGCTGGTGGGCGCCGACGAAGCATCGCGCATCTACGTGCGCAACAAGCGCCGCGCCTGCGCCGAGGTGGGCATCGCGTCGTTCGACCATGACCTGCCAAGCAGCACCACGCAAGCCGCGCTTCTGGATCTGGTGGCGCAGCTCAATCGCGATGAACGGGTGCACGGCATCCTCGTGCAGATCCCGCTGCCGGCGCATATCGACAGCCGCATCGTCATCGAAAGCATCGCGCCAGAGAAAGATGTGGACGGCTTTCATCCCTACACGGTTGGTCGTCTGGCACAGCGCATCCCGCTGTTACGGCCGTGCACCCCCTACGGCATTCTCACCCTGGTGGAGCGCATCGGCATCGATCCGAAAGGCAAACGCGTGGTTATCGTTGGAGCATCCAACCACGTAGGCCGGCCGCTGGCGCTCGAGTTCCTGCTGGCCGGTTCCACCGTCACCGTGTGCCATCGCTTTACGGTGGACCTGGAGACTGAAGTCCGGCGGGCAGAAATTCTCGTGGTCGCGGTGGGCAAGCCTGGCGTGGTGCCTGGTGAGTGGGTTGCCGACGACTCGGTCGTGCTCGATGTGGGGATCAACCGCCAACCGAATGGTAAGGTGATTGGCGACGTCGGTTTCGAGGCCGCCGCCGAGCGAGCGGCGTGGATCACCCCGGTCCCGGGAGGTGTCGGCCCGATGACCGTGGCGATGTTGATGCAGAACACCTTGGCGGCGGTGGAACGGGCTTAGCGTTGATCTGGGGCCCAGAATCAGGTGCCAGAATCAGGTGCCCAGAATCAGGTGGAATCTATCAGGGGGCGCTGAACAGGGCGTCCCACCGGGCATCGATCTGCGCGATGGCGTCGTCCAGTGGCTGCGGGTGCAGTGCCTCATCCCGCTGTTCGGCAAGCCCGAGTTCCAGCAGTTTGTCACAAGCGTCTTCTACGTCGAAGCAGAATTCTGGATGGTCCACCAGACGCTCCACCGCTTGCCGGATTCCCTGGCGTGTCAACGCTCCGTCTCGTAGCAACACCGCGTAGGCCAGCAGGGTTTCTTTGCACTCGGCCTCTTCGGCGAAGTCGGCAAGTGCGGTGAGCACCCCCGCATTGTTGTCCAGATTTTTGAAGTACAACCGTTCCGTGAGCGCTTTCATGAATCGGATCTTGCGATTCTTGAAGTTGGAAAACTGCTTCCAAAGGTAGCCACCAAGGGCGCCTGCCGCAGTCATGAGGCCTACAAGCGCTGTCTGGTCGATGGCAACTTCGCGATCAGACAGGCCCACCCAGAACGCCAGCAGTCCGCCCGTGAGCAACAAGGCGCTGCCGAGCTTTGTAAACAGTACGATCAGACCGCTGACAAAGGCAGGCACGCCGATCACCAGTTTGTCACTTAAACGCATGCGGATTTGAGAATTGGGAAACAGCATCTCAAGATCTGCCTGAGGCACGTTGGCGAAGAGCTTCAGCACGGTCTGGCCGCGCAACTGCGCATCAAGTGCTTTTTCATTCCGAAAGCGCATGTACACCAGTACCGTTCGAAAATTTGTGAAAGTCACGCGTGTCGTGCGCAAACCGAGCAGGCGTGGGACCTCCGCCTCCTTTTGCTCGGCACCACGTCCGTAGAACACCACCTCTTCAAACTGGCTGAAATCCACCGCAAGGCGGATGCGGAAAGTGGATTCTTCCGCCAGTGCTTCGGTGAGCATGGCTTCGGATATGGGTTGAAAGTTGGCTGTCAGTGCGGCGCTTTCCAGGGATGCGGCGAAGCGACGTGCGTCGGCTTCGGTAGCCTGGCCATCGAGGAGGGCTGCAAGGTCGGCCTTCTGTGCTTCCAGCGCGTCATGCAGCGCGTGGTGAAACCAGGATCGCAGCAGCTTCGCAAAGTAACTAAAGCGCGGCTTGAGAGTTGCAGGCAGTACGTCTGTCGCCAGCCGCTCGATGTCTGCCCGTGAGTAGGGGATGTAGGTCTGGTGCAAGAGCGGGTGGGGAGCGCTGAGCGCTCCCCGAGTGATGGCTACTTCGCGCGCAGCGCGTCACGAATCTCCGTGAGCAACACTTCTTCGGTGCTCGGTGTCGGTTCGGCCGGCGCCTCTTCGGCAACCTCTTCCTTCTTCATGGAGTTCATGGCCTTGACCACCATGAAGATGGCAAACGCAATGATGAGAAAGTCGACGATGCTCTGGATGAATACGCCGTACTTCAACAGTACCGCTTCAGCGCCTTCAGTTGCGTCTTTGAGGGTGATGGCGAGTTTCGAAAAGTCCATGCCGCCCAGCAGCAAACCAATGGGCGGCATCAGCACGTCGGCTACGAACGATGAAACGATCTTGCCGAAGGCGCCGCCAATGACGATACCCACCGCCATGTCGACGACATTGCCGCGCATCGCGAAGTCTTTGAATTCACTTACCATACTCATGTTAGATCCTCCCCCGGATACCTATGAACCATTGCTGGCTGTTAATGTGTTTGTAGTTGTCGATCAGCTGCCACAGGCGATGCAGATTTTACAATCCTCCGAAATATTGCCTTTTATTTCAGTAGGTTGGCTGCATTCCCGGAAGCGTTTTATAGCACTGGCGCCGTGCGATCACAATGTCTTTCGAAACGCCAACCGGGCGTTCCAGGCCATGATCGCCAGGCAAAGAACCTGCACCGGTGCCCACCAGGCATGCCAGGCAGGTGCCGGAACGCCGCCGCACAGGGGCGCGCCGCCGAAGGTCGTCTGGCTCAGGGCCTGCCAGATCGGTGGCAGGCAGAGTGCTGCGAAGAACGCCGCTGGTACGACGGCCCAACGCAGCATGTCGTGCACGGCCGGAATTTTCCGCGTGCTTCTGGTGAGATAGGACATGCCTGCAGCTACCACGGCAAATCCCAGCAGCAGGCGCCAGAACTGATCTCCATCTGCTCCGCAGCCCGTGACGCGCAGCGTTGCCAGCCAGATGGTATGCGTGAAGATCACCAGCCAGGCGACCAGCGAGCAACCCAGTCTGAGAAGTACTTCGGCCATATTCATGATGGCGCCCACTATACTCAAAGTAGGGCAGAAGCTGTTTCTGGAGGTCGCAAGGATGCGAGAAAGTTACTTTACATCGGAGGTGTCGGCTGTCGTTCAAGCGTTGCAGGAAGGCAACGGTCAGGCGGATCAACTGGCCGAGATACTGCAGCTCATCGAGTCGAAGCTGCATCGATTGCTGGAGGATAGCGCTTCACCCGAACGGGATTGGCGCAGGCAGGTAGCCGAACCCCTCACCACTCTGGCCAACGTCATGCGCGTGTCCGGCAGGCCCCTGCCGAACGTGGAGGCTCTGGCCCACGAACTGTCGTACTGAGTCAACCTCCCGTATGCTAGGCGGCTTATCAGCACGAGCCGTACCCGCATCATGAGCGAAGACATCGCCCGCCTGGAAGCCGCCTATCGCGAGATCATCAGCGAGGTGGACGACATCACCCGACCGGGCGTAGTGGACACGCCGAAACGCGCCGCTGTTGCCATGCGGTTTCTCACCCGCGGTTACCAGCAGACCCTCGATGAAGTGGTCAACGGGGCGTTGTTTCCATCCGACAACAAAGAAATGATCGTCGTGCAGGACATAGAACTGTACTCCCTGTGCGAGCACCACATGCTGCCTTTCATCGGCCGTGCGCATGTCGGCTATATTCCAAACGGTCAGGTGCTCGGCCTGTCGAAGGTGGCGCGTATTGTCGATATGTTCGCCAGACGCCTGCAGATTCAGGAGGAGTTGACCTTCCAGGTGGCGAAAGCGATCACCGAAGTCACCGGCGCCAGTGATGTTGGTGTGATCATCGAGGCGCAGCACCTGTGCATGATGATGCGTGGCGTGGAAAAGCAGAATTCCAGAATGAAGTCGTCTGCCATGCTCGGCGCTTTCCAGGACAACCCGTCCACGCGCATGGAGTTCCTCAACCTCCTCGGGCGCTGATGCCCGAACCAGGCTCGGGTAACTGGCCTTACAAAGGCCGGTTACTTTACCAATGAAAAGTGTCGTATCCTCCTGCCAATGCAGGAGGTAGAAGCCAAGTTCATCCTCGAAAGCGCGCAGGATGCCGATGCGGCATTACGCCTGCTCGCGGCGCACGCAACGCTGCATGCGCTGGACCGCGTGCGCAACGAGGACGTCTATCTCGACGACCGGCGTGGCCGTCTGCGCGCGGCGGGATGGAGCTGCCGCGTGCGCTTGCGCGAACCGGGCGGCGATGTCTGCCTGCAGATGAAGCGGCTAGGCGGTCAGCACGCGGCGGTGCACGTTCGCGAAGAGATCGAGCAACCCCTGTTTCTCGCACCCGAGATGCCCCTTGCGGTGGTGGAACTCGATGAAGGGCCGGTGCGTGAGGTACTGGCAGACATCGGTTGTGGTCGGCTGCGACCGCAGTTCGGGCTCGACACGGACCGTCGGCGTTATCGGGCCATCACAGCGGATCACATGGAACTCGAAGTGTGTGCGGATCGATCCGCCGTATTATCGGCACAGCGCAGTGTGCTCAGCCGTTTCGATGAACTCGAACTCGAGCTGGTGAGCGGCTCGGTTCATGCGCTGGAGCGGTTGTCGAAGATGCTGGTCGATCGAGGCTTCCGAGGTTCCCGGCTGAGTAAATACGATCGCGGCGCCTGGGCATGTGGTGTAGGCCGGCCGGCGAAAGCCACCGAGCTGGTCCCGGCCATGAATAGCACCGAGCTGCTCGACGTGCAGGTCGGGCGCTGGATGGCGCGCGTAGCGCACTACGGCTGGTTGGCTTGCGAGGGGGTCGACCCGCAGGGCGTGCACCTCCTGCGCACCAACATCCGGCGTATCCGCTCGGCGTTGAAGTCTGCCGTGCCGGAAGTCGGGGCTGCGGCGTCCCAGTTCTCGCTGACCCTGGCGGAGCTCGCCCGCGGCGTGGGCGCGGTGCGCGATCTCGATGTATTCAAGGCGCGTGTGGCGCTCTGCCTGGACGGCATGGACGATGTCGACGAGCGTGCGCGTTCACTACTGTTGGCGCGCTTGCTGGCGGGTCGACGGGGTGCGCGTGAGCAGGCGGATCGCGCGCTTGCCAGCCTACCAAGTGTGCTCGAGGAGTGGCAGCGGCTTGCCGAGCGATTGGACGGGCTGGAGGGGCCGGAGGTCTCGCAGTTTGCGGCCCGCACGGTGCTCAAGGCGTGGCGGCGGCTGCGCAGGTCCGGCCGCTCGCTCAGCCCTGCGAGCGCGGATAGCGATCTGCACGAAGTTCGGCTTCGTGCCAAGCGGTTGCGATATGCGCTGGAGCTGGTGAGCCCGGCCTACGGCAGTGAAGCTAAAGGATATGTGCGTTTGGTGCGGCACCTGCAGGATGCCTTTGGCGCGCACCAGGACGCCTGTGTGGCAGTGGGCCTGCTCACCCGAGTGGCGCGGGAGATGCCGGCAGATGGTGCATCACGTGATGCTTTGGTGCTGCTTGGGCGGGTGCTGCAGCATCACTACGAACGGCGCGCTTCCACGCGCGAGGAGGCGCTACGCGCCTGGCACACCTGGGACAAGCTGGTGCGCCGGCGCGACCTGCGAAAGCTGCTCAGCGGCCCTTGAAGTCCGGTTCGCGTTTCTCGAGGAACGATTTCATGCCCTCCTTGAAGTCTTCGGACTGAAAGAGCGGCAGTAGCTGTAAAAACACGTGGTGCACATGGTCGTTGAACGTCTCGTTCATGCCCATGCGCATCATCCGCTTTGAGCCCTGTACCGCGAGCGGGGCATTGCTGGCGATCTCTGCAGCCAGCTTTGCGGCTTCTCCGGGTAGCTCGTTACTGCTCACTGCTCGTGAGATGAGCCCCATCTCCTCACACTCCGCTGCACCCAGGGTGCGGCCGGTGAAGATGATCTCGGAAGCTTTCGACCAGCCGATCAGACGCGGCAGAATCCACGTGCCCCCGGACTCTGGCAGCACGCCGCGCTTGGTGAATGCGGCGGCGAGTTTCGCCTCCGATGCCATCAGGCGGATGTCGCAGCCGAGCGCGAGATCCATGCCGTAGCCCGCGGCGCTGCCGTTCAGCGCACAGATGGTCGGTGTGTCGAGATTGTGCAGCACCGTGGGCGGGGTGTTGCGCAGGTCCAGGTTTGCCGGACTCGATGCCTGGCTGGAGAGACCACCGCCGATGTCGCTGCCGCGCAGGTCGAGCCCCGCGCAGAAGAATTTACCGGAACCGGTGAGCACGATGGCGCGCACGTCCCGGTCAGCGTCCGCCTCCAGCAGCCGCTTGGTCAGGCTGTCGAGCATGGGGCCGGAGATGGTGTTCTGCTTCTCAGGGCGGTTCAGCGTGATGGTGGCAACGTGGTCTTCCACGCCATACAGGACGTCTTCCGACATGGCTTTCTCCCGGTTTCTGGCAAACCCTCAAAGTACGCGCTAGGGCAGGGCTTGAAAAGCGTATGGCAGAAATTTGGCGAAAAAAAAACCTGCTAGTTGCATGGCGGGGTTGGCGGTCCGCGTCTAGATTTACAGTGTCACCGCAAGCAGCAGGAACTCCACCGGGATGAACCAGAATCAGGAAGGGCTAGTCGATCTTCTGGAAATCTATCACGCGCGTCAGATGCGTCAGGAGATCCTCGCGCAGATTCGGCGCCTGCGCCGAGTGGATCCTGCGAATCCGCTGAACGACTACGCACGTCGACGCGAAACCCGCAGCTACTATGAAGCGATGCTGCTGGCGGTGGGCGAACTGCAGAAAAGCCTCGGAGACGCGCGCGGATATCACCACGGGTTGGAGTAACGGCTAACGCTGAGCTGATCCGTCAGCGCCGCGGCGGCAGCTTCTCTTCCGTCACCTCGTAACCTGCGTCTGCTGGAATGCAGATGTAGTTACCGTCCTGCCGCTGCTCGGTCCAGGGCAGTATGGGCACGATAGGCGTGTTTGATGCCTCGGCAAATGCCTGTTCGATGGATGCAAAACCCGCAAGACGCTCGAGATTGCGCATGGTCGGGAAGATCACCGTTCGCTTGCCTGCCTGCGCGTCCTGCACGGCACGTCCAGCGTTGATCCAGGTGCTGTCCACGTTCTCGGAACCATCATGCACAGCCAGATGGTCTTCCGGTGCCGCCGCGAGAAAGAAGTGGGTGTCGAAACGCTTCGGCATCATCGGCGGCGTTACCCAGTGGGCGAAGTGGTGCAGCGTGTCGCAGGCGAGGCGCAACCGCTCCTGACGCAAGAACTCCGTGATGCTCAGCTCGCCCGCGTGCAGACGGGTCTGGTAAGAGGTTAGCGCGCGCAACCGATCGGCGTCGACCAGATTGTTAGAGCCTTCCGGGCGGGCCAGCAGCACGCCGCTCTCCTCAAACGACTCGCGAATGGCGGCGACCTGCATGGCGCGCATGTCGGCGTCTGCAGCAGCACCGTCCAGGTAGTCTACAAGCGCTTCGTCGAAATCCTGGGGGTCTGCTTTGCCGCCGGGGAACACCAACGCGCCGGATGCGAAGTCGATCTGGTGGTGGCGCACGACCATGAAAATCTCGAGCTCCTCGCGCTCGCGAAGCATGACGATGGTGGCTGCCGGTACGGGTGTGGCTGGGGTTTTGCTCATGTGTTGGCTACCTTGTTCATGAACGCGTCCAGCGTTGCGAGCTTCTGCTCGTGGCCGCCGAGGGTGAAATCGGGAACGATCAGCTCATCGACGCCGATTTCCGCGTAGCGCTGCACGGTGTCGCGCACCTCTTCGACAGAGCCGATGATGGATGCCTGCGGCGGCGGGTTGGCGCGCATCTTCTCGACGAACGCTGCATCATCGCTCATGAACAGCAGGGCGACGGCGCTGCGCTGGATGGTTGCCGGGTCGCGGCCGATCGCCGCACAGTGGTCATCGAGAATGCGCATTTTGTGTGCAAGCGTTTCCGGCGTGCCCCACACGTTCCACTCATCGGCCCACCGGGCGGTGATCCTCAACGTCACTTTCTCTCCGCCGCCGCCGATGAGCAGGGGCAGTGGGTTCTGCAGGGGTTTGGGTTCGAGGCTCGCGTCGGTGAGCTGATAGCGCCTGCCTTTGAAGTTGGCAGACGTGTCGCTGAACAGGGCCTTGATCACCGCGCAGGCTTCGTCCAGGCGCGCAAGCCGCTCGGCGACATCGTAGAAGTCAATGCCGTACTGGGCGTGCTCGTTTTCCTGCCAGCCGCTGCCCAAGCCGAGCACCACGCGGCCACCGGTGATGTGATCGAGTGTGGCGGCCATCTTGGCGAGCACGGCGGGGTGGCGATAGGTGTTGCCTGACACCAGCGTGCCGATACGCAGGCGCGGCACCGTCGCACCGATCGCCGCAAGGGTGGTCCATGCCTCAGGCCAGGGTGCGGAAGTGTCAGGGGCGTTGGGCATGAAGTGATCGGCGTACCAGAACCCGTCCCAGCCGGTTTTTTCTACGTGTCGGGCCAGTTGCAGTACGGTGTCGTAGGGCTGCGATGGATTGGGCCAGAAGCTGTAACGCATGACGCTGCTCGTGCCGAAAGGGGTCGGCATGTTCGCTTACGGCGTTGCCTATGGCAAACTGCTGGTGAGGAAGGGACAACGGGGGAGTCCGCATGGCTCTATCCGGATGGCAATAGCTGCTGCGAGCGATCTCACGACGAATCGCCTGCGTTTGCGCCCGCTGGACGTATCGGACGCGGTGGAACTGCATGACCTGTGGACCAACAAGGAGGTGCGCAGGTACCTGTGGGACAACCGCATCATTCCTATGGATTCCGTACACACCATCATCGATGCCAGCAGCGCGTACTTCGCTGAGACCGGGAGCGGCATGTACAGTGTGCGGCTCAAGTCTGATCCGGACGCCATCATCGGTTTCTGCGGCAACCGGCCGTTCGAGGGTACCGGTGAGGTGGAGCTGCTCTATGGCATACATCCGGATCACTGGAGTCGTGGAATCGGCACCGAAGCGGCACGCACCGTGCTGCGTCATGGCATCGAGCACTGCCACTTCCACCGTGTGATTGCCGCTACCGACACACCGAACCAGCGGTCTGTAAAGGTGCTGCAGCGGCTCGGTATGTTCTTCGATCGGCGCCAGAAGCACCACGGACTCGATACGGTGTTCTACAGCATCTGCGCCGAGGACTTTGCCAGCTTGCGCAGCCACGGTTGAACGTCGGCTTACTGCGGTTGCAGTTCCGCCTGCCGGGCTGTGCATCATTGAAAGAGAAAAGAGGGCGTCTGCGTGGCTTGAAGGACCGCTTCGGCAAGCAGACCAACCTTGCGGTCTGCGAGGCGGCAGATGCGGATGCGCTCGGCCGGTCGGAGTGGTGGTTTGTGGCTGTGGCGTCGAGCCGCACGGTCGTAGAGCAGATGTTGACCGAGGTGGAGCGTGACGTGCAGGATCGCGTGGACGCCGAGATCGTCGGCGTGTTCAGAGAATGGTTGACCTGAGGAGATAGAGTGCCGAGCCTGGTTCTACTGTTGTTCGTTGCTGTCGTTGCCTTTGTCTGGGTGCGCAGCACCCGCCGTCGCAGGGCACGCTGGTTGCGCAGGTTGAACCTGCCAGGCGTCTGGGTGGCTCAGGACGAGAGCAGCAACACGCTGGAGCTCTCCGGTGAGTTGAATGGCGGTGCATATCGATTGGCCGGCAGCAAAGGCAGCTGGCACCTGAGCGGCAGTAGGCTCACCCTGCGAGCCGAGAGCGGTGACGTTCAACAATTCAGCCTGACGTATTACGACGTGGGCAAGATCGGCCTTGAGCGAGAGCCTGGTCAGCGCACCTACTTTCGAAAGGCAGAGTCCAACGTCGTGCCGCTGCACCGACGCGCATGACCGCCAGGCGGCGCAACTGGCTGCTGATTTTTGTGGTGGTGGTGTTCATCGTCGTGTTGCGTACGTTCACCGGCCCTGCCCGCGCTGACACCGATTACTTCGATACCCGCAAACCTCAGATCATCGCCCACCAGGGGGGTAACCTCCTGCGGCCCGGCAACACGATGCTGGCATTCAATCACGCACGCAGCCTCGGCGTGGATGTGCTGGAGATGGACGCGCACACCGCTGCGGGCGGGGAGGTGGTGCTCATGCATGACGCCACGGTGGAGCGCACCACCGACGGCAGCGGTTCGCTCAACAGCCTGCGGCTGGATGAGATCAAAGCGCTGGATGCGGCCTATCACTGGCCTTTCGACGGCCAAAGCACGCCGTATCGGGGTAAAGGCGTGCGGGTGCCAACGCTCGCCGAGGTGCTGGAGCGGTTTCCGGGCATGCCGCTCAACATCGAGATCAAGCAGGAAACGCCCAGCATGGCAGAGCCGCTGTGCACGTTGCTTCGCGAGCACGGCGCAGAACGCCGGGTGCTCGTGGCGTCGTTTCACCGCGGCGCCATGCTCGAATTTCGTGAGGCCTGCCCGGAGGTGGCAACCAGCGCCTTCAGCGGCGAGGTCACGCTCTTCCTGGTGCACCAGAAGCTCGGGCTCGCATCACTGTACAAGCCGCGCGCGCACGCTTTGCAACTACCCGCCCAGCGTTACGGCTTCGACCTGCACTCGGAGCCGGTGATGCGCGCAGCCGCCGAGCGGCAAATGCATTTCGATGCGTGGACGATCAACGACGAGGCGTCGCTTGAAGTGCTGTTTGCTCGGGGGGTAGGCGGGGTGATTACCGATCGGCCGGATCTGGCGGTTGCGGTGCGCAAGCGCTTTCGGGACTAGCGGCGCCGCCTGTCGGTTTTAGCTGCTTCGACGGTCCTTCATCTCCGGATTGCGCCGTGGCGCGAAGTCATCCAGCAGGCGGTCGAGATTGCGTCGGTCTTCGTTTGCCGTGCGCCGGTCGTCCGGCCCCTGGCGACGTTCGGTCTGATGGGTATCGAGCTGGCTTGGCTGAGTGCTGGCAGACATTGTGTTGCGGCGCGCTTCCTGACGCGAAACAAGCCGCTATTCTAACCCAAAGCTACCCGCAACTCACCCCCGCGTGAGAACCTCGGGTTAGAATAAGCGCCCGAATTTCAGGTAGTTGCGATGTCGGAAGACTGGGGCCCCTTGTTAGGCGATCTGCAGGCATTGGCGAAGCGCCTGCTCGCCATCGTTCCCGAGGAGCAGGGTGTGGACTGGCAGGCCCATGTGGCAGCCGAGTGGCGTGCCTACGGCTTCGGGCACACGTTCCGTCCGGCTGCCGCAGCCTCGGACATGCACCTGGACGACCTGCACGGCATCGACCTGCAGAAATCGCGCCTGGTGGCCAATACGCGCCAGTTCCTGCGCGGCTTACCGGCCAATAACGCTCTGTTGTGGGGCGCCCGAGGCACAGGTAAATCGAGCCTCATCCATGCGCTCGCCAACCGTTTCGCTGCGGATGGCTTGCGGTTGGTGGAGGTCAGCCGCACGGACTTGGCGGGTATTGCCGAGCTCGGGGCGGCACTGGCGCCGCTGCCGCACCGCTTCATCGTTTTTTGTGACGACCTGTCGTTCGAAGCGGACGACGCCGGCTACAAGGCGCTCAAAAGCGCGCTGGAAGGGTCGCTGTTCCGCAACGCCAGCAACGTACTGATCTACGCCACATCCAACCGCCGGCACCTCTTGCCGGAATACATGTCCGATAATCGCGACGCCCGCCACGTGGAAGGTGAACTGCACGAGAGTGAAGCGGTGGAGGAGAAGGTGTCGCTGTCCGACCGCTTCGGCTTGTGGCTGTCGTTCTACCCGTTCAAGCAGGCAGCCTACCTGGATGTGGCACGGCACTGGGCCCGGCGCCTGGCACAGGTGCACGGTCTGGCTCTGGAAGGGTCGGCGGCGATCGATGAGGTCTTTGATCGCAAAGCGGCTGCATGGGCGCTGGCGCGAGGCGGGCGCAGTGGGCGCACGGCCCAGCATTTCGCCCGCGATTGGGTTGGCAGCCATCTGCTCGAAGGGGAGGAATCCCCATAACGCGGCTAGCCGTTTGCCAGCGGCAGTCGCGCCTCCACCCGGCGGCGGGTTTCCTGTGCGGTCTGTTCCGGCAGCCTATTGCAGGACTTCAACGCCTGGGCGCGAATCTGCATGGCTTCGGCCACGCTGCGCAGCGTTAAGGCTCGCTCCGCGCGTAAACAAAGACCATCGATGTTGCTGAGCTCCGCCGCAAGACCCGCGGCTACCCGCGCCAGCGCATGCTCGCGCTGCGGCAGGAAGCCTTGCGCATGGGCGCTGTCCAGCAACACAGCCAGCCGGGTAAAGCGCGCATCGGCGCCCTGGTACTCCCGCTGAGTCGATTGTCTCGGCAGTTGCCGTACGGCGCGGCAGCGTTCAGTGAGCGTCGTTCCGTAGGCTGCCAGCGGGCTGCGATCGAGCGCATCGGCACAGTGCGCGAGCGTGCGGATTACCGCTTCACGCAGGGGGGTAGAAAGGTGCGCAGGCGGTACGGCGTTGACGATGTCCCACATTTCGTTGGTCAGGCGCACGATAGCGGTGGCTTTGAGAAAGCGGCGGCGCGCCCGGTAGCTGCGCAGATACCACCCTGCGGCCAGCGTGCCGGCAGCCAGCAGCGCGACGGTGAGTGCTTCGATCATCCCCGACCACAGGTAGTTGGACTCAATAGGAGGTTAGCCGAGGATGAGAAAGTTGCTCGGCGGCGCCGCTTGCCCTAACATCCGCGCCCTCTGTGGGGCCATAGCTCAGCTGGGAGAGCGCTACAATGGCATTGTAGAGGTCGGGAGTTCGATCCTCCCTGGCTCCACCACACACCTTTCGCGAAGCGAAAGGTGCAGGTCAATCTGTCGGCCTGGCATGCTACTCACTTTTCGCAAAGCGAAATGTGCAGGACACTCTCTCAGCCGGCTCTACCCATTTAATGGGGGATAGCCGGTATTCACTAAACGCGGTTGATGATCTCATTCCAGCCGCAGTGGGTTAAGACCCGCAGCCGATAGTTCTCAAAGTTTCTAAA
>JAUIED010000270.1 GCA_030428905.1 Gammaproteobacteria bacterium
ACGGCTGACACTGACCCATTTCCGGCGGCAGGGAGAGCTGCGGAAACTCCGGCGACAGGGTCTGAGTGAGGTCGATCATCTCCACATCGCCACCGGCGACCGCCGCGACGAGTTGGCCCAACAGGTTTGTGCTCATAGGTCCCTCTCAGCCCCTCAGGTGAAACTCATGCTGCCGACGGACGTGCCGCCGCAGACGAAGAGCAACTGACCGGTGACGAAGTCCGCCTCATCGCTCAGAAAAAACTCGACCGCTCGAGACACATCCGATGGGCGGCCAAGGCGTCCTACCGGCACGCGCCCCGCCACCCGCTCGATCTGCTCGGTGCCCTTGGGCACCACGTCGTTGAACATTTCGGTGTCGTCGATGGGGCCTGGGGCGACCATGTTCACGGTGACGCCGAGCGGTGCAAGCTCCAGCGCCCAGGTGCGGCCCATACCCACCATGCCGGCCTTGGTGGCGGAGTAAACGGTGCGCTTTTCAAGCCCGACGATGGCACGCGTGGTCATCAGCACCACGCGACCGTGACCCGCGGCGCGCATCTGCGGCAGCACCGCCTGCACCATGGCGATGGCGGTGCCCAGGTGCAGCTGCGACAGCGTTTCGAGGTCGCTGTCCTGCACCTCGTCGAGAGGCTTTTCACGGATGGCGCCGGCGTTGTGAATGACCCGCGTCGTCGGCCAGGTGTTGGCAGCGCCGGCAAACGCATCGCGCGTGGCCTTGGCATCGCTCAGATCCACCTCCACGGCGTGCAGCCGCGCATGGCTGATGGACGGCGGACGGCGCGCGAAGCTGACCACGGTGGCGCCGCTGTCGAGCAGGCGGGTGCAGAGGTTGGCACCGATACCGGAGCTTGCGCCGGTCAGCCACACAGTGGGCCCATCAGACATCGCACAGCTCCTTTTCCAGAATTTTCGGGTCCTCCCGGAACAACGCGTAATACTCCTGCGCCACATCACCCGGGTAGAGATCTTCTATGCCGTCTTTCAAGGCCGCCACCACATCACGGGCCAGCCGTCCAGGAGCGATCTTCGGCGGTGGGATCATCTGGTTCCACGGCTCGTCCACCGGCCCCGGAAAGACATTGAGTACACGCACCGCGTGCGGTTTGAACTCCGCACGCAGGCATTGTGCAAGGCTAAGCGCCGCCGCCTGGGAGGCGGAGAAGGTGCCCTGGCTCGGGAAATTGGCCAACGCAAAGACGCTCAACAGATTCACCCACGCAACCGCGCTGTTCTGGCCATCCGCACCCCGGGCTTTCATGGCCGGGCCGAAGTTCTGCGCGAGGCGCAGCAGACCCAGGTAGTTCACCTCCATCTCGAGCTTCGCCACGTCCGTGCCGTAGCGCGATGAGATGCTCTCGGTGCGATGGATCTGCGCGGTGTTGATGAGGATGTCCACGCGATTGCCGAGCGCGCCGCCCAGCTCCTGCACATTGCGCGCGTCAGTGAGGTCCAGCGGGATCAGCTCCACCTCGGGAATATCGGCAAGCTCGGCGAAGCCCGCCGGCTGCTTCCATGGCTCGCTGTGCCCCACCCAGATGAGGCTGGCGCCGGCTTTGGCAATCTCCCGCACCATGGCCTGCCCCACCTCGGACTTGCCGTCGGTGATGAGCACCTTGCGGAACTTCGGGTCGCATGTCATCTCACGCAGCTGCCTGTCGTCAGCCATGTTCGGTACCTCGTTTTCAGGGGTGGCTATGAGGGCGGCACGGCCGGCGCGGTCGAGACGCGCGCTGATGCGTACGCTTACTGGCGGCGGCGGCACGTCACCGTGCAGGTGGGCAACCACCGTCGGCCCTTCGGCGAGCTTCACCATGCCCAGCCGCCAGGGCAATCGTTCACGGAAGTAGAGATCGTGGGCGTGGTGCAGCAGCGTCTCGGAGATCAGCTCGCCGGCTCCTGACATTTCCGTCCACGTGAGGTCGGTGGCGAGGCAACTACCACACATCTCCCGCGGCGGGTACTGCACGGCGCTGCATTCGTCACACACCTGCAGCTCGAAACGGCCACGCGCTGCCGCTGCCGTCATGCCGAGCCCCACACGGCTGCGCGTCCACGGCGGCAGAATCGGCTGCTGCGTGCGCAGGATCGGATTCTTGCGCTTCGGGCGCTGTAACGGCTCGGTCATGCTGCCCGCCCCAGAAGCGCCGCGGCGGTACACAGGCCGCGGTCGTAGTTGATCATGCCAAAGCCACTCACCAGGCCCACGTCTGCGTCTGCCACCTGATGGCCCGCCGGAGTATCCGTGAGCTGGCGCACCGCTTCCACGAGACCCAGATAGCCACCGGCGGCCCCCGCCTGACCCACGGAAAGCTGCCCGCCGGAAGGGTTCATGGGAAAGGTGCCGTTCCATTCGAACGTGTTGTCGCGGATGAACTGCGCCGCCTCACCCTTGGCGCAGAAGCCGAGATCTTCGAGTTGCATGGCGTTGATGACCGGGTAGTCGTCGTAGGTGCAGAGAAAATCCACGTCCTCGGGTTGCTTGCCGGCTACCGCGTAGAGATCGTCTACGTCCATCGCCCAGCCGGCGCGCATCTGGATGGCGTCGTCGATGAAGGCGTTGTGACGCTCGATGGTCGAGAGGATGCGCGCGTACGGCAGCCCGAGCGCTTCGGCACGTTCGCGCCGCAGCACCAGAAAACCCTCGCCGCCGGCACAGGGCATCACGCAATCAAACAGGTGTATGGGATCGGCAATGGGCCGGGCGGCCATGTACTCATCCAGCGTCAGCGGCTTCTTGAACAGCGCCAGAGGGTTGCCCAGCGCGTTGGTGCGCTGCGCAACGCACAGCTTGCCGAAGTCTTCCCGCGTGACGCCGAAAGTGCGCATGTAATAGTCGGTGAGAAAAGCAAAGTTGGCGTTCGGCCCGCCGGAACCATAGGCATACACCGCATCCTGCGCAAACTGGCTGAAGTGGCCGAGCAGGTTGCGGAAGGTGTCCACATGGTTGGTGTCGCCCGATATGCAGGCAACGACTTCCGCATCGCCACACTGCACGGCTCGCGCGGCACGGCGCAGCCCCACCACACCGCAGGCGCCGCCCATGGGAATGTGATCGAGCCAGCGCGGCGAAAAGCCAAGATGCTGCACGAGACCAACGGCCGTATCGGGCATGAGCTGGAAGCTCGATACGCACAAGCCGTCCACCTCTGCCTTGTCGATGCCGGCGCCCTTGAGCACGGCGCGCAGCGCCCGCGCCAGGAACCAGTGCGCGCTGCGGTTGGAATAGCGCACGTAGTCGACGCTGGCCGGCGCCGCCACTACCACGTCGTCGTAGGGCATCTGCAGTCGTTTAGCCACGGCGCGTTTTACCCTCCCGCAGATCCAGGCAGTCACCCTGCTCCAGCAGGTTCGCCGCCAGTGTCTTGAGCGACGCACGTTGCACTTTCTCGGTGGGCGTCAGCGGCAGTGCCTCCACCCGCGCCACATAACCCGGCGCCTTGTAGTAGGCGAGCCTTGTCATGCAGTGCTCGAATACTTCCTCCGCCAGGCGCGGCCATGCGGCCTCATCACAGACGATGCAGGCGAACACCTCGTCGCCGCGCAGCGCGTCCGGCACGGCAGCGATACCCACAGCCTGCACGCCTGCACATTCGCGCACCACTTCCTCCACCTCCACGGCGGAGATGTTCTCGCCGCTGCGGCGGATGACGTTTTTCTTGCGGTCGACGAAGTGCATGAGGCCGTCGTCGTCCACGTACACGAGGTCCCCCGTATGGAAGTAGCCGCCTTCCCAGGCCGCTAACGTCGCCGCCTCGTCTTTCAGGTAGCCACTGAAGAAACCGTATCTCGGCGCGTCACCGGCGCGGCGTACCAGCAGCTCACCCGGCTGGCCCTGCGGTACGTCCTCTCCCGCGTCGCTCACCAGGCGGTAGTCCATGTGCGCCGGCGGCCGACCAAAACAGGCGGTGCCAACTTTGCGCGGTTCCTCTGAGGCGATCACCGCCACCGTGCAGCCGGTTTCCGTCATCGCCCAGGCTTCAATGAGAGAGATACCAAAGCGCGCCTCGAAAGCCGTGTGCAGCTCGCCGGACAGCCCCGCGCCGAAGCCAAAGCGGATGTTGTGTGCGCGGTCGTGTTCGCCCGCCGGCATGTTCATGAGCATTGCCGGCATTACGCCGAGGTAATGCATGATCGTGGCGTCGCACTCGCTGATGCTCTGCCACCAGGTGCTGGGGTGAAAACGGTCCAGCGGCACGATGCAGCTGCCTGTCATCAGCATGGCCATGGAAGACGTCGCCATGGCGTTCATGTGGTACATGGGCAGCGGCGTGACCAGGCGATCTTCGCCGGGACGCAACGCGCAGTATCCGCCCACGTCGATGTACCACTGGCCGGTGCACAGATAATACTCGTTGGAGAGCATGCAGCCCTTGG
>JAUIED010000271.1 GCA_030428905.1 Gammaproteobacteria bacterium
GGGGCCGTCGATGGCGTCGATACCGCGCGCCCGCGCTGCCATGGCGACGCGGAATTTTGCGTAGTGGAAGATGTCGCCGGGATACTTGTACTGTCCGTACAACACGCTCAGGTCGATGCCCTGGCTGGCTGAATAGTCGCCCATACCGAAGATCATCGCTTCCAGTCGCGGTGTGGACGCGGCGATCTCCTCGACGTTCTGCAGGCCCAGCGTTTCCTCGATCAACAGCTCCAGGCCGATTTTCTTCTGGATGCCGAGCTTCAGCTCGAGCTGGGTGAGCAGCTTGTCAGCGAAGAGCACGTCTGATGCGTCGAACGGCTTGGTGAGCATGATGGTGTCGAGGTTGTCCGCCGCGCCCTCGACGATGGTGATGATGTCGTCGTGACACCACTGCGTGCCAGTGTCGTTGATGCGCACGCAACGAACTTTGCCGCCCCAGTCCAGATGGTTCAGCGCATCGACGATGTTGCTGCGGGCGCTTGCCTTGGCGTTGGGTGCCACGGCGTCTTCGAGGTCCAGAAAGACGTGGTCTGCGCCGCTCGCGGCCGCTTTCTCCAGCATCTTGGGATTACTGCCGGGTACGGATAGCTGGCAGCGCCGTCGGCGACGAGGTTGTCCGTGTCGGTTCAGCATTGCCATGGCCCCTCCCAGGAATCGGCATTGATGACGCGGAGTGTATCAAAGGCTGCGGCCGGCGCTGCGCCTGATAGGATGTTGCGACCTCACGAGAATCGGAGAAGGAGATGGCTGGATACACGCTTACCGTGAATGGCGAGCGCCACACCCTGGAAGTCGAACAGGACATGCCGCTGCTGTGGGCCCTGCGCGATGTGCTGGGTTTGATTGGCACCAAGTTCGGCTGCGGCATTGCCCAGTGCGGTGCCTGCACGGTGCATGTGGATGGCGCGGCTATGCGGTCCTGCAGCGTGCCCGTGAGCGCAGTGGCCGGCCGTTCGATCACTACCATTGAGGGCCTCGCGACGAACGACACCCTCCACCCTGTGCAGCGTGCATGGATTGCAGTGGATGTTGCGCAGTGCGGCTACTGCCAGGCCGGGCAGATCATGTCCGCCGCTGCGTTGCTTTCCAGCAACCCGAACCCGAACGACGCCGACATCGACGCGGCGATGCAGGGCAACTACTGCCGATGCGGCACGTACAACCGGGTGCGCAGCGCCATCAAGCAGGCGGCGGCAGAGCTTGCGGTGGAGGTGACCTCATGAAGCGCCAGGACTTTCTGCGTGGGTTGCGTTCGCGTCTGGAAGTCGCGGTGCACATGGATCGGCGTACCTTTCTGAAAGCCACCGGTGTGGCTGGCTCGGGTCTGCTCCTTGCGGCTGCGCTGCCTGCCGCCATGGCGGAAGAAGGCACCAGCAAGCTGGTGGCGTCGGCGGAGCTGAACGCCTTCGTCAACGTCGCATCAGACGGCAAGATCACCATCTACTTCGCGAAATCCGAGATGGGTCAGGGCATCAAAACGGCGCTACCCATGATCATCGCCGAAGAGATGGGCGCGCGATGGGAAGATGTGGAGGTGGTGCAGGCCGGTATCGACGAGGAACGCTACGGCCCGCAGTGGGCAGGTGGCTCGACCAGCATTCCGCTTACCTGGAACCAGATGCGGCAGATGGGCGCCACGGCGCGGGAACTGTTCATCAGCGCCGGCGCCCTGGTGATGGAGGTGCCCCGCGAGGAGCTAAAAGCCGAGGACAGTCGCGTCATCCACACTTCCGGCAGCTTTCGCACCTTCGGCCAGCTGGCCACGCTTGCCGCCAAGCAGGAGGCGCCGCCGGTCGATGAGCTGACATTCCGGGAGCGCGAGGACTATCGCATTCTCGGCACGGCGGTGAGCAACGTCGACAACCTGGCCATCACCACGGGGCTTGCGCTGTTCGGCATCGACACCCGAGTGCCGGACATGCTGTATGCCGCCTATGAGAAGTGTCCTGCCATCGGCGGTGAGGTGGTCAGCGCCAACATCGACGAGATCAAAGCGATGCCGGGCGTCGTCGATGCATTTGTCGTGAAAGGCAACGGCGATGTGCAGCAGCTGCTCGATGGTGTTGCCATCGTCGGGCGCAGCACCTGGGATGTGTTTCGCGCTAAAAGAGCGCTCAAGGTGCGCTGGAACGAGGGTAAGGCATCCAAGGACAGCTGGCAGGCCAAAGTGGCATTTGCTGAGTCGCGTCGAGCCCAGCGGGGTGAGGAGCAGGAGTTCAGCAAAGGTGACGTGGACGCTGCCTACGCCGCGGATGCGCACCGCACCTACGAGGCGTTTTACGAGTACCCGTACGTTGCGCACTTCTGCATGGAGCCGATGAACTGCACCGCGCACTACCGGAAGGTGCCTGGCGGGCAGGACACGCTGGAGCTTTGGCTGCCCACGCAGAACGTCGGCCGGCCGCTGGCATCCATGCAGGCGCTGTTCGGTCTCGAGGCGGAGCAGGTGACCATTCATCAGATGCGCCTCGGCGGCAGCTTCGGCCGGCGGGTGTACACGGAATACATCTGCGAAGCCACGGAGATCTCCAAGCGCGTTGGGGCGCCTGTCAAACTGACCTGGACGCGGGAAGACGACGTGCGGCATGACTTCTACCGCGTGGGTGGTTTCCAATCGGTGAAGGCGGCGGTGGATGGCGATGGACGCCTGGTTGCCTATGAGAACCACCACATCGGCATGCGCACCGACGGCAAACCAGCGATGGGCTCGGGGTTTCGGGAGAACGAGTTTCCATTGGAAACCATCGCCAACGGGCTTATCACCAACAGCTGGATCGACATCGGCACACCGTGTGGGCCATGGCGGGCGCCGCGCTCGAACACCAACGCCTTCGTCACGCAGGGTTTTCTCTTCGAGGTGGCGCACGACTCGGGCCGCGACTACGTGGAGTTTCTCCTGGAGATCCTCGGCGAACCGCGTTGGCTGGAGCCGGGCAACATCCGCTCGCTCAACACCGGCCGTGCGGCCGATGTGATTCGTCGTGCGGCACGCGAAGCCGGTTGGGGCAAGCCGATGCCCAAGGGCACCGGGCTTGGCTTCTCCTTCTACTTCTGCCACGCCGCGCATGTGGCGGAAGTGGCGGAGGTGAGCGTGGATGCCAATCGCCGCCTGGACGTCAGGAAGGTGACGGTGGCGGTAGATGTTGGCCCCATCATCAACCGCAGCGGTGCGCTCTCACAGGTGGAGGGCTCGATCATCGATGGCCTGTCGACCATGATGGGGCAGAAGATCACCATGGAAGCGGGGCGCGTGCAGCAGTCCAACTTTCACGACTACCCGGTGCTGCGCATTCCGTCAGCGCCGCAGGTTGACGTGCATTTCATCGAAAGCGACTACGACCCCACCGGGCTCGGCGAGCCGGCGCTGCCGCCGCTGGCGCCGGCGGTTGCAAACGCTATTTTCATGGCTACCGGGCATCGCGTACGCAAGATGCCGCTGAGTGAGGAGGGTTTTTCCATATGAGTATTCCCATGGGCGTGACGTTCGGCAGCCTCGGCGTTCTCGGGCCGCCGGCGGTAGTGGATATCGCGCGGCTTGCGCAGACCCAGGGCTACCGTTCCATCTGGACGGTGGAAGCCACAGGCACTGATGCGTTCACGTTGCTCGGCGCGGTGGCTTCTGCGGTACCGGCGATGGATCTGGCCACCGGCATCGTGCCGATTCAGCTGCGCACGCCGCCGCTCACGGCCATGACCGCGGCGACGCTGCAGGCATTGTCTCCAGAGCGCGAAGTGTGGATCGGCGTAGGCGTTTCGGCGCCGGGAATCCTGCGCGCCCACGGCGCGGAGTTGCCCGACCGGCCCATCGCGCGCATGCGCGAGTATGTGGCGCTGCTGCGCGAGTGCCTCTCCGGTGAGTCCGTGACCTTCGAAGGCGATTTCTGGCAGGTGAAGCGTTTCCGCCTCGGCGTGCGCCTGGGCGAGCACCGGCCGAAAATCGTCATGGCGGCATTGAACCCGCAGATGCTCAAGCTCGCCGGTGAGATAGCCGACGGGGTGCTGCTCAACTACATCCCGGCTTCACACGTGCCCGCATCGATCGCGCAGGTACGCAAGGGCGGCAACGCCCGCATTTTCTGCTATGTGCACGCAGCGGTTGGCGAGCTCGAGCAGTCTGCCCGCTCCGCCCGCCGGGACCTCTTCAACTACGCCATGGCGGATGGTTACGCCAACATGTTCCGGGCCGCTGGTTTTGCCGACGAGGTGGACGAGTTGCGCGCACGCCAGGCAGAGCGGGATCGTGACGGCGCGGTGGCGGCCATATCGCAGCGGATGATTCAGGCCATCGACTTCATCGGCTCGGCTGGCGAGGTGCGCGAGTTCGTGCGCAGCTATGTGGATGCCGGAGTGGAGTACCCGGTGCTCATGCCCAT
>JAUIED010000272.1 GCA_030428905.1 Gammaproteobacteria bacterium
CATGTTGGCGAGGGTGTCTGTGGCGTAGGGGTGATTGTGATTCGACAGCACCGTGAGCGCGTGCAGTTCCACGCTGTAGCGCTGGCAGGCCACGGCATAGATGTACCAGATGCCTTCGATCAGCCGCTTGTGGGGCGTCAGCAAGTACTGCCGCTGCGCGCAGCGGCGCCACCCCATGTAGGTTGAGTCCGGAAACACCGGTTGCGCGCGTGACATGGACACGGGCAAATGCATCCGCCGTGCCGAATTGAATCCTCAGTGATTCTGCGACCAGAGCTCAACGCAGACGCTGTCTGCGACGGATACCGGTCCGGATAGCGCGGATCTCGGATTCGAGGAGAGCGGTGTGGTCGCCGTCGGCAAGGGTGTGTGGATCTAGGTCACCGCTGCGCGCCCACGGCGGCGGATCAGCCGGATGGCCACCCAGGCCAACGCGATCGCGCTGAAAAAGGTTCTCACGGGAACGTCGCGAAGCCCGCTCCTGTGTGCGATCGCGAATGGCATCAAGCTCTTCTGCAATAGCAATGGCATGATCGTTGTAGCTCATCTTCTCCTCCCCTTTCCAGGCAATCAGGTTCTCTTGAGCCGAGGTGCGGGCCCGGAAATCCTCCACGGCGCTTTCGGCAGCGAAAAAGGCGGCCCGGGATAGACCACCGGCTCAGGCAGATCGTCGTGCTCCACCGGCACCTGCATACCATGGGCCACAAAATGCGGATCCTCGAAGGCTTCCTCGGGGCTGTTGATCACGCCCACGGCCAACCCTGCGCGCTGACAGCCCTCGAAGAAGGCCTGGGCTGACACCGATTCGGCGATGGTGGCAAGACCCTGACGGCCGGCCATGAAGATTGCCGTAACGGTGTCGTCGCTGCCGATCAACGACAGGTTGAAGTTACCTTCCCAGTTGGCGCCCATTTCGATGAACACCTTTTCGGGGAAATCGAGTTGCAGCGTGTTGAGCCAGGCGAGCAGCTTTGCGAATTCCTGAGGAAAACGCGGCGGCACGCCGGTGTTCACCCAGCGTCCGTCCGCGCAGCGCATCTGCGTTTCGCCGGTAGGCACGATGGCTGCGTGGCGGCCGGTCTGGCGCTGCACCGTCGTCTGGTTGACCAGCCAGTTGTAGGAGCCGGCTTCAGTGGTGACATTGAGCGCCGCGGTGATCGAAACATCGACGAACTGGCCGCGCCCGCTCTCGAGCCGCGCCAGCAGCGCTGTGAACACGCTCATCACGGCGAAGTGGCAGCCCGTGTGATACGCCTGATTGCCCCAGCCGCGCACCGGCGGCAGGGCATGGTCGTCGTACCCGCAATTCCACACCGGCCCGCCAGCGGCCATGAGCGTGAGATCGGTGCTCGGCAGATCGCTCAGCGGTTCGTTGCGCCCGTAAGGGGTGATCGCCACGTGGATGAGGCGCGGATTGCGCTCCGAGGTTTGCGGGTAGTCGAGGCCGAGGACCGCAAGGCGTGTGGTGGGCTCCGACTCGATGAGCACATCGGCGTCATCCAACAGGCTCTGTAGCTGTGCCCGATCTGCATCGTTTTCAAGGTCGAGCACCGCGCCGCGCTTGCTGGTGTTGTAGTGCCAGAAGTAGAGGCTTCGATCCGGATCGACTTCGTCTTTATAGAAAGGCGGGTAGTTGCGGCTGGCGTCGCCGCCTGGCGGTTCGACGAGGAGCACATCGGCGCCCATGTCCGCCAGCAGCTTGCCTGCGAAGGCGCTGCGTTCATTGGCGAGTTCGATCACTTTGATGCCATCAAGCACGCTCATAGCACGCCCTCTTCGTAGAGCCCTGCCACGTCCTTGCTGGTCATACCGAGAAGCCTCGTCAGCACGTCCTGCGTGTGCTCGCTGAGACAAGGACCTCCACGGGTAGTCTGCCAGTCCGTCTGCGAGAAATGCACAGGCTGGCCATCCACCCGCACCGCGCCGATGGCCGTGTGTTGCACCTCGGGCCACAGGCCGAAGTCGGCAGTGGTAACGTCCTGATCGATGCGCTCCTGCGGCTTCTGCACGGCGGCTGCGGCAATGGGCAGCGCTCGAAGCTGGCTCTGCAGAGCGAACTTGTCCTGCGCAGCCGTCCAGCGGCCGAGGTGTTCATCCAGCGCATCCTGCCCGGCCAGGCGGGCATCGAGATTCACGAACGCTGCGGTCCAAGGCTGGTCAATCAATGCGGCGAGCCGTCGCCAGTCGTCATCGTTGCGGCAGGCAATGGCAATCCAGTGATCCTCACCGGCGCAGGGGTAGATGCCGTGCGGCGCCATGGGCTGAAACTGGCTGCGGTTGCTGTGCACCTGGTCTGCGCCAGCCAGACCGCGGCCGTTCACCGTCCAGTCGAGCAGGGCCGGGCCGTTCAGCGTAAGCGCAGCATCGGTGCAGGCGAGATCCACCCACTGGCCCTCGCCGGTGCGTTCGCGGTGGTACAGCGCCGCGAGAATCGCCATGGCCATGTAGTAGCCGCCGGTATGGTCCATGTAGGAATAACCCCAACCCGCGGGTTGCTGGCAGGGTAACGCCGAGGTGTGTGTAAGACCTGACATGGCCTGCACGATGGGGCCCCACGTCTTGAAGGCGCTGTAGGGGCCGGTGAAGCCAAAACCGCAGTTGGATACGTAGATGATGTCTTCGCGAATGCGCCGCATATCGTCGTAACCAAAACCCCATCGCTCCAGCACACCGGCGGCGAAGTTCTCCGTGACAGCATCGCTCACGCGAATGAGCTGGCGCAGGATATCTTTACCTTTCTCGGTCTTCAGGTTGAGTGTGATGCCGAGCTTGTCGGTGTTGTGGTTGTTGAAGGCGCCACCGAGGTCGATGCCGGTGCGCTCATCCTTGAACGGCGGGTTGCCGCGCAGGATGTCCCAGCGACCCTGGCGCGTGGGATCTTCGATGCGTATCACTTCAGCACCGAAGGCCGCGAGCCACTTCGTGGCGCCAGCTCCTGCGAGCTGCCCAGTGAAGTCGCAGATGCGGTACTTGCCTAGCGCGCTGGTCATATCGGTCAGCGCTTCTGCGTAAAGCGATCGCGTGCAGCTTTCGCATCCTGGCTGGCAGCGCTGAGCTGGCTCTGATCGGCATCGGCAAAGCTGGCCGTTCGGTTGAGCGCGCCCGCGGTCGCATTGACCGCCTCTTTGATCATGGCGACGGCCACCGCAGGCATCTCGGTCGCTACGCGGGCGAGCTGCAGCGCCACATCGACGGCCTGCCCGTCCGGCGCGACTTCTTCCACTAGCCCCCAGCTCAGCGCCGTTTGCGCATCCATGCGCTCACAGAGGATGCAGATTCGCTTGGCCCGCGCCGGGCCGACCAGGTTTACCAGGCGCGGTAGCGCGCCCCACTGCAGGTTCAGGCCGATCTTCACCTCGGGCACATACAGGTAGCAACTCTCGCCCATCACCCGCCAGTCACAAGCCAGCGGCAGCGCCACGCCAGCGCCCACCGCCAGGCGCTCCATCGCGGCCACGGTGATCTGCGGCATCGCTTCCCACGCCTCGCACAAACGCACCCCGCGAAAAAAGGATTGCCGCCGCTGCATGTCGCTCCAGCCTGGATCGGCACGCTTACCCATGTCTTCAATATCCGCGCCGGCTGAGAAGTAATCCGGGGAGCCCGTGAGGACCACGGCACGGGTCTCCAGGTCGTCGTGAAAAGAGCGGGCGACGTCGGTGAGTTCGCTGATGAGCTGGGCATCGAAGGCATTGAGGTTTTTCTTGCGATCGAATCGCACGATGGCGATTGGGCCATCGCGTTCTACCGATACATAGCTATCCATGGGGGGACACTCCTAGGTCAGTAAGGCGGAATACAGCATGCGCGCTGCAACGATGAAGAGAAAGGCGCCGAAGAGAAAGCTCAATCGTTGTTTGGACACTGCGTGCGCGATGCGCACACCAACAGGCGCGCTCATCATCGTAACCGGAGCGATGAGCGCAAAGCCCAGCGCATTGACGTAGCCAAGGCTGAAAGCAGGCGTGCGAGGGTCGTCCCAACCGACCACTATGAATCCCACGGTCGCCGGCAGAGCGATAAGAAGGCCGAACAGTGCCGACGTACCCACAGCACGGTGAACGGCCTGGTTCATGAGCGTAAGGACCGGCACGCTGAGGGTTCCGCCACCAATGCCCATCCAACTCGACACCCCACCAATAGCCAGCGGCACTGCGCTACCAGCGAGCCCGCGGGGAACATCGGCGCTGAGGTGCAGCGACTGCGGCACGAAGATCATCTTCAGAGCAACGACCAGCGCCGTGATACCGAACACCAGCGCAAGCCAGCGACCGTCTACGAACCCGGCTGTGAACGCGCCCACCAGAGCACCAACGAGCACCAGCGGGCCCCAGAAGCGCACCAGATCCATGTCCACCGCACCGCGCGCATG
>JAUIED010000273.1 GCA_030428905.1 Gammaproteobacteria bacterium
TCGATGCCGAGCACTTGCTCGCCACGATCCAGCAGTTTGTGCGCGGTTGTCGAACCAATGAAGCCTGCGGCGCCGGTTATCAGAATTGTCATGCATGGTGTCCGAATCGGTGTGTTTACAGCCGCGCGGTGGATAGTTCGCGTGGTAGAGCGTGTTTCACATCAAAGAGCACGTGGTCTGCTTTGGCGAACTTCAGCAGGTTGCAGTCTGCGGAGCGAAAATCATCGTGCGCAACCGCCAGAACGATCGCATCGTAGGTGTCTGCCTGCGGTGTCTCCACCATCTGCAGACCGTACTCGTGCATCGCTTCCTCGGGTTGCACCCAGGGATCATAAACGTCAACCGAGAGGTGGTACTGCTCGAATGCACGCACCACGTCGACCACTTTGGTGTTGCGCATGTCTGGGCAGTTTTCCTTGAACGCAAGCCCGAGTATCAGCACTCGTGCGTCCACGAGCTCGATCCGATTCTTGCTCATGAGTTTGACGACACGATCGGCGATATGAGCACCCATACCGTCGTTGATGCGGCGGCCGGCCAGTATGACTTCAGGGTGATAACCGATGGCCTGTGCTTTGTGCGTGAGGTAGTACGGATCGACGCCGATACAGTGACCGCCTACCAGCCCGGGTCGAAAATCCAGAAAGTTCCATTTCGTGCGCGCTGCTGCCAGCACGTCTTCCGTATCGATGTTCAAGCGCTCGAATATGAGCGACAGCTCGTTAACCAACGCAATGTTCAGATCGCGTTGGGTATTCTCGATGACCTTCGCAGCTTCGGCGACGCGAATAGACGGTGCGCGATGGGTGCCTGCTTCGATGATCTGGCCGTATAGTGCTTCCAGCAGGTCGGCTGTGTCGTCGGTCGACCCTGAGATGACTTTCGTGATGTTGGGGAGGCGGTGCAGCTTGTCACCAGGATTGATGCGTTCCGGGCTGTAGCCTACAAAGAAGTCGCTGTTAAAGGTAAGCCCTGATACATCCTCCAGTATGGGGACACAGTCCTCCTCGGTTGCACCTGGGTAAACGGTGGATTCGTAAACCACCACGTTGCCTTTCTGGAGAACCGCGCCGATGGTTCTGCTGGCGCTGAGGAGAGGGTTCAGATCCGGGCGCCGATGTGTATCGATTGGTGTTGGGACAGTGACGATAAACACATTGCAGTCGCGAAGCGCTTCGACTTCAGTGGAGAATGTCAGGTATTCGGCTGACTTGAGTTCCTGCTTCGATGTTTCCCTGGTGCTATCCAGGCCTTCGCGGAGGGCCTCAACGCGCCGCAGGTTGATGTCGAAACCTACGGTAGGAATTCTGCGTCCGAAGGCAACCGCCAGCGGCAGGCCGACATAGCCAAGGCCTACGATGGCTAGCCGGACGTTATCCAAGGCGGGCGGCGAGGGTTGAGTGAGCGGCAAGGTGTCCTTCCTTTTACACGTGTGCGTTTGCGCAAAATTATGCCTGAGATCTACAGAGGGGGAACCGCCGCACTGTGCGAATTTCCGCTCATCCCGCACTCAGCACATGCGCCGCTTCACACTTTGTGGAGTTACCAGCCTACCCGGAGGGCAGCTACGGGTACTATGGCAACCAGCTCAGTATGCGGCATGGCAAGCCGCGTTTCACAATCCCGGGTTTAAACCTCGATTGGACATGGATGAATGGACAAGGAGCCCATGAGCAGCACAGAGCCAGCGGTCAACAACGCGCGATCAGAGGCGACAAAGGTCGAGGATCCGGCTGGGCCGCTTCGGGCGGCGCGCCCTGCGCAGAAAGTATCGACGCAGCCCCCTGGTGCCGCAAAACGTCGTGCGAGCAGGTGCCAGATCAACCTTCAGGCCATGGCAGAGCGTGGCTTTCTTGTGCCAAACGAGGGGCGCTCCCAGCTTGCTCGTGAGATGCGGCGCATCAAGCGGCCATTGCTCCTCGACGTTCAGCGCATGGAGTTGGCGGAGCGCGCAGAGCGAAGTGCACCGCCGAACATCATCATGCTGACCAGCGCGCTTCCCGGTGAAGGCAAGACCTACACCTCGACAAACCTGGCGGTGAGCATCGCGGCGGAGCTCGACCGGAGTGTTGTCCTAGTGGACGCTGACGTCGCCAAACGGGACCTCACCCGGCAGTTCGGTCTGCTGGATTTCCCTGGCTTTGCGGACACCCTGAGACCGAACGGGCCGCATCCAGATGCGGTGACACTGAAGACGAACATCGATCGCCTGGAAATTTTGCCATGTGGTCGTCAAAGTGATGACATTGACGAGTTGTACGCGAGTCACCTGATGGACCAGACCATCAAAGCGCTGGCGCGTGAGGACAGCTCGCGAATCGTGTTGATGGATGGCCCGCCCATTCTGGTGACCACGGAGGCTGCCGTTCTTGTTCAGAACGTTGCGCAGGCCGTGCTCGTGGTGGAAGCCAACAAGACCCCACAGGATGCGATCAACCATGCGCTTGCGCCGCTGCTGGATCACCCGTGCGTTCGGCTGATCCTCAACAAGACTACCCGGGGTATCGGTTCGGGCTACGGTTACGGGTATGGCTATGGCTACACCTACGGAGACGGTGGCGACGACCGCCTGGTATAAGAAATCTGGGGTATCACTTCGGTTTGACCTGATTGGCGTATTGGCTCGATCAGAGGCACACTTAGGCTCTTACGTTCATCAACTCGAAGTATGTACGAGCAACATTTTGGGCTATCCGCGAAGCCGTTCCAGCTTTCACCGGACGCTGACTTCTTCTTCCCCAGCAAGGAACACAAACGGGCGTTGTCTTTCCTGCAGTACGGGCTGAGCCAGGCGGATGGCTTCATCGTCATCACCGGCAACGTCGGTACTGGAAAGACGACGCTCGTGCAGGCGCTGCTCAAAGACCTGGACCAATCACACCTGTCCGTTGCCACCCTCGTGAGCTCCAATCTCGACGAAGAGGATCTGCTCAAGTTTGTGGCGGGCGAGTTCGGCCTGCGCAGCATGGCGAGCTCCAAGGCGGAGCTGTTGCAGGATCTGGAGCACACGTTTTTGCAGGAGGCGCGGGCCAATCGGCGAGTGCTGCTGATTGTGGATGAGGCACAGAACCTGCCGCCAGCGTCTGTCGAGGAGCTGCGCATGCTGTCCAACTTTCAGTCGAACGGGAAGCCGCTGGTGCAGATCTTCCTGCTCGGCCAACAGGAGTTTCGTGCAACGCTGCTGTCGGAGGGGTTCGAGCAATTGCGCCAGCGCGTAATTGCAACTTACCACTTGAACCCTCTGAACGAAGAGGAAACGCAGACCTACATTGAGCACCGGCTTTCCGTTGTGGGCTGGTCCGGCAATCCGCGCTTTACGGATGAAGCTTACCGCCTCGTATTCGAGTTCTGCGATGGCGTGCCGCGGCGCATCAACAATCTATGCGATCGTCTTCTGCTATTTGCCTACCTGGAGGAGCTGGACACGGTCGACAGCGAGGTGGTGGAGGTCGTTGCCGAGGAGATTGGTCACGAGTTTCTTGGCGGCACCAATCAGGCGGCGGAGCGTGTCGAAGAGGAGCGCCCGTCTGCGGGCATTCGTCAGGAGGTTTTCGATTCTCCAGACCAGCCGTTGGAAACCGTTGCCCGTGGCATTTTCGATAAGGCGAACGTTCAGCAGCGGTTGGGAGGGCTAGAGCGGGCGCTGGATGCACTAGGCCATACCATGAAAACCGACATGCAGAAGATCGACGAGGAACTCTCTTACGTGCGGCTCATTCTTGAAGACATTCTCAATGAGATGCGCGAGCAGAAAGCTGCGCAATCCGGCGGCTCCAGTAAACGCGGTGGGCTGAAGCCCGGGCATAGTCGTTACACCTGATAACGGCTTCTGGCTGAGGAGGCATGCCTCACGGGAACATCGCGTTGACGGTTCTGTGAAGTCTGTATCCCTGGCAGCCGGAAGGTGTCCTACGCTTCTACAAGAACCGTTGTTAGTTACGCCGTCAGCTATGAAGCGCAGAAAAACTGAGACAGCCCAGGCAGCGAGAATGCCGGAGCGTACCGATCGGGTGCAGTTCCGTGATGGAGGCTGGTACATCTCCACCCGCGAGCATCCCCTCGTAGGGCCCTATGCCTCGGAATTCGACGCGCAGCTCAATGCCTCGAAGCTGGTATCACAGTTGGCGCAGGCTGATCCGGAGACGAAGCCACAGACGACGATACAGAGCTTTCTGGCGGATCCGTCAACCCGACCAATTGACCCTCAGGCAACGGTGACTGGTAAGCCGCCTGCGAGAGGGCGCGTCAAACAACCAGACACCTTCAGCCGTTTTGTTGGGTGGATTGTGCGCCGGGTCAGGCATAACTCAACCTGAGTGCCGTTCGGTTGGCATTGGGGGCAGCTACCGAA
>JAUIED010000051.1 GCA_030428905.1 Gammaproteobacteria bacterium
CCGAACGACTCGTCGGCCGCACTGTCGCTGCTGTATCCGCCCCGTTCGTTGCGCACACGGCTGTACACCAGGGAGCCGGTTCCGGTACCGCCGTCGGCAAGCACCCGCTCATACTTCGCCCACAGATAGGCGTTGTCGTGACCGGCGCGCGCCAGCTCTCCGGTACCAGCTTCGAGATCCTTAAGCACCACGTCGTCCCGGTAGAGCAGGAATCCCAGATCCAGCTCGCTGTGATCGTCGGGGAACCATGTCATCTGTCCCATCCAATCGGAGTACGACGGCTGGCCCACATCCGGATTCACCTGGCGTGTGAGCAGATCGAGGTTGCCGCGCCGGCCGGACAGCGCCCATTGCCGGTCACCGGAGTGACCGTACGCTGCAGCCGCGGTGGTGAGCACGGACAGCGTCGCCTCCAATCCAAATGGCGGATAGTCATCCACCGGCTGAATATCCATGACGCCGCTCATACGCTCGCCGTAGCGTGCCGGAAAGCCGCCGGTGTACACGTCGATACGCTTGATAAGAGCCGGGTTGAAGGTGGAGAAGAGCGCCTCGAAGTCCTTGAGGTGGAACGGTTCGAGCAGCTCCACCTGATCAAACAGCACCAGGGTTTCGTCCCGCGCTCCGCCGCGAATGTGCGGTCGCGCAGATACGCCGAGGCTCGCGGTACCGGGCAGATGATTGACCGCGCGCAGGGCATCGTCGCCCAGCTCCGGCAACGCGCCCAGCTCATCCGCCGCCAGGCTGTGGCGGGACAACTCGTCATTGCGCTTGAGCACATGACGACTGCTGGTTACCAGCACTTCTTCGATGTGCGGCTGGCGGCGGTGTGTTAGCTCAGGCTTCGGATCGTGCGGCATCACTTCCTTGGGCAATCGCACAACGAGCCAGGCCTGGGTCTCGGGAAACGCCTTGAGCGTGAGGCCAACGTCGGCCAGAGCCGACTTCAGCCTGTCGACGGGTGCACCTTCTGCCGGGGCATGGGGAAAGCGCAGCCGCGGTTTGACGAGATCGCTGGAGTAGACGAGGGCGTAGCCGTCGCGATGGAATTCGCGAAGCACATCCTGCACCAGCCTGCCCTGAAACTGGCTTTCCGCGGCAGCCGCCAGGCTACTGCAGAGGAGACCGACGACGACCAGGCTTGTTCGCCACCGCGCACATGTCATGATCGCAGCTTAGCCGTTCAACGCTTGAAGTCCACAAGCAGCCGGTGACCATCAAGCTCCGCGCGAAAGTCCGTCACATCGCTGATCAACGCCGCCAAACCAGCCGGGCGCGGCAACGCCTCGGGTGCGGTGAAAGCTGAATTCTGCGCCCGCACTCGGACGATATCCCTGCGGTAGTCGAGTTCAATTCCAGACTCGCGCGCCGCCCACGCCAGATAATCGTGCACTGTAGCGCCGGTGAAACTGCCGCCTGCGGGCACCACCCATTGCCATCGTGCATCTGTTGCAGACAAGGGCTGTCGATGCAGTTGCTGCGCTGCGTCGATGCGCAACAGCTCGCCCCAACCCTCGTTCGCCCGTGCCTGCACGGAGCCGTTGTCGAACTCCACCTGCACGCCGCCTTCGCGAACCGCCACCTCGAGTTTTTCACCGCCCAGCGCCACTTCGAACTGCGTTCCAATGTCGGTGACCGTGCCGCGGGGCGTGACGATGCGCAGACCCACGCCGTCTGCCACGTCCAGGTAGATCCGCCCCTGGTGTAACCAGACCTCATCAACGCCCTGAATCGTGGCGCTGCTGCTGGCGGACAGCCGCAGCGACGTGCTCGCGCCCATCGTCACTGCCAGGCTCGAGCCGTCTTGTGTGGTGAGCAACGTTCCCGCCGCAAGCGCCTCCTGGCTGCCGTCACCGCGCACATCCACCCGGCCCTGCACATGCACCACCCGGCCAACGGGCACGGCCGCCTCATCCTGCCCAACCATCAGGAGCAGTGCGGCTACCATCGAGACCAGCACTGTGGCTGCCAGTGCGATTGGTACAAAGCGCGCCTTGCGCGACGGCTCGGGCAGTTCCTCCCATGCCTGCAGGGAAGCTGCGTGTACCCGCGCCCGCAGGAGCTCCGGCGGCTCCTGTCTCGGTCCAGCCAGTTCCAGAAGCCGGCGGACATCTTCATCCATCTGCTTGTCGTCCAATTCGTTCATGCGTCTGCTTCCCTACGCAGTTCCTCGAAGCCGCTGCGAAAGGCCCGCCTGGCGCGCGCCAGCAGCGACTGTACAGCGGTTTCCCCGGTGGCCATGCGGGCGGCGATCTCGCCCACGCTCAGCCCTTCCAGATACTTCCACTCAAGCACTCGGCCGTAGCGGTCGGGCAAGTGATCCAGCGTGAGCTGCACCAACTTCTTGATGGTTGCCACCTCGGCTGCGTCCGCTTCAGCGAGCGACAGAGACTCGAGGGCCGCCCGAAAGCCCGCATCCTCATCGATGCTCGACTCGACGGCCATCTTGCGTCCGGTTCTCTGTTGCCAGTTGCTCATCTCGTTGCGGCATATCTGACACAACCAGGTAAACAACGCTGCCTCACCTCGATAGGTGTGCAGGTTACGCACAGCCTTGAGCATCGTTTCCTGCACCACATCCTCACATGCTGCCGCATCGGACATGCGCGAGCGGCAGAATCGATACACCCGAGAAAAGTACGCATTGAAAAACGATTCAAAAGCGGCGCGATCCCGGCCGACGACCGCGGTCGCCAGCTCGAGATCACGTTGGTGCATCGCATGTTTCAACGAACGCTCCTCAGGGCACCACATTCGTGGAGATGAGCGCCACCTGATCACCTGTTTCCAGGTTCACCTCCAGAATCTTGCCCACGCCGGGAAGATAGTACTTGTTCTCCTCCACGCCTGGGTCGAGTGGCGAGAAATCCCGAGTGACCACACAGTTGCCGCTGCAGTTCGCCGCTGGGGTCGTGGCGGAGCCGGACACGCTGAGAATCTCAATCACATCCTCCGCATTGGCAAAGGACACTTCCTGACGGAATACCGCGCCCACTTCCGCTACACCCGGCAGCAGAATGCCTGCCTTGTCTCCGTCTCTGCCTGCTTTGAAGGCTCCGTCGATGGCCACGAGCTCCGGCAGCGCCGGCTCATCACCGTCGAACGTTTCGTAGTCTTTCACTTCTTCACCGCAGTACCAGAGGTTGCCGTCCACGTCCTGCGCGATCCAGTCGTCCGTGTCCTCGATCAGCTCACCGTCGATCACCACCACGTCCCGCACCACAAGGCAGTCAATACCCTGAATGCGTTTGGTCTCATCGAGCACGTCGATGGTGATGGTTTCCGTCACCATCTCGCCATCCTCCTCGAAAGTGCCTTCGTAGACCCATTGATTGCCGATCACCAGAGGGAACAGCGGGTTCGGTGCCACCGCCGTGCCAATCTGCCGGGGGTCGACGAAGCTGGAGGCAAACGCGTCACCGAACGGCGGGTTGTGGGGAGCGTCATCCAGCGTCTCGCACAACGCCAGGCGTGCATCGGTTACATCACCACACTCCTCCAGGCTTTCTTCCCGTTCCTCCGCCAACGCCTCGGAGCACGCTGCAAAGCCTTCCGCATCGGAAGTATCCGCGCAGCCGGCAAGGCTCACCATGAACTCATCCAGCACTTCGAACTCGCAAGCGCGGCGTAACTGATGGGAAGACGCGGCACAGCCAACCTGTTCGGCGTCTTCCTCACCCGGCGCACCCAAGCCGCCAGCCGTCCCCACTGCCGCCAGCAGATCTTCATCGGGCTGATAGGGCATGGGCGCCGCGCCGTCCACATCGCCGTCGGCTGCGTCCGCCGCAAGCGCTGCCACGACGTCGTTGCGATCTCCGCCTGCCAGGGCAGCGGCCACCCGCACGAGTTTGCCGACGTGCAGCGATGCCGCCAGCAGCGCTTCCGCGTCCTCCAGGGCAACCGGATCTACACCCGCCTGCAGCACAGTCTCGCCCAGATCATCGCCCGGCAGCGCCTGCACCGTCGCCGCGGTGGCATTGTCTATTGCCGTCGCCAACTCGGCTGCGGAAATGATCGTGCCATCGCCATCAGGATCCAAAGCTGCCCGTACCTGGGCGCTGATCAGTGTGGTGTGCGGCGTCAGGTTCGCACGCACCACCGACCCGGGGTCGCCGAGGACAGCCACCGTTTCGAGGTTGAAGGGCTCATCACCAAACGCTTCGTCCTGGGCACCGGCGGCATCGAAGATCAGAAACACCGTCTCGCCTGCGCGGTCCTCGCCGAAGCGCATGGTGTAGCTCTCATCACCATCAGCGCTACGGGTGAGGCTGCCAATCGGGCCGGCGCCCGCGAGGGCAGCCGCACGATCCTCAGCGCCGGCGGCTTCTGCGAGGGCCGCCTGAACACGGTCGGGGCTGAAGGCATAGATGCTGCCCCCGACTACGGGGCCGTCCAGCACGATACCGGAGAAGTCCACGGGATTCGGTGCTGCCGGCGGCGGCGCGCCCCGGCTCGAACTTCCGCCACCACCACAGGCCGCGACCAGGGCGCTGGAGAACATCACAAGCAATACACTTCGCAGTTTCATGTCGTATCTCCCAAGTCTAGTTGACGGTGTATTCAATGAGTTCCACCCGGGCACCGGACTCGAGGTTGATCTCGACGATGCGCCCAACACCGGGCAGGTAGTATTTGTTTTCTTCTACGCCAGGATCGAGCGGCGAGAAATCGCGGGTGACAAGGCAATTCCCGTCGCACGTTGCCGCCGGCGATGTTTCACTGGCGGAGACGCTGATCACCTCTATGACGTCCTCCGCGTTGGAAATGGAGACTTCCTGACGGAACAGCGCACCCAACTCGGGTGTCGCCGGGATCTGGATGCCGGCCTTGTCGCCGTCGCGGCCCGCTTTGAAGGAGCCATCATCCGACACGAGCTCCGGTACGCTCGGCTGGTCACCGTCGGTGTATTCGTAGTCCTTGACCTCTTCGCCGCAGTACCAGACGTTGCCGTCAACGTCCTGGGCAAACCAGTCGTCGGTGTCTTCGACCAGTTCGTCGTCCACGTACACCACGTCGCGAACCACCACGCACGTGATACCGTCGATCAGCTTGGTTTCCGGCAGCACGTCGATGACGATGGTCTCCGTGACCATCTCGCCGTCCTCTTCGAACGTGCCCTCGTAGACCCAGCGGTTGCCCTGCGTCAGCGGCACATAGGGGTTTGCCTCAACGGACACGCCGATCTGCAGGGGATCGACGAAGTTGGCGGCAAACGCAGCGCCAAACGCCGGCTCGTGTGGCGCGTCGTCCAGCGCCTCACACAGGGTCGCCCGCGCCTCCAGCACGTCGGCGCACTCCTCATCGTCTCCCTCGAGCACCACGCGAGCGGCATCGAAGCACGCACCCACGTCACCGCCTGCCTGATCCAGGCACTTGGCACGTTCTGTGAAATAGTCATCTCTGCTGGAGAAGGTGCAGCCCACGTAGGCCAGGCTGGCGCTGGCACTGCAACCGATCTCGTCCGCTGACACGGCCGCAGGCAGTGCTGCGATCGCAAAGGCAATAGGGGCCACACGGCCCAGGTTCAGGTAATTCACGGCTTCGGCTCCCGTTGACGTTGCCCGGTAGGACCACGTCAATGCCGAGAATCAATCGCTGGAGACCATCAGCCGGTCAGTGCAGGGTGGGCCCTCGAGCGCCGCCAAGCTGTGCGATACGCGCCTGGCAGACCGTTGCAATCTCTGTGCCTTCGCCACTGAGACTTGAAGCCTCTTCGTAGCAATCCACGGCCAGCTCGGGGGCGCCGATTGAGCGCCAGTATTCCCCCTTCTCCAGCAGCAGCAGCGCCACGTTCTGCGGCGAGGCGGTGTCGCGCAGCAGTGCGAGCTGGTAGTCCACCATGTCCAGTGCTCGCGCCTGATCTCCAGAGGCGGTGAGGATCTGTTTGATGTTGTTGAGCATGCGCAAGGCGATATCCACAGGGCCCGCCGGCTCGATATCGCCGTCCACCGGCAGCACCCGCATAGTAAACGGATCGATGACCTGCATGCCGATGCGGCTAAGGAAATGGCCTGGTGCATTGAGGCCGACCGCCGGTTCACCACGCTGCCGCGCCAGATGCACGAGTAGAACCGCAAGTGTTATGGGAATGCCACGTCGACGCGCAAGCACGGCGTCCATGCGGCTGTTGGCCAGATCGTGGTAGCTGTGTTCATCACCCCGGAAGCCCAGAGCCGCAAGGTGTTCCCACACAGGCACCGAATCGGCGGGCGTCAGACGCTCGATGTCGGCCTGAACAGCTACGACGTCGATATCTGGATTCAGCGCCTGGTTGACCAACAGAGCTGCGTCGAGCTCGCGGCTATCGGCGTTCGCGGACAGCGCAGCGAAGGCTTCGACCAGCGACTCCCTCACGCCAGAAGCGCATCTACGGCAGAGATGAGTTCTTTGCGGGCAAAGGGTTTGGCGAGTGTCGCGTTTGCACCGATGTGGCGGGCGGTTTCGAGATAGTCCTGCGGGCCGATGCGGCCGCCGCCGGAGATGGCGATGATGGGGATCGCTCCGCGCGCTTTGCGGATGTCGGCAATGGTTTCCAGCCCTTCTTTCTCCGGCATGATGAGATCGGTGATCACCAGGTCGAAAATCTGCCGACGCACCTCTTCCACCGCGCGCGCACCGTTCAACGCCGTGACCACATCGTGTCCTTCGAGCCGCAACATCTCGCTCAACACGTCGAGCACCTGTGCGTCATCATCAATCACCAGTATCGCGCTCACCTATCCCTCCTGGATCGTGCTCTTCGACTAACATGGTTGCCTTCCATCGGCAACTCGGCAGTTTAGTTCAGCTTCCCGTTAGATATCCAGCGGTGTCGGGCTTCAATGCTCGCGGGTTTTCAGAAACCGCACTTCGGGCCACCGTTCCTCGGTAAGCATGAGGTTGGCACGGCTCGGGGCCAGGTAGGTGAGATAGCCGCCGCCGTCGATTGCCAGGTTGTCGTGCGCCTTACGCCTGAAGTCAGCGAGCATCTTCGCATCGTCACACTCCACCCACCGCGCGCTGAATACCCCGGCATCCTCGTACACGCAGTCCGCCCGGTACTCATCCTGCAGGCGGAACGAGACGAGATCGAACTGCAGCGACCCCACCGCACCGACCACGTAGTCGTTGTTGCGCAGCGGCTTGAACACCTGACTGGCGCCCTCCTCAGCCAGTTGGTCCAGACCTTTCTCGAGTTGTTTGGCGCGAAGAGGATCTCGCGCCCGAACGCGGCGAAAGAGCTCCGGTGCGAAGTTGGGCACGCCTTTGAATTTGAGCACCTCGCCTTCGGTGAACGAGTCGCCAATCTGGATGGTGCCGTGGTTGTGCAGGCCGATGATGTCGCCGGCGAAGGCTTCCTCCGCCTGGGTGCGATCACCGGCCATGAAGGTGACCGCGTCGGTCACCTTGATGTCTTTGCCCAGGCGCAGGTGCTTCATTTTCATGCCATGGCGGTAGGCACCCGAGCACACGCGCAAGAAGGCGATGCGATCGCGGTGTTTCGGATCCATGTTCGCCTGGATCTTGAACACGAAACCGCTGAACTTCTCATCCGTGGGAGCCACCATGCGGGTGTCTGCTTCGCGCGGCTGCGGCAACGGCGCGTGCTCGACAAACCCATCGAGCATCTCCTTCACGCCGAAGTTGCCAAGGGCGGTGCCGAAGTAAACCGGTGTGGTGGTCGCCTTGTCGAAATCGTCCTGCAGAAATTCCGGCGTTGCACCGCGCACGAGCTCCAGTTCCTCGACCACCTCGCCGTGGCGATCGCCCAGCAGCGCTCGTGCCTCGTCGCTGTCTAGCCCCACAACTTCCCGGAACGGGTACACATGGTGACCTTGGCCCTGCTTGTAGCAGACGATGGTGTCGCGAGCGAAGTCGTACACTCCCTTGAACTCTCGCCCCATGCCGATGGGCCAGTTCATCGGCGCGCACTGGATCTGCAGAATGTCCTCGATCTCATCGAGCAGCTCGATGGGATCACGAATCTCGCGGTCCATCTTGTTCACGAAGGTGACGATAGGGGTGTTGCGCATGCGGCACACCTCCATCAGCTTGATGGTGCGGGGCTCTACGCCTTTGGCGCCATCGATGACCATCAATGCCGCATCCACCGCCGTCAGCGTGCGGTACGTGTCTTCCGAGAAATCCTCGTGGCCGGGGGTGTCGAGGAGATTCACTACTCGGCCTGCGTAAGGGAACTGCATGACAGAAGTCGTCACCGAGATGCCGCGCTCCTGCTCCATCGCCATCCAGTCGGAGGTGGCATGGCGGCTCGACTTTCTCGCCTTCACCGTGCCCGCAAGCTGAATGGCACCACCAAACAGCAACAGCTTCTCGGTAATGGTGGTTTTACCCGCATCCGGGTGGCTGATAATGGCGAATGTACGCCGTTTGGCGATGGCTTTGGCCAGGTTCACTTTGATACTGCCTGTGCGAGGGGCGGCGAATTATACCGACTCAGGCGCGTCCGTCAGGTAAAGGCCATACACGTGGGCATCCTCGCGGCCGATTTCTGAAGGGTAGTAGCCCTTCCGCACGCCGATGCAACTGAAGCCTATGGACTCATACAGCGCTACGGCAACGCGGTTACTGGGCCTCACCTCCAGAAACATCTGCTCGGCTCCAAGGAACACCGCACGACGCAATAACTGCCTGAGCATCACTCGGCCGAAGCCGCGCCCCTGCAGGTGCCGCGCCACGCACACGTTGAGCAGGTGTGCCTCGCCCGCGCCGACGCTCAGGACACCGTGTGCGACGATACTGCCACCGCGGATACCCACCCGGCAGTCGTAGGGAGGCTGCGACGTGAGGCAGTCTTCGAACATGCCAAGCGTCCACGGGAAAGCGTAGGCCCGTGTCTCGTTGGTGAGCACGGGCTCGAGGTCTGCGCGGCGCATGGCTCGGGTCACGAGCACATCACCGCTACTCAGCGGTTCAGGCGGGATCGAATCTGTTGCCATAGTGCCTGCTTGAGTTCTGCACTACCGGACAGCTCAACAACCTCGGGCATGGGCAGCAGCTGTTCGTCGAGCCAGCCCGCAAAGCGGCCGGCAGTTTCGTGCGTCGCCAACACGAGTCGGGAAGCAACCAGGCCCTGTTGCTTGCTGGTGAATGCCTTCAGCGCCCCCTGCCAGTTGCCTTCAACGGTACCTTCGATCTGCGGGTAGCGAAAATCCACAAACTCCGCCACGCCGCCGGATTGGCGCAGAGCCACCTGCACAGACAAAGCAATATCCTGGGCCAGGCGCCTGTGCGACACCGCCGCAAGAGGCGGGCTGAACAGCAGGGCGCCGGGAGCGCGAATGCACACCAGCTCAAACCGTTCGACCGGCTCGAGCGCAACATCAGGCACGGCATCGTGCGTTACAGGCTCACCGGGCGACTGCGGTGCTGCAGGTGCAGCCGTGGGCCGCGATCGTCTCACCGGCGCTGGCGCAGTCGATGGCGGGGGCGGCATAACAGGCTCCACAGCCGTCACTGCAGGCGCAGCCGAAAGCTCGGCACGGGACGGGCGCAGGTGCCACACGTCGATACCCATACGCTTCAATATCTGTATCCGCTGCGCGTCGATGCCGCTGTTCCCCGTCGAATTTGCTAGCATTCTACACCCGTAATACGAAGCCCGAACGCGCATGCAGTATCTCACCGACGATGTCCGCATCAATGGCCAGGAAGAGGTGGTAGCACCCGACACGCTGCTCCGAGAGGTCGCCCTCACGCCGCAGGCGTCGGAAGTGGTTTTCAACAGCCGCCGCACCATCGCCGACATCATCCACGGGCGCGACCCCCGCCTTCTCGTTGTGGTGGGTCCCTGCTCCATCCACGATCCGAAAGCGGCCATCGAATATGCTGAGCGGCTGGCCGAGAAAGCACGACAGCACATGGGTGAGCTGTTCATCATCATGCGGGTGTACTTCGAAAAGCCCCGCACAACGGTGGGATGGAAAGGACTCATCAACGATCCGCGCCTGAACAACTCGTTCGAGATCAACGAAGGTCTGCGCGTGGCCCGCACGCTGCTGCGCGACATCGTCGCCCTGGGGCTCGGCACCGGTACGGAGTATCTCGACCCGATCACACCGCAGTACGTGGGTGACCTGGTGAGCTGGGGCGCCATCGGCGCGCGCACCACCGAAAGTCAGGTGCATCGACAGCTCGCCTCCGGCCTGAGCTGCCCGGTGGGATTCAAGAATTCAACCGACGGCTCCATCCAGGTTGCCGCCGACGCGGTGAAATCTGCCGCCCACGAGCACATCTTTCTCTCCGTGACCAAAGCCGGCCACTCCGCCATCTTCAGCACAGCCGGCAACCCGGACTGCCACATCATCCTGCGTGGCGGCGGCGGCAAGACCAACTACGACAACCCATCCGTGCACTATGCCAGCCGCCTGCTGGAAAACGCCGGGCTCGGCAATAAGGTCATGATCGACATGAGCCATGCCAACTCGAGCAAAGACCACAAAAAGCAGATCAAAGTCTGCAACGACATCTGTGGCCAGCTCATCGACGGCGAAGAGCGCATCTTCGGCGTCATGATTGAGTCCAACCTGCTGGAGGGGCGCCAGGATCTCGGTGGGTCCCTTGCGGAACTCACCTACGGGCAGAGCGTTACCGACGCCTGCATCGGCTGGAAAGACACGGAGGACTGCCTGCGGAACCTGGCGCAAGCCAGCGCCGCGCGGCTGTCTGTGGGCTAGCCTGTAGGCTGGTTCGCCACCAGCACGGCATCGCAGCGGTCAATCCACGCTGCAAGATGCCGCCGCCTGGCCAGTTCGAAGCCGCCTTCATGGGCGAGATGGCTGTAGGCGTGCAGCGCGATGTCTGCCACCGAAAAGGCTTCCCCGACCAACCACCGCCGCGCCGACAGCGCTGCATCAAGAAAATCCAAGGCGGCTTCGCCGCGGGCCACACGCCAGTCGTCCCTCTCCTCTGCCGGGCGGCCCTCATAAAGCATCTGAAAACGGCAAACCGCCACGTAGGGCTCATGGCTGTACTGCTCCCAGAACAGCCATTCGTCCACTTTCGCCTGCTCGAAAAGATCCCTCGGCAGCAGCGCCGTGCCGGCAGCAAGGTAGCGGATGATGGCGTTGGACTGCGCCAGCACGCGCCCATCCGGCCAGGTAACCACCGGCACCTGGCCAGCAGCGCTCATGGTGAGGAATTCCGGCGTGCGGGATTCGCCACGCATGATGTCCACAGCTACCCACTCATAAGCCAGGCCCAGGTGGTCCGCCGTGCGCTTCACCTTCATGCAGTTGCCGGATTTCTCGTCACCAAAAATCTTCATACGCGTTGTCGCCGGGCAAACCATCGTTCCAGCAGCAGTATGACAAAAACCGACGAGTACAGAACCGCCTCCTGATAGCCGGCTTTGGTGAGCCAGAACAGGTGCAACAACGCGAGTCCAACCGCCAGGTACACGCCGCGGTGCAGCATCTTCCAGCGCCGGCGCAGCCGCCGCTGCCAACCACCGGTGGAGGTGATCGCCAGCGCCAGCAATATGCACCAGGCCGCGAAGCCGACGGTGATGTAGGCGCGATCTGTCAGGTCTTCAGCAAGCTGCGCCAGAGAAAAGCCGGCTAACAGCGCACCGTACGCAAGCAGATGCAGCGTGGCGTAGCCGAAAGCAAACAGGCCCACCATGCGGCGAATGGCGACCAGCCGGGCGAAGCGCACCCTCCGGGCCAGAGTTGAAACCCCGAGCGCTGCCAGCGTAACGATGAGCGCCCACTCACCGAAGTGATGCACCAGCGCCTCCCCCGGGTCGGCCCCCAGCCCGCTGCCGGGAGCCTGCAACTCGCGATGGACTGCGACAGCCGCCCAAACCAACGGAGCAACCAGCGGCACAAACGCCACCAGTTTGAGCGCACGCAGGCCCACGTCAGAAATTGCGCCTGAGATCCATGCCTGAGTAAAGCGACGCTACCTGTTCACCATAGCCATTGAACATCAGCGTCGGCTGCTTGGCATCGAAGAACGAAGCCGGAAGCCGCCGCTCCTGTGCCTGGCTCCAGCGTGGGTGATCCACCTGAGGATTAACGTTGGCGTAGAAACCGTACTCACGAGGAGCCGACTGGTTCCAGGTGGTCTTTGGTTGGGTTTCAGAGAAATGGATCCGCACGATGGACTTGCCGCTCTTGAAGCCGTACTTCCACGGCACCATCAGGCGCCACGGTGCGCCGTTCTGATTGAGCAATGCCTTGCCGTACACGCCAGTCACCATGAGGGTCAGCGGATGCATGGCTTCATCCATACGCAAGCCTTCCACATACGGCCAGTCGAGGCTGGAGAACAGCGACCGCTGGCCTCGCATCTGAGAAGGTCGGTGAAGCGTTTCAAAGGCGACATAGCGGGCGTTCGAGGTGGGCGAAAATCGGCTGAGGAGCTTGGAGAGCTGCACGCCCATCCAGGGCACCACCATCGACCAGGCTTCAACGCAGCGAAAGCGGTAAATCCGCTCCTCCACATCCAACCCCCGCAGGATGGCTTCGAGATCGAACTCACCGGTCTTCTCCGCCTCGCCGGTAACCCGCACCTTCCAGGGATCTGTCACCATCTCATGCGCGTACCGCGCAGGGTCACCCTTGTCGAGCCCGAACTCATAGAAATTGTTGTAACTGGTGACGATCGACTCCGGCGTGAGTTCATCCTTCAACGAGCTGGCCAACGCCGGAGCAGCGGCCATCGCCGTGCCTGCCGCAAGCACACGCGCGAACGCACGGCGGCTCAGGTAGGCAGATTCACGGGTGATTTCCGAGGGTTGTATGTCTTCTGGGCGCTTGATGAGCAAGCTGCGGCTCCTAAGATACGTGTACGTCGTTGGACGACTACGCGGGCCGTGAGTTCCGTAGTTTCTTGTAAGCGTAGCGCGCCGGCCCGGACAGGGCGTAGCCCACGAACAGCACGAGCAGCACCAGTGGCGGCTCGACCATGATCACAGAGATACCCAGCACACCGGCCACAAGCGCCAGAAACGGTACCCGACCTTTCAGATCAAACATCTTTGGCGAGAAATAGGTGAAGTTCGACACCATCAGCACGCCGGTCAGAACAGTAACCGATGCCATGAAAGCGGTGGCGAACGGTGACGGCGTGCCAAGCTCCCAGCTCTCCCACAGCCACACGCTGGAGGCAATGATCGCTGCCGCGGACGGGCTTGCCAGCCCCTGGAAAAACGAATTGTCATGCACGGTGTTGAAGCGCGCGAGGCGCAGCGCAGCGCAGGCCATGAAGATGAAGCTTGCTACCCAGCCAATCTGACCGAGGGTGGAAAGCCCCCAGAAAAACATGACGAAAGCCGGGGCGACGCCAAATGCCACCATGTCGGACAGCGAATCGTACTCAGCACCGAAAGCGCTTTCGGTGTTTGTCCAGCGCGCCACACGGCCATCCAGGGTATCAAAAGCACCGGCGGTAAAGATGGCGAGCGCCGCACCGATGTAGTTGGTGTTGACGGCAGCAACGATTGCGAAGAAACCCGCAAACAGCGCACCGGTGGTAATGAGATTGGGGAGTAAATAAATGCCGCGGCGACGAAACCGATCTCGCCGGGATTCATGCTCCCGATCTTCCCCGCCGGTTTCTCCCGCACCACCATCCGGCGTCGATTTGCCAGCGGATGCCAGGGGGCGGACGTTGTCTCGGTCTTCATTCATGACCGCAGTATAGGGGATCGGCGCCGCCTGTCGGAAGCGGCACCGAAACCCTGCCAGGGAATCAGTTGATCTCCCGATCCACCAGCCGGTTGGCCTTGATCCAGGGCATCATGTCGCGCAAACGCTCGCCCACCTCCTCGATGGGATGCTCGTCCTGCAGGCGACGCATGGCCTTGATATAGGTCTGGCCGGCCTGGTACTCACCCACGAACTCGCGCGCAAATTTGCCCTGCTGGATCTCTTCGAGGATCTTCTTCATCTCTTTCTTCGTCTCGTCGGTGACGAGCCGGCTGCCGCGGGTCAGACCGCCATACTCGGCAGTGTTCGACACCGAGTACCACATGTTGGCCACGCCGCCCTCATAGAAGAGATCAACAATGAGTTTGAGCTCATGCAGACACTCGAAGTACGCCATTTCCGGCGCATAGCCTGCTTCCACGAGGGTTTCGAAGCCCGCCTGCACCAGCGCCGCAGCGCCGCCGCAGAGCACCGTCTGCTCGCCGAAAAGGTCTGTTTCGGTTTCTTCACGGAAGGTCGTTTCGATGACCCCGGCGCGCGCCCCACCAATACCCGCGGCATAGCTGAGCGCGGTGTTCTTGGCCTGGCCGCCGGCGTCCTGCGCGATGGCGATGAGACACGGCACGCCGCCACCCGCAACGTAGGTGGAGCGCACGGTATGGCCCGGTCCCTTCGGCGCGATCATCACCACGTCCATATCCGGCCGTGCTTCAATCAGGCCGAAGTGCACATTGAAGCCGTGTGCAAAGGCCAATGCCGCGCCTTGTTTGGCGTTGGGTGCAATCTCATTGGCGTAGAGGTCTTTCTGGATCTCGTCCGGCGTGAGCACCATGATCACATCGGCATCCTTCACCGCTTCGGCCACGGGCTGCACCGTAAACCCAGCGTTCTCCGCCTTGCGCGCGCTGCCGGAACCCGGCCGCAGGCCAACCACCACGTTCTCAACGCCGGAATCACGGAGGTTATTGGCATGTGCGTGACCTTGCGAGCCGTAGCCCACAACGACGACCTTCATGTTCTGGATGATGGAAAGGTCAGCGTCCTTTTCGTAGTAAACCTGCATGCGGCTTCCCCTGTTGGTATATGTCTGTTAACTGCTAAAGCGAAAGTACCCGGGTGCCCCGGGCAATACCGGTCGCACCGGATCGCGCCACCTCGAGAATGCGGGCGTCGCCCATGGCCTGAATGAAGGCGGCGAGTTTGTCCTCCGGGCCCACCACCTGCACGGTGTAGGTTTCCGGCGTCACATCGACGATCTGCGCGCGGAAAATATCTACGGTGCGTTTGATCTCCGCGCGCAGGTCATGCGTAGCGGCACGTACCTTTATGAGCATGATGCCGCGCTCGATGCTGTCGATCTCGCTGAGATCCTGCACCTTCACGACCTCAACGATCTTGTAGAGCTGTTTGATGATCTGCTCGATGGTGGCGTCGTTGCCCTCGCTGATCATGGTAAGCCGCGACAACGTTGCGTCGTCCGTGGGCGCGACGGTCAGCGAATCGATGTTGTAGCCGCGCTGGGAAAACAGGCCGACAATGCGTGACAGCACGCCAACTTCGTTCTCCACCAGCACGGAAAGTATGGCGCGGCGGGTCATTCCTTACCCTCCCCGGCACGCGCGAGCACCATGTCTTTCATAGAGCCGCCTTTGATGGCCATCGGATAGACGTGTTCGTCTGGATCCACCCACACATCAAGCAGCACCAGTCGGTCTTTGTTATGCGGTGCGAACATCTCCTGAACTGCGGGCTCCAGATCCTCAACCCGGTCCACGCGGATACCCACGTGGCCGAACGCCTCAGCGATGGTTTTAAAGTCTGGCAACGAGTCGCTGTAGGTGGAGCTCGCGTGGCGGCCGCCGTACTGCATGTCCTGCCATTGCTTGACCATGCCCAGCGCCTGATTGTTCAGGTTCATGATCTTGATGGGAAACTTGTACTGCAGACAGGTGGAGAGCTCCTGCATGTTCATCATGAAGCTGCCCTCGCCCGTCACACAGGCGACGGTTGCAGCGGGGTGGGCGATCTGCACACCCATGGCCGCCGGCAGGCCGAAACCCATCGTGCCGAGGCCGCCGGAATTCACCCAGCGCCGCGGCTTCGAAAACTTGTAATACTGCGCGGCGAACATCTGGTGCTGGCCCACATCGCTGGTCACGAAGGCCTCGCCGCCGGTAACCTTGTACAGCGTCTGCACCGCAAGCTGGGGCAGAATGCGCTGGCCGGCAACCGGCGTAAGCTGATGGTTCAGCCCGTTACGCGCACGCCACTCGTCGATACGCTCCCACCAACCACCGAGGCTATCATCTGCCCGCGGCGTTTCCGCCAGTGCTGAATCTACTTCCCGCAACAAATCCGTGAGCACGGATTTCACCTGGCCGACAATCGGGATGTCCACCGGGATGATCTTGGCGATGGAGGCGGGATCCACATCGATGTGCACGATCTTCGCATCCGGACAGAACTTATCCGGACTGTTCGTTACCCGATCATCGAAGCGTGCACCAACCGCAAACACCAGGTCTGCCTCGTGCATCGCCATGTTTGCTTCGAACGTACCGTGCATGCCCAGCATGCCCAGAAACTGTTGGTCGTCGCCGGGGAAAGCACCCAGCCCCATGAGCGTGTTGGTCACCGGCAGATTCAGCACCCGTGCAAGCCTTGTCAGCTCCTCAGCCGCATCGCCCAGCACGACGCCGCCACCGCTGTATAGCACCGGACGGCGAGCGGCGATCAGCGCTCTCGCCGCTTTGCGAATCTGCCGGCCGTTGCCGCGAACCGCTGGGTTGTAGGAGCGCAGCTTGACGCTATCTGGCCGTTCATAGGGAGCGGTGATAGCCGGATCGGTGGTGTCTTTCGGCACGTCGATCACCACCGGACCTGGGCGCCCGGTGGTCGCGATATGAAAGGCCTTGCGCACGATGGTTGGAATGTCCTTGCAATCCTGCACCATGAAGCTGTGCTTCACGATTGGCCGGGACACCCCCACCATGTCGGTTTCCTGGAAGGCATCGGTGCCGATCTGCGCGCGCGGCACCTGACCGGAAATGACCACCATGGGGATGGAATCCATGAATGCGGTAGCGATGCCGGTGATAGCGTTCGTGGCGCCCGGCCCGGAAGTGACCAGCACCACACCGGGCTTACCGGTGGAACGGGCGTAGCCGTCCGCCATGTGCGTTGCCGCCTGCTCATGACGCACCAGGATGTGGTCGATGTGCTGCTGGCGAAAAATCGCATCGTAAATGTGCAGGGCCGTACCTCCGGGATACCCGAATATGTACTCGACCCCTTCGTCCTGTAAGGCGCGGATCAGCATGTCCCCGCCCGACAAGAGCTCAGCCATGGCGTGCTCCAGTTCCCGCCGACACGTCACCCAGCAGCCCGATGGAGGCTGCCAGCTTCCAACCCATTGAAATTGCAGCGAGAATGCCAGGATGACCGGGCACGGCGCAGACGGCAGGGTGGGAACGCACCGGCGGCGAAAGAAAAAAGAGGCGCGTATTCTTCGGATTCGGCCGCGCCGTGTCAAACTGGCGACCTACTCGCAGCCAGGAGCAATACGACCCATGTCAAACACGACCGCCGAGCAGGCTATTCGGGAATTCTGGCGCCGGCAGGACAGCGGCGACTATCGGCAGACGGTGGAGCTGTTCAGTGACGATGCCGTTCTGGTAGACCCTTTCTTCGGCACCATGAACGGCAAGGCCGCTATCGCAGCGTTCATGGCGAAGATGGTCGAAGAAATGGGCGACCGTCAGACCCGCTTTCGGGTGCTGGAGATCGCCGGCGGCGGCGATGTCGCATGGGCGCAGTGGGTGGCAGAAACTCCGCGCGGCGAGATCAACGGTTGCGGCCTGTACCGGGTACGGGACGGCAAGCTCACCTATTACCGCGACTACATGAATCCAGATGGCCACTGACGCTGTGAACCAGTTCGCTTGTCGTTCGAGCTGCGTGCAACCGCGTGTGATAAGCTCGGCCCGTGGCCTAAACCGGGGATGTTCCATGCGCCAGTTCAGGTTTTTTCAGTGTTTGCTTCTTGCAATCGTCTGCCCAGGCGCGCAGGCGGAAATCTACCGCTGGGTAGACGAGAACGGTGTCGTCAACTACACGCAGCACAAGCCGGAAAATCGTGCCTCTACCACCGTTTCCACCCGCGCCAGCACGCCACCCGAGGCAGAGACCACTGAACCCGCGGCCACGCCCGACAGCGATCTCAGCGAAGAGCAGCAACGCATGCTCGACGAACTCAAAGCCAGAGAGGCGGAGCGCGTCGAACAAGTTGCCGAGATTCGCCGCGACAATTGTGAAAAGTCCCGTTCGGTGCTTGCGCGACTGACGCAGTCCAATCGCATCCGAGTGCGGGACTCTGGCGGCACGGAGCGGGTGCTGCCAGAAGAAGAGCGGCAGCGACGTATCAACGAAGCGCAGGAAGGTATCGCCACCAACTGCGACAGCCTAGACAGCTGAGCAAGCGACATGTCAGACACACCCCTCATCGTTGGCGGCCTGGTCTACCCCGGATTCGAGATGCTGGACCTGTTCGGTCCGCTGGAGATGTTCTCCATGCTGGGCCCGGAACGGGCCAGGATTCTGCTCGTAGGTGAAAGTAGCACCGCCGTACCCGCGGCGATGGCGATGGACCTTACCAGCGGGCCGAAGGTCCTACCCGATCAGACGTTTGGCGACGCACCGAACGTAGACGTGCTGCTCGTGCCCGGTGGCTTCGGCACCCTGCCAGCGCTTGAAAACGACGCGCTGCTCGGCTTCATCCGGCGTCAATCAGGCGCCGCCCGTATCGTCGCATCGGTGTGCACTGGTTCGGTGCTGTTGGCCCGCGCCGGTGTGCTGGATGGCCGGCGCGCCACATCCAACAAACAGCTTTTCGCCCGAGCCACCACCGAACAGGCCCCAGTGACCTGGGTGGAAAACGCCCGCTGGGTGGAAGACGGCAAGTTTTTCACATCCTCCGGAGTATCTGCAGGTATGGATATGGCGCTCGCCGTCATCGCGCATCTGCTCGGCGAGGAAGCCGCAGTGCGCACAGCTACGGCAGCGGAATACACCTGGCACAGAGACGCAGACTCCGATCCGTTCGTATCCCATCTAAACGAGCTGGCAGACCTGGTGAGTTAGCCTGTCACGCGCATCCAGAAAGAGGTGGCGGCGTGGTTGTGACGCCGCTCAGCCAACCGCGGTAGCGCACGTTCCAGCCGAGCCGCGTCCTTTCGAAGCAGATATTGCAGGCCGCAGAGGATTTCAAAGCGCCCGTTGAATGTCAGAAACGCTTCGAGCAGATATTGCTCATTCCAGAAGTGCATGCGTTCAACCACCCACTCCTGCGGGTACTCCGCCGGCGAAAAAATATCGTGCACATGCACCAGCACACCCGGCGCAAGGCTCGGCAGCACCTCGAGGATTTCAAACAGAACATCCCCCTGCGGGCGGATCATGTGCGAAGAATCGATGAACAGCACATCATCTGCCGTGAGCGCGGCAAACACCTCTGGCGGGACTTGCTCCACCGGCACAGCGACCAGTTCGGCGCCGGCTGCGCGAATCCAGTCCGGGTGCCTGTAGGGTTCCACACAGACAAGCACCCCTGGAAGCCCCTCATCTGCATTGCGCGCCAATGCCAGGGCGGCGAGGCGTGTGGAGTGGCCGCTGCCAATCTCGACGATGCGCTTCGGTTTGCGGCTGCGAATCAGGCTGTAGTAGAGGTCTGCATCGCCCGGTCCGAAGTAGCCGTTGTCCAGGTAGTAACCCGTTTCTGAACGGTTGAATGGCAGCGCCGCAAGCTCCGCGCTGTGCTCGAAAGATTCAACGAGATGCCACTGCGCCGCGGGCTGCCACACCAACCCCGGCAGCGATCGCTCCTCGTCGAAGCGCAAAGCGCTCCGGTCAATGAGCGGCTCGTAGAAGTGATCGACAATGGGGTATACACCCGCACGAACGCAGGCGCGCCGGGTGTTCGGCAGGTGATCGATACGATGCGTACGGCGCACACGCGCCAACCAACGCAGCGCGAGTTCTGTCAGCGGCAGGCCGATCCAGTCAACGCAACCACGCCGCAAACGTCTGGTGTAATCGCGCACGCCTCGCGAAATCCGTCGGGAGAGGGGGTAAGAGCCTGACATACCGGCGTAGGACCGGCTGCATTGCCAGAATCAATCGCACGATCCGCTGACGGGCAGAACGCCGTCCAGAATTATCAGCCGTGCTGCTCCAGCTTCTTGGGAACAGAGAAGAAACCTGTGCGGGGTTTCTTCGCGGGTGCTTCCCGTGCTTCGGCTTTCAGCCGACAGCTGTAGCACGAAAGCACAGGGATCATCGCGAAAGCGGCCATGAGCAGGCTGAATGCTTCGCGCGCCTGCATGCCGCGATACCACTGGCTATGCAGCTCCGGCGCCAGAGAGAAAAAGCCCGCGAAGTAGAAAAACATGCACGCCGTCGCGAGCACCGCAAAGGTACGCGCCATCAGCATGCTCATAGAACGAAGAAGGGTGAGAAAAGCCAGAGCCGATCCTGCGGCAAAGGCGATAGCGGAACCGAGACTATCCGGCATAGTGAAGTGCAGGATGGCAAGCGCGGCGAGCGCCAGGCCGATAGCACCGTTAACTATATGCATAGATCGATTCGCTCCATCGCTCTGTAACCTGCTCCAATTTCGCAGCGCCGCCGGGCCCTGTCAACGTGCACCTGTCGACGAGTACCTGTCGACGTGTATCCATTCAGCTGGCCGACCAGCCGCCACTGTGTAACCGGATCATGACTCTGTTACCACTAGTGACACCACCGATTATTCAACAGTTCTCGGGGGAAAAGGTAACGTTTCTCGCCGCTTTTTATAGAAAATATACATAACAAACCTGCTTTTTAAGCCAAAAGAGCAGGTTTGCTGCCTTCTACCGCGCAAATTGTTCAGGGTTAGATATCCCAGCCCGGCAATCCTTCATCGAGCTGCACGCCGAAGCTGTTGAGTGCCATCGACACCAGGTTGTACTGGCCGACGGTGAAAACGAGATCCATGAGCTGCTGGGTGTTGAGATGCTCGCTCAAGCCTTGCCACGTGGCATCACTAACATGCGCATCGCTATGCAGCTCGTCTGTCGCCTGCAGCAGCAGACGATCGAGCGCACTCAGGCCAGGGGTTTCCGGGCCAGTTTTCGCGGTGCGGATCTCGTCGTCCGTCATACCGGCTGCGCGCGCGATCTGCACGTGCTGCCCCCACTCGTACCCCGCCTGGCAAAGATAACCGATACGCAGAATGACAAGCTCACGTTCACGCACTGCCAGTGTGGACTTGCCGAGGATGTGATTGGCAAAAACCATCCAGCGTTTCGCCAGCGCAGGATGGTTGGTGAGCGTTTTGAAGATATTGAAGATGCGCCCCTGCGCAACAAACGGGCGCATGATCTCACGCGCTTCATCGTCCCAGTCTTCACTCTCAAGCGCCGGTATGCGCGGTGCGTTCAATCGCATGTGCTGCTCCTCAGGCATGTGTAGATCGCAAACTATCAGGCGGATCGCCGCACGGCCAGACATGCGCTGCTTCGCAGATCGGCCGAGCACCGTGACCTAAACTGAGTGGAAGTGTATGTGGAACGGATGTCCATGCAGAGCCTCGCCTGGTACTACCACCGATTGAAGCGCATGAGCGCAGATGAAGTGCTCTGGCGCGGCCGTGGCGCACTGCGCGAGCTGGTCGATCTCGGCCGGCTGCCTCTGGGCATCTATCCCAAACTCAGCCCTGCCAAATCCTTCGACGTCACGTCCCGCGGTTTCTCAGTTGCCCCTGAGCGTTGTGAACTTCCGCCAGAGATGCAGGCGCGGCTCGTCGAACAAGCCGATCGCGTCCTGGAGCATCGGCTCAGCTTTTTTCAGCACAAGGACCTGCACCTCGGCAATCCCATCGATTGGCACCGCGACTGGAACCAGCAACTCGCTGCCCCGGTGAAACCCTGCCCGCTGGTGGATTACCGCGTAGCCACCGTTTCCGGCGACTGCAAACAGGTGTGGGAACCCAACCGCCATCACCAATGGGTGGTGCTCGGGCGTGCCTTTCGCGCCACTGGCGACAACAAGTACGCACACGGATTCTGGCAGCAGATGGACAGTTGGCTCGAGGCCAACCCGTTCGGCTATGGCATGGCCTGGAAAAATCCGCTGGAACTCGGCGTGCGCCTGATCAACTGGGTATGGGCGCTGGACCTCATGCGCAGCTACCAGCCGCAGCCCGAGCAATGGCAGCGGGCATACCGGGCGCTGCATCAGCACGTGTGGGACCTGCGGCGCAAGTTCTCCCAAGGCTCATCGGCCAACAACCACCTCATCGGCGAGGTAGCCGGCACCTACATCGCCACAGCCTATCTGCCGGATCTGCCGGGCGCCGATGAAGCGCAGCGAGTAACGCACGAAATCCTCGAACGGGAGATCGACAGCCAGCTCTTCGAATCGGGCTGCACCAAGGAGCAGGCGCTGGGTTACCAGTTCTTCTCTCTGCAGTTCTTTACCATCTGCGCGCGGGTGGGTGAGATGGTCGGGCGCCCTTTCTCCACCACGTTCCGCACACGCCTGGAAGCGGGTTACCGCTTCCTTGCAGAAGTTGCGCAAGGAGGTGCGGAGCTTCCCTGGTTCGGCGACAAGGACGACGGCTACGTACTGGATCTCGGCGATTACTCGCACGATGTGTGCGCGGTGTCGGATCTGTACGCAGTGCTGTTCAAAGGGGCCACAACCGCCCGCCACGAAAGCGCTTTCTGGCTGGCCGGCGCCACCCTGAAAACGGCAGAGGACAAACACACGGACACGCCGCTGCAGTCACGCAGCTACGTCGATGCCGGCCACTACTTCATGCAGTGTGGCACGGGAGACGATCGCATCAGCCTGCAGATCGACTGCGCGCCGCTCGGCTATGGCCTGCTCACCGCGCACGGCCACGCCGATGCCCTGGCGTTTACCCTGCGCCTCGGCGGCCTGCACATGCTGGTGGATCCGGGCACCTACGACTACTACACCTATCCCGCCTGGCGGCACGCCATGCGCCGCACTATCAATCACAACACCGTGTGCATCGACGGCAGAGACCAGAGCGAGATGAAAGGCCTGTTCCTCTGGGGCTCGCAGGCCAACGCCGAATGCCTGGAGTGGCAGGACGATGCGCAACGCTCCGTGCTGCACGGCCGCCACGACGGCTACGCGCAGGGTGAACAGCCCGTGCATGTGGCGCGCCGCTTCGAGCTGGACAAGGTGACCCGGGAGCTGCACATCGTGGACGAGCTCGAAGCTACCGGCGAGCATGGCTACAGCGCTACCCTGCAATTCCATCCGGACTGCGAGGTGCATGTAGAAGGCAACGAGATCCACGCACGCCGCGCCGGCCAGGTGCTGACCGTGACCGCCCCTGAGTCCGTGAGCCTGAGCACCTACCACGGCGACGAGACCGCCATGCTCGGCTGGTTCAGCGAGACCTATCACGACAAACGCCCCGCCACCGCCGTGCTGGCGCGTGCTGCCATCTCTGGCAGCTGCCGCTTCGCGTATACAATACGCATGAGCTAACCGACAACGCAGGTCGCGTTCTCGTCATGTTGTATCTACTGGTAGCGGTGGCGTTCGTCGCCATCATCGTCGGCCCGGCGCTATGGGTGCGGCGGGTGATGCGCCGCTACGCCAAACCGGACGACCGCTACAGCGGTACCGGCGCCGCCCTTGCCAGCCACCTGCTGCAGCAGGAGGGCATCGACGGGGTGGGCGTGGAACGCGCTGCTGAGGGCGCCGATCACTACGACCCCACCAGCAGGACAGTGCGCCTCTCCCCTTCCAACTACGACGGCCGCTCGCTCACCGCCATCAGCGTCGCCGCCCACGAAGTAGGACACGCCGTGCAGCACCATTCGGAGTTCAAGCCGCTGATGCTGCGCAGCAAACTTGTGGTCGCGCTCGCCCCCCTGGAGCGGGCCGGTGCGGCAATGTTGTTCATGGCGCCGATCATCGGCGCCGTCACGCGCTCACCGGCACCTACGCTGCTGACGGTTCTTGCGGGATTTCTGGTGCTCGGCAGCAGCATCGTCGTGCATCTCGTGACGCTGCCAACGGAGATCGATGCAAGCTTCGGCCGTGCCCTGCCGATGCTGAAAAAGCACAACATCCTGCATACCGCCGACGAGCCGCACGCGCGCCGTATCCTGCGCGCAGCTGCCTGGACGTATGCCGCGGCGGCGCTCATCAGCCTGTTCAACATCGCCCGCTGGTGGGCCGTGCTCAGACGATAAGGGACGCCTCGTAGCCAGCTTCGGCAAGGCTCGCCAGCACCTGATCCACCTGCTCCTCGCCGCGCATCTGCAGCACCAGCTCGACGATGGTGGCACGCACCGACGACGGCCCGAAGGCCCGCTGGTGCACGATGTCGACGATGTTGCTGTCCAGCGCACCAATGCGGTTGGTGAGTTCCCCCAACGCGCCGGGCACGTCCGGAATCTCCACCTTCAGACGCACCAGCCGGCGGCTGCGCACGAGCCCGCGCTGTAGCACCGAGGACAGAATCATCATGTCGATGTTGCCGCCGGAGAGAATCATGACCACCTTTTTGCCCGCGAAACGTTCGCGGTTGGCCCGCAGCGCCGCCAGCGGCACCGCACCCGCGCCTTCGGCAACGGTTTTCTCGATCTCGAGCAGCGTGAAGATCGCCTGCTCCACGGCATCTTCGTCCACTGTGAAGATGTCTTTCACCAGCCGGTGAATGATCGGCATGGTCTGCTCGCCCGGAGACTTCACGGCAATACCCTCGGCCACGGTGCCGAAGCGGCTGGCGCGCACATCCTCGCCGTGCAGCCGTCTTGCCGCGCCGTCAAAGCGCTGCACCTGCACGCCATACACCGCACACGCCGGCAGGCGTGCCTCCAGGGCCGTGGCAACGCCTGAGATGAGTCCTCCGCCGCCAACCGGCACCAGTACCAAGTCAGCATCGGGCACCTGCTCGCTGATCTCGAGGCCCACCGTACCCTGCCCGGCCATCACCAACGGATCGTCGAACGGGTGCACCAGATGCAACCCCCGCTCCGTAGCCAGCGCGTGAGTGAACTGCCGGGTGGCTTCGAACTGCGCGCCTTCGAGGATCACCTGGGCGCCGTGCACGCGCGTCTGCTCCACCTTGGCGTTGGGCGTGCTGCGCGGCATGACGATGGTCGTTGGCACTCCGAGGCGCGTGCCGTGATAGGCCAGCGCCTGCGCGTGGTTGCCGGCCGACATGGCGATCACACCGCGTTTGCGCACCGATTCGTCCAGCGCCAACAGGCAGTTCAACGCCCCCCGCTCTTTGAACGAGGCCGTGAACTGCTGATTTTCGAACTTGATGTACAGTGTGCAGCCGAGCAGCAGCGAGAGCGTCTCGGAGATCTCGCACGGTGTGCGTATTACATGGCCGTCGATACGCGCGCGTGCGGCCAGGATGTCATCGATGTTCATGGGGCGCGAGTATACTCTGCGCAATGAAGCACCTGCTCATCATCTATCACTCAAAAACCGGCAATACCGAGCGCCTGGCCCAGTCGGTGATCGATGGCGCCCGCAGCGATGACATCGAGACCGTGGAGATTCGTGTGAAGCGTGCTGCGGAGGCGGACGCCACCGACCTGCTATGGGCCAACGCGCTGATACTCGGCACGCCGGAGAACTTCGGCTACATGTCCGGTGCACTCAAGGACTTCTTCGACCGCACCTTCTATGAGGTGGAAGGCAAGCTGAATCCGTTGCCGTATGCGCTGTTCGTGAGCGCCGGCAACGATGGCAGTAACGCGGTGCGTGCCGTGCGGCGCATCGTTGGCGGCTACCCCATGCACGAGGTACAGGCGCCGGTGGTGGTCCCGGGCGCCATATCTGAGGCTGATCTTGCGCGCTGCACCGAGCTCGGTATGGCTTTCGCCTACGGCCTGGATGCGGGCATCTTCTGACGGAGTCGATGTGAACCGGAAAGAAGCGCTATCAGGAGAGATCATCTTTCACAGCAGCAGGATGCTCTGCCGGCGTTGGCTGGCCTCAGACGCCGAGGCGATCTTCGCGTTGTACTCGGACCGCGACGTTTGCCGGTGGATCGATGACGGCAGACCCATTACGCGTGAAGAAACGAACACCTGGCTTTCGGTGACCCGCCGGAACTACGAAACACGGGGCTACGGCATGTTTGCGCTGGTCGAGCCCAGCCAGAACAACCTGATCGGATGCATCGGGCTGGTTCATCCGGGAGGTCAACAAGAAACAGAGGTTAAGTATGCCCTGCACAAGTCGCACTGGCGGCGAGGGCTGGCTTTGGAAGCGGTACAGGCAGTGCAGCGCCACGCGTGGTCCGAACTGCGCATTCCGAACTTGGTGGCAACGGTGGCGACGGAGAACGTAGGCTCCCAGCGGGTGTTGGCACGTGCCGGTTTCGCGCTTGTGGAGCGGCGATTGGATGAGAACGGAAGCGCCGAGTTTCTCTACGAGTGGAGCGCCACGTAGCCGGCGCACCTCTTACTGCTCGCCCTGCTCCTCCTCCTTCACGGCATTCTCCAGCACCCGATCCGCCAACCGCGCGAAGGGCATCGACTGCAGCCAGACCTTCCCGTGTCCCTCGAGGGTGGCAAGAAACAAACCCTCACCACCAAACAGCATGGAGCGCAGCCCGCCGGCGAGCTGGATGTCGTAGTCGATGCCTTCTTCGAAGCCGACCACACAGCCGGTATCCACCCGCAGCTTCTCACCACGCAAGGTTTTTTCCACGATCGTGCCGCCAGCGTGCAGAAAGGCGAGCCCATCACCGCGCAAACGCTGCAGAATGAATCCCTCGCCGCCGAAGAAACCCACGCCGAGCTTTTTGTTGAAGACTATATCTACCTCGGTGCCGCGTGCGGCGCAGAGGAAAGCGTCCTTCTGACAAACGATCTCACCGCCGTGCTCACGCAGATTCAGCGGAATGATCTCTCCGGGGTGTGGCGCTGCGAACGCTACGCGGCAGGGCTCGTCGTCGCGATTGGTGAAGTGGGTCATGAACAGCGACTCGCCGGTGAGCATGCGCTTGGCGGCGCCAAACAGGGCACCCAATGCAGAACCGGAGCCGTCGCCCATGCGCGTCTCGAAGCGCACGCCTTCTTCCATGTACATCAGGTGGCCGGCTTCGGCGATCACCGTCTGATCCTCCTCCAGGGTCACCTCGAGGTACTGCAGGTTGGAGCCGTTGATGGTGTAGCGAAGATCGTCGCTCATGCGTGCGCCTCCTCCAGGTAAGCGTGGGCGCCGATCAGCCCGGGGTGGGCATCGCGCACGATGTGCAGCGGAATGCGGCGGGCAAGGTCTGTCATCAGGCCGCGTTCGTCAAAGCGCCGCCGCAGCGCGCTCCCCGCCGCGAAATCGGCGATCGCCGGCACGATGCCGCCGGCGATGTAGACACCACCGGTGGCGTAGAGCGTCGCCGCCAGGCTGCCGGCGGCGGTGCCGAGAATTGCGAAAAACGTTTCCAGCGTCTGATGGCAGATGGCGTCCGTCGCCTGCACACCGTGGCGGCTGACGTCTTCCGGCGTGTAGTGCTCTGCATTGGCTCCCCACACCGTGCACACCGCGCGATACAACCGCACCAGACCCGGGCCGCTCAGCACCGTTTCCCAGGACACCTGCCCATGTGTCTGCGCGAGCACCGACCACAGCTCCGCCTCCAGCGGGCTGCCTGTGGCAAGGTCTGCATGTCCGCCTTCGCTGGGCAGCGCCATCCAACCCGCAGGCGTATGCAGCAGCGCCCCCATGCCGCAGCCGCTGCCGGGACCGATGGCGGCGCGGGTACCGAGCGGGTCAGCCTCGCCATCGCCCAGCGTCAGCAGATCGGCGTAGCGCAGGAGCCCGTAGGACACCGCCGTGAAGTCGTTGATCACGGATACCGGTACACCGTGCTCGGCGGCGAGCATCGCCCCATCCACAATCAGTTTGCTGTTGGTCATGGAGACGCGGTTGGAGGCCACCGGGCCGGCTACCGCAAAGCACACCGCCGTCAGTTCCGATTGGCCTGCGAAGATGGCGTGGAGCAGCGCATCGCTTGCTGTCGGCAACACGCGCACCTCGCCCAGCACACCGTCCTGCACCACGGCAAAGCGCGCGTTGGTCGCACCGATGTCACCCACAAGCACCCTCACGGCAAAGCCCTCACGGCAGCCACCTCAGCGCGCGCATGGCGTCGAACTGCCGTGCAAACATCGTCGCGCTGTCCACGCAGGCATGAAAACCGTGCTCGCGGATCTTGATGGTCGACAGCAGCGTCGAGCGCGCGCCGCCGCCGTAGCCGAACACCGCATCGGCAAACTGCCAGGAAGCGCCCACCAGGTCCTGCATGCTGTGCGCCCGCAGGTTGCGTGTGCGAACGACCTCGTTCCAGATCGCTGCGTGTTTCGGCATCTCCTCAGCAAGACGCAAGGGCTGCGGATCGCCCACATCCACTCCCAACGATCGGCCCAGCTCCGGCCAAAGGGAAGGCCAGTGGATGACATCCCCGTTGGTGACATTGTAAGTCTCACCAGCGGCCACCTCATGGCGTCCGGCCCAGAGAACCGCTTCGGCGAGCAGGTCTGCGTCGGTGGCCTCGGTGACGAAGTCGCCGCCGCCGGGAAAGGCGAACGGCAGGCCCTGGGCCTGCTGCACCGCCGCCAGCACGCCGATGGCCGCCACCGTGTTCATGGGGCTGCCCTGGGCCACACCGCAGACGATCTGCGGGCGCAGGATGGAGAACGTCCAGCCGCCGGCTGCCGCGCGTTCGCGCACAAGGTCTTCCTGATTCCAGTAGAAATTGGCGCCATCGGGACGCGGCTGCCACTCCTTGCCCGGCAACGACATGGGGCGCAGGTGGGCGCCATAGGCCTTGGTGCCCTGCAGCAGGGTCAGGT
>JAUIED010000274.1 GCA_030428905.1 Gammaproteobacteria bacterium
CCTCACCGGCATCCTCGTCGAGGTCGCCCCCGCGGCGGGCGAGGCGGATCCGAGCGACTGGTCCGGCCTGCCGCCGGCGTGAGCGGGAGCCGCGCATCCAGTCGAGGGCGGACTGTCAGCGCGCGTCCTTCACCGACTCCTCGCGGTCGAACTCGCCGTCGCCGTCCTCGTCGATCTGGAAGGCGAGCGGCTCGCCGCTCTTCGTCCACTTCGCGAAGTCGATGTAGACCAGCGAGCCCTCAGGGGCGGCGTTGCCCTCGTGCTCGAAGACGTCCTCGTGGGTGTCGTCGATGCGCGTCATCGTCAGATCGAACTCCGACGAGGCGCCGCGGCCCTGCACCCCGTGCATGCAGCCCGGCGCGGTCTTTTTTTTATGAAGCCCGTGGCGCCGCATGGCGTATGCACGCCCCGGGCGCCCGCGTTCCAACCCGGCCGAGAATCATGTCTGACGCGAAGCAACGAAAAATCCTCGATCCACGAATCGACATGGACCGCCTTCCGCGGCATATTGCGGTGATCATGGACGGCAACGGCCGCTGGGCGGAGCAGCACGGCAAGCGCCACGTGGAAGGCCACGAGGCCGGTGCGCGCAGCGTTCGCGAGATCATCGAAGGTTGCCGCGAACTGGGCATCGAGGTGTTGACGCTCTATGCCTTCTCGACGGAGAACTGGAAACGATCGAAGATCGAGGTGGAAGCACTCTTCCGCTTGATGAGCAAGTATATTTACCGCGAGATCGAAGAGATCGACAAGAACGGGATTCGCGTCGGGCATCTGGGCCGCTTTGCGGGCTTGCCCGCGAACGCGCAGATCGACAACATGCCGATCATCCCCTCCATCAATGTGCCCATCAACCAGCCGCAGGGCATGTCCGGCATGGCCACCGAGATGCTGGACGATGGGGAATTGCCCAGCCGCGACGAGCTGCGCATGCTCGGCCTGAGCGAGGAGGAAATCGACCTGATCTACGAAAACCTCGAAGCCCCCGATCCGCTGGACAGCTACCAGGCCGGTCAGGAGGCCCTGCGCGAACCCACCCCGGTGCAGGGCGACGGCGGCGTAGGCAGCAGCGGCACCACCACGTCCTGGAGGACCCGCGCGCGGTCCATCGCCGTGCACACTTCGTCGTTCACCGCGAGGTACATGCTGTTCACGGGTCCGTACTCAGCGTGCTGGATGCGTCCCAGGTGTGGTCGGTAGCCGAGCTTCTCGAAGAACTTCACCAGGTGATCGTTACAGTCGATGAAGTCGTAGTGCACCGCAGATTCAAGGCCCCAGGCGTAGCTGTGGCGCGCCAGCAACATGCCCAGACGGCTGGCGCGGTACTCGGGAGCCACCATCAGTTTGGTGGTCACTGTGGAGTGGGCGCGCTGCCGGTTGTTCAATTTGTCCAGTCGGAACAGCTCGACGTACTTCTCCAGCGCCGGTTCCGTGGTCCACGTGCTCATGAGGGTGCCGACGACGGTGCCCTGTGCGTCTCGCGCCAGCAGCAGGTTGCCGTGTGGCGCGATTGGGTCGTAGAGCCTTCTGTTCTGGTGATCCGTTAGCGGGTCGTGGCGGTGACGGCCCATCTCGCTGACATAGATGTCGTACCAGAAGCGGTACGCTTCATCCAGGTGCGCACTGGTCGTTGCGCAGACGATAGTTGGCATTCGCAGTCCTCCGATTTGCCTGTGTGAAGGCGCCTCTTGCGGGCGCTCTTGCTATGTATCTGCGCGGAATCGTCAAAACTCTCACGAGACGGGAAAAACTTTTTCCGCCCAAGTACAGTGGGCGGCTCGCAAGGTAAGGAATCAGGTGATGGCGGACGAATTCCCGCTTTTCGAAGCGATCTACAACACACGCGCAATGCGCCGGCTGCACAAGCGCGAGGTTCCAGAGGAACTGCTGATCAAACTGGTGGACGCGGCGTTGCAGGCGCCCAGTGGATCAAACACGCAGAACGCGCGCTGGGTCGTGGTGCGCGATGCACAGCAGAAACGCAAGCTGGCAGACCTCAACAGGCTTCACGCAGAACCTTACATCCGCCCCAGCCTGGCCAATCCGTCGGACGCCAAGCACAAGCGGCTGCTCGACGCGGTGGTGTGGCAGATGGACCACATGCACGAGATACCAGCGCTGATCGTTGCGTGCTTTGACTATCGGGAAAAGGTAGATGGCATGGCGGTGTATCGCAGCGCCGGGTCGGTGTGGCCGGGTGTGCAGAACCTGCTGCTGGCTGCGCGTGCAATGGGCCTGGGAGCTGCGCCCACGACGCTTGCATTGCGCGATCAGGACGCGGTGCGCGAGGCGCTCGATCTGCCGGAAACGTTTGCGGCGCTGTGCCTGATTCCAGTTGGCTATCCGCTCGGCAAGTTCGGGCCGGTACGGCGCCGGCCGCTGGCAGAGGTCATGCGTTTCGACCGCTGGAGCGATTGAGCGGCTCGCACAACCCCAGCAACAGCGTACCGGCGGCGAGGAAACCCGCTGCAACGAGAGAGGGGATCAGGAAGCCGCCGCTGGCTTCCGCCAGCCGACCCGACAGCGCAGGCCCGACCCATTGGCCAATGGCAAAGGCGACCGTCATGTGGCCGACAACGCGCGCGGCCGTGTAGGGTCTGGCATCTGCGACGGTGGCGCGCGCATAGCTCAGCCCCAGTGCGGTGATTGCCGCAAAGGTGCCGCCGAGCAGCGCGCCGGCGACGGCCAAAGCGATCAGTGACCCGTAGTAGCCGGCGATGAGCACGCCAATGGTCTCTGCGATGTAGGCGACGATCAGTGCGCTGCGAAGCGAAGTCGCCGCCGCCAGCCGCTGCCAGAGCCATACGGAAGGCACTGCTGCGGCGCCAACCGCCAACCAGGTCAGATATTCGGTGCCGGCCGCTCCTTGCATTCGGGCAATGGTGACGAGAAAGGTGGCCGACACCACGTAGCCGTAGCCGAAGAGTCCATAGGCGGTGATCACAAACCAGGTACGGCGTGGCCAGGGAGTTGTCGTGCCGGGAGTCATGCGGGCATCCCTTGTCTCCAGACGCAGACCGCCCTGGAAGCAGTGCCATGCGACGATCACCATCAACGCAGATACAGTGGCAAGGCTCACCCAGGCGAGGGCCACGTCAGCGTGTAACCATGCCACCCCCGCGGTAATGCAGATGCCGATGCCCACCCCGCTGAAGTGCAGATTGCCGAGGCCCTGTTCGCCGGTGCGGCTCAACACCTGGCCGAGCAGTGCGGTGGCCATCACGAGGCAATAGGCGCTGGCTACGCCGGCAACGAAGCGCACCAGCATCCACTCAGTGTAGCTCTGCGCCCACGCGCCCAGCGCGGTGCTGAGCGCACTGGCGGCAAGCACGCCTGCGAGGATGTGGTGGCGCACACCGCTGCGCAGCGCCCGGGGGGCGAGCAGGGCACCCAGCGCGTAGCCGGCGTAGTTGGCGCTGGCGATGTCACCGGCATCTGCCAGGCTGAGTCCGAACACTTGCAGCATGGGCGGGAGCAGGGGCGTGTAGGCAAAGCGGTTGATGCCCAGCGCCGCGGCCATGGTCAAGGCTGCTCCGAGAGCAAAGCGCGCGCCGTCGTTCATCTGCTTCGCATTGTGTGGTCTACTCGCTGACATTGTGCCCGCCTGCGGGGCTGGCGGGTAAGCAAGTACAAGCCGGTAATCGACTGACGGAGGAATCGTGGGGAATCGTACAAGGGTATGGTGGGTATCGGTATCGCTGCTGGTTCTGGCGGCGACTGCGCAAGCCCGTGACATTCGCACTGTGGCGCCGGAGCGCGAGGGCTTCTCCTCTGAACGTCTGGAGCGGCTGGACGCCTACATGCAGCAGGCTGTGGAGCGTGGCGTGATGGTAGGTGGCAACGGGCTCATCGCCCGCAATGGCCGCATCGTCTACTTCGACGAGTGGGGACAGCGCGATCGCGAAGCGGGTCTGCCGATGACCGCCGACACCATCTTCCGCATCTACTCCATGACCAAACCGATCACGGCCGTTGCGCTGATGATGCTGCACGAGGAAGGAAAATTTCGCCTCAGCGATCCGGTCGGGCGCTACATTCCAGAGCTTGCCAACCTGCAGGTCGCTATCTCCACTGCCAACGGCGGCACTGTGGCACGTTCCGACGGCACGCAGAGCATGACGGAAGGGGTCGGCGATCTGGCGCTGGTGGGGCAAACCCGCGCGCCTCGCCGGCAACCGACCATACGCGATCTGCTCACGCACACCGCAGGATTCACCTACGGTGTATTTGGTAACACGGAAGTTGACCGAGCCTATCGTGACGCCGGCCTGCTCGGCCAACATCCGGACCTGCAGGACTTCGTAACCAAGCTCGGCAAGATT
>JAUIED010000275.1 GCA_030428905.1 Gammaproteobacteria bacterium
TGCCTCAGGAGTTCCAGTTCGTCAATGATCGCGTCCCGCTGGCTCACCGAAAAAGCGGCGACGCCCAGGGATCTTCCCGGTTGTTCGACGGCGTGTTGAATCACGCCGCGCGCCACGGCCTTTTGCATTTACGCATCGAGTCGTTCGAGGCGCTCTGAGGAGAAGCCCTCACGCTCCGGCGCCACGGAGCGAATGTCACGGGCCTGCGCCGCCACCGCCACGAACAGCAACAATGCCGAAACCCACCAGAGCCTTGTCCGATTTTCCACCATCCCTCCTTCAGTCGATTAAGAGCGTGTTTCTGCTCACCTGCCAGCCGCGCGGACGGGCACAATGTTCCTGAGTAGACCACACAATGCGAGGCAGATGAACGACGGCGCGCGTTTCGCACTCGGTGCGTCCCTGACCATGGCCGCAGCGCTCGGCATCAACCGCTTTGCCTACACCCCGCTACTGCCGCCCATGCTGGAAGCGTTCGGCCTCAGCCTGGCGGATGCCGGTGACATCGCGAGCGCCAACTACGCTGGCTATGCGCTGGGTGCCCTCCTCGCCCCGCGAGCGCTGCGCAGCAGCGCACGCCACCACATACTATCGGGCGTGCTGGCCGCCAGCGCGCTCAGCACCGCTCTGGGCGCATGGGCGCAGAGCTACGGCGAGTGGATGCTGGTGCGCTTCATTTCCGGCGTCGCCAGCGCTTATTGCCTTGTGCTGGCTACCGCAATGCTCGGCCAGGTGCTGAACCGAACCGGCGAGCAGGGCCTGGGCAATCTGCACTTCACCGGCGTCGGCCTCGGCATATGCATCACTGCGGGCGTGGCGTGGATAGTCGCTGATCTGGCCGTCGCCTGGATGAACCTTGCCGCGGTCGCAGCCTTGCTCATGATCGCTGCATGGCGTTGCTTCCAGGGCGGCCTGCGGCTGCAGCTCAAGGGCGTCGGCACGAGCGCCGGTGCCAATGCCCCATGGCCGCTCAACACCTGGCTCGTCATTGCCGCCTACGGCTTCTTCGGTTACGGATACGTGGTGTCGGCCACCTTCCTCGTGACCATCGCCCGCCTGCAGGGTGCGGCCGGCACCGAATATCTGACCTGGCTGGCGGTGGGCGCCGCGGCGGTGCCCTCGGTATGGCTGTGGCAGCGGCTGGCGGCGGCCACAACGCTACGCAGCGCATTGATCGCGGCTTACATTGCCGAGACCATCGGCGTGCTCATCGCCGGTTACTACGGCTCGCTGATGGCGCTGGCCATCGCCGGCTCCCTGCTCGGCGGCACATTTGCGGCGATCACGGCGCTGGGGCTGAGCTATGCGCGCGCGACGGTCGAGGATACCAGCGCCTATACGGCAGCACGCGTGGTCGGCCACATGACTGTGGCCTTTGCCCTTGGCCAATGGATCGGCCCGGCGCTGTCCGGTCGGTTGGCAGAAGCCAGCGGCGGTTTCCTGATTCCCTCCCTGGTCGCAGCCGCATTCCTCGCCGCCGGAACTCTGTTGCTGATCTCCTGCGGCCCGCTCAATCGCTCCAGCGATCGAAGCGCATGACCTCCGCCAGCGGTCGGCGCCGCACCGGCCCGAACCTGCCGAGCGGATAGCCGACCGGTATCAGGCATAGCGCCGCAAAGGTCTCCGGCAGATCCAGCGCCTGACGTACGGCGTCCTGATCGCGCAGCGCCAGCGTCGTGGGTGCCGCTCCGAGACCCAGGGCGCGCGCAGCCAACAGCAGGTTCTGAACACCAGGCCACACCGACCCGGCGCTGCGATACACACCCAGACCTTCTACCTTCTCCGGATAGTCGAAGCAGGCAACAACGAGCGCGGGGATCTCGTGCATGTGCTCGATCTGCCACAACAATCCAACGCGCGTTCTGCGTGTTCGATCCGCTCGGCGCCTGCAATGCGGCATCTACCAGTTTGATCAGCAGTTCTTCCGGAACCTCCCGTGTATCGAGGCGGCGCATGGCGCGGGTGTTGTAGATCGCTTCAAAGAGCGGGAAGTCATTGGACATGGCGGTAGGGCTCCTGCTGTGCGTCGCTCACTGTACCGAGGCGAAAAAAGATTTCCCACCGGGTGAGAGTTTTCGCTGTTTCGCGCAGATAGACGACAAGAGCGCCCGCTAGAGGCGCCGTCACACAGGCAAATCGGAGGACTGCGAATGCCAACTATCGTCAGCGCATCAACCAGTGCGCACCTGGATGAAGCGTACCGCTTCTGGTACGACATCTATGTCACCGAGATGGGTCGTCACCGGCACGACCCGCTCACGGACCACGAAAACCGGCGGCTCTACGACCCCATTGCGCCCCAAGGCAACCTGCTGCTTGCTCGGGATGCCAAAGGCAAGGTCGTCGGTACGCTCATGAGCACCTGGACCACGGAGCCAGCGCTGGAGAAGTACGTCGATCTGTTCCGGCTGGACAAGTTGAACAATCGACAGCGCGCCCACTCGACTGTGACCACCAAGTTGATGGTGGCGCCCGAATACCGCGCCAGCCGTCTTGGCATGCTGCTGGCGCGCCACAGCTACGCCTGGGGTCTGGATTCATCGGTGCACTACGACTTTATCGACTGCAACGATCACCTGGTGAAGTTCTTCGAGAAGCTTGGTTACCGGCCGCACCTCGGGCGCATTCACCACTCTGAGTACGGGCCGGTAAACAGCATGTACCTGGCGGTGAACGATGAGGTGCACCTGTTCAACCAACGCTCCCCTTTCTATCGCCTGCTCGCCGAGCACCAGGAGGCCCGCCGTGTCTATGCATGATCGACTCGACCGCTGCTTTGCCGACGTCATTTCCCAGTTCAACAACTGCGAGGGCATGCAGCGCTTCTGGCGCGGCGAGCTCGACCGCATCCACTACGCGCACCTGATGCGTGAAGTGTTCCACCACGCGCGCGAAAATCCGCAGATTCAGGCGGCAGCGACCGCCTACTTTCGCGGCCCGCAGCGCGAATCGGTGCGGGGATTCCTGCGCCATGCAGTATCGGAGATCGGCCACGATCAGTTGGCCCTGGCAGATGCGCAGGCGGCAGGGCTCGATGTGTCCCAGGCGCCGAGCCAGTTTGCACTGCCGGCCACTACCGCGCTGGTAGCGTTCGCGTACTACCAGATCTACCACCGCGACGTGGTGGGCTACCTCGGCTATCTCTACTTCCTGGAGTTCATGCCCACTGGCTTTGGCGTCGAGTACATGCAACGTCTGGGAGAGATGGGTATCGGCCCGCAGGCCATGACCTTCCTGCAGGATCACGCCACCATCGACGTCGGTCACAACAAGCTTATGAACGGCTACATCGACGCGCTGGTAACGGATGAGGAGAAGCTGCAAACAGTGATGTACGCGATGCGTGTAACGGGGCATCTGTACAGCGGCATGGTTACGGAGGCGTTTGAGGATGCAGACCGCTATCTCGCCGGCAGCAACGAACTCCCAGAGGTGGCCTATGCAGCCCGATGACGCACTCAAGCGCAAGCTTGCGCACCTCGCCCGGGAGGAAGGGTTTACCGGGCCGGCATTCGCGCCGTTCCTCCGTGCTCTGCTGTTCGACTACGCCGTGCTGACAGGCGTCATTGCGCTGATCCTGTGGAGCGCGGACAGTGCGTGGCTGTATGCCTTGCTACCATGCGCCTGGGTCGTGATCGCCTCACGCCAGCATGCGCTGTTGATCCTCATGCACGAGTGTACCCACGGTGTTGCGCATCCTTCGCGCGTGATCAACGACTTCCTGGGCGAGGTATTGTGCGCAAGCCCCATGGCCGTGAGCATGGCGACCTACCGGCAGGCGCATCTGGCCCACCACCGCTCCCCAAACACCGATGACGACCCGGACTGGCGGCGCAAGCTCGACGACCCGGCGGAAGCCGCCACCTGGCAGTTCCCGCAGCGCTCCGGAGCAGTGTGGGGCCTGGCGCGGCTCTGGTGGCGCAGCGTCACGTACCTCGCCCGCTCGCTGGGCGAAAACTCGGCAGCCGGCAACACCAGCCATTCCCCAGTGCCAGGCTTGAAGGCTCTGCGCTTGCTACTGTACGCGACCGTAGCACTGCTGCTCACAGCCTTCGGCGGCTGGCTGTGGTTTGTGCTGCTGTGGCTCGTACCCCTGGTGCTCGTGCTACCGCTGATCATGCGTTTTCGCAGCATCGCCGAACACTTTGCGCTGGCGCACACGAGTGTGTACAACGGCTCGCGCACCGTGCTCGCTGGCGCCGTGGAGCGCTTTCTGCTGGCACCCCACGGCATCAACTACCACCTGGAACACCACCTGGTGGCATCAGTGCCGTTTTCACGCCTGCACGCCCTGCACGAGCGCTTTATGACCAACGAGCTG
>JAUIED010000276.1 GCA_030428905.1 Gammaproteobacteria bacterium
CGTCAGGACCGGCGCCTGGACTACGACGGCAACCTCGTTGCCCCGGTGCTCATCCACGGCGACGCAGCGTTTGCCGGCCAGGGCGTGGTGATGGAAACCTTCCAGATGTCGCAGACGCGGGGTTACCGCACGGGCGGCACGGTGCACATCATCGTCAACAACCAGATCGGTTTCACCACGCACCAGCGCATCGACGCGCGGTCCACGGATTACTGCACGGAAATTGCCAAGATGGTGCAGGCGCCGATCTTCCACGTGAATGCAGACGACCCGGAAGCCGTGCTGTTCGTCACGCGCCTGGCGGCGGACTACCGCATGGAATTCAAGAAAGACGTGGTGATCGATCTCATCGGCTACCGGCGGCGCGGCCACAACGAGGCGGAAGAACCGGCCAAAACGCAGCCGATCATGTACCAGAAGATCCGCAAACACCCCACCACGCGCACCGTGTACCTCGAGCAGCTCGTCAGCGCCGGTACGGTCAGCCAGGCGGAGGGCGACGCGGTGGCAGACGATTATCGTCGGGTGCTCGACGAGGGTGGCCACGTGGCCCTGTCCATCGTCAGCGAGCCGGACTCGAAACTGTTCGTGGACTGGCGGCCCTACCTCGGCCACGACTGGACCAGCGCCGCAGACACCCGCGTTCCGGCATCGCGCATCAAGGCGCTGAATGGCAAGATCGAGACCCTGCCGGAGCACTTCGTTCTGCACCGGCAGGTGAAGAAGATCATCGAGGATCGGCATCGTATGGCTGCGGGGGCGATGCCTGTGAACTGGGGCTTCGCGGAGGTCATGGCCTACGCCACCCTCATCGACGAGGGCTATCCGGTGCGGCTCACCGGGCAGGATGTGGGCGTGGGCACGTTCTCCCACCGGCACGCGGTGTATCACGATCAGAAGGCGGGCAAGCGGCACATTCCGCTGAACAAGCTCAATGATGATGCGCGCTTCGACATCTACGACTCGCTGCTGTCGGAAGAGGCGGTGCTCGCATTCGAGTACGGCTTCAGCGCCAGCACGCCGCACGCGCTGGTGATCTGGGAGGCTCAATTCGGTGACTTCGCCAACGGCGCGCAGGTGGTGATCGACCAGTTCATCTCCAGCGGCGAAACGAAGTGGGCGCGCCTGTGCGGGCTGACCATGCTGCTGCCGCACGGACACGAAGGTGCCGGGCCCGAGCACTCCTCCGCGCGGCTGGAGCGGTTTCTGCAGCTCTGTGCCGAGCACAACATGCAGGTGTGCGTGCCAAGCACGCCGGCGCAGGTGTTCCATATGCTCAGACGGCAGGCGATCAGGCCCTGGCGGGTGCCCCTGGTGGCCCTCACGCCGAAGAGCCTGCTGCGTCATAAGCTTGCGGTGTCGACGCTGGATGAGCTGGCCGACGGGCAGTTTCAGACGGTCATCAGCGAAGTCGATGACATCGATCCGGCGGGGGTGCAGCGCCTCATTCTGTGCAGCGGCAAGGTCTACTACGAGCTGCTGGAAGCTCGGCGGGAGGCAGGTGCCAGCCACGCCGCCATTGTACGCATCGAGCAGCTCTATCCGTTCCCGGAGGAGGAGCTGGCCTCGGTGATCGCGCCCTACGGCAACCTCAAGGATGTGGTGTGGTGCCAGGAGGAACCCATGAACCAGGGCGCCTGGTATGCCAGCCAGCATCACATGCGCCGTGTGATACTCGAGCACGACGAGTCGCTGTATCTGCTCTATGCTGGGCGTAAACCTTTTGCAGCGCCTGCCAGCGGCCACGTGCACCTGTTTGCAGAACGTCAACAGCGTCTGGTGCAAGACGCTCTGTTTGGATAGATCATGGATATCAAAGCCCCAACCTTTCCGGAGTCGGTCTCCGAAGGGACCATTGCAGACTGGCAGAAGGCCGTAGGCGAGCCCGTTCGCCGCGACGAACTCCTCGTGGAGGTGGAAACCGACAAGGTGGTCGTGGAAGTGGTGGCGCCGGCAGACGGCGTGCTCACCAGCATTCTGAAGGAAGCTGGAGAGATCGTAGCCAGCGAGGAAGTCATCGCGCACTTTGAGCCCGGCGAAGTGGCCAAGGCGCCAGTTGCCGCGGCACCGGCCGAGGACGACGAGGCCGAGATCCTGTCCTCGCCAGCGGCGCGCAAGCTGGCCGACGAGATGGGCATCGACATGAGCGGTGTCGAGGGCACCGGTCGTGATGGCCGTGTGACCAAGGAGGATGTGGCGCGAACCGCCGCGGAGCGGGTGGACGATCAGCCGGTGGCGCAGCCCACGCCGGAACTGGCGCTGGATGAAACATCGACCACCGGCGAGCGCATCGAGCGGCGCGTGCCCATGACACGCTTGCGTGCCAGCATTGCCCGCCGCCTTGTGGAGGCGCAGCACAACGCCGCCATGCTTACCACCTTCAACGAGGTGGACATGACGGCGGTGATGAACCTGCGCAAGCGTTTTCAGGACGAGTTTCAGAAAGCCCACAACGGCACGCGGCTTGGCTTCATGTCGTTCTTCGTGCGTGCAAGTGTGGAGGCGTTGAAGCGGTTTCCGGCGGTGAACGCGTCCATCGACCGCGACGACATCGTCTACCACGGCTACTTCGACATCGGCGTGGCGGTTTCCACCGAGCGCGGGCTGGTGGTGCCGGTGGTGCGCGATGCGGATGCTCTGTCTCTGGCGCAGATCGAAGACAGCATCAATGACTACGGTGCGCGGGCCCGTTCCGGCAAGCTCACCATCGAGGAGATGCAGGGCGGCACGTTCACCATCTCCAACGGCGGCATCTTCGGCTCGATGTTGTCCACGCCCATCCTCAATCCGCCGCAAACCGGTATTCTGGGCATGCACAAGATTCAGGATCGCGCGGTGGTGGTCGACGGCGAGATCGTCGTGCGGCCGATGATGTATCTGGCGCTGTCCTACGATCACCGGCTCATCGACGGTCGCGAGGCGGTGCAATTTCTCGTAACGATCAAAGAGCTGCTGGAAGATCCTGCGCGGATCCTGCTCGAACTATAGATAAGTATCAGGAGGTCGAAGTTGAGCGATTCATACGACGTCATCGTCATCGGAGCGGGGCCCGCGGGCTACGCTGCGGCGATCCGGGCCGCACAACTCGGCATGTCTACAGCGTGTATCGACAAGTCTCTCGGCAAGGACGGCAAGCCGGTGCTTGGCGGTACCTGCCTGAACTGGGGCTGCATTCCGTCCAAGGCGCTGCTCGACGCCTCGCACAAGTACCACGACGCGAAGGAGAACTTCGCTGCCGTCGGCGTGCAGGTGGAGGGCGTGCGTATCGACGTGCCGACCATGATTGCCCGCAAGGACGAGGTGGTATCCGGCCTCACCGGCGGTATTACTGGGCTGTTCAAGGGTAACGGTGTCACACACCTCGCCGGCACCGGCAAGCTGCTCGCTGAGCGCAAGGTCGAGTTCACCGCCCACGACGGCGCGGTACAGGTTCTGCAGGCGGGCCACGTCATCCTCGCGCCGGGTTCGGTGCCGGTGGAAATTCCGCCTACACCGCTCACCGAGGGCTACATCGTCGACTCTACCGGCGCATTGGAGTTCGACGCCGTACCGCCGCGGCTCGGCATCATCGGCGCCGGCGTCATCGGCCTCGAGCTCGGCAGCGTGTGGAACCGTCTCGGTTCAGAAGTGGTGGTGCTCGAGGCGCTGGAAGAATTTCTGCCCATGGCCGATGAGCGGGTGGCTCGTGATGCGTTGAGGACCTACAAAAAGCAAGGCCTTGACGTGCGCCTGGGATGCCTCGTAACGGGGGCTGACGTCGCTGACGGGGCCGTCAACGTCACCTACAAGTCGGGTGATGAGCAGCAGAGTGTCACCGTCGACAAGCTCATCGTTGCCGTTGGCCGACGGCCGTATACGGAAAACCTTCTGAGCAACGACTGCGGCGTGAACCTCGACGAGCGCGGCTTTCTGTTCGTGAACGATCTCTGCGCCACGGACGCGCCCGGGGTGTACGCCGTGGGTGACGTGGTACGCGGGCCGATGCTGGCCCACAAGGGTACGGAAGAGGGCGTGATGGTGGCCGAGCGCATCGCCGGCTACAAGCCGCTGGTGAACTACGACTGCATTCCGAGCGTGATCTACACGCACCCGGAGGTGGCGTGGGTGGGCAAGACCGAACAGGAGGTCAAGGCCAGCGGTGACGCCTACAACGTCGGCCAGTTCCCCTTCGCTGCCAGCGGCCGGGCGCTCGCCGCCAATGACACGGAAGGATTCGTGAAGATCATCGCCGATGCGCAAACCGACCGGATTCTCGGCGTGCACGTGCTCGGCCCGCAGGCGTCCGAG
>JAUIED010000052.1 GCA_030428905.1 Gammaproteobacteria bacterium
GCGCGGCCGTTGGTGGTTCGACGGATGTCGACCACAGCAGCCTGGCATCTCTCGGCAACGAGATCCGCAATGAGAACATCGGCGCCCTCTTCGGCAAACCGCAGGGCGCAGGCTTTGCCGATGCCGCTGGCACCCCCTGTGATCACCGCAACTTTGCCTTCCAGTCGTCCGATTGCCAAAGCGCACCTCCCGTCTGTCGAATCTCCACGCCATCGTAGCAGATGAGGATAGATCCACTCTTGTTTGTCTACGGCGCCATCCTGCTGGGACGGGCTGTGTGCGAATCAGCCGATGATGCTCCAGCGCAGCGGTTGCTCCGCCATAAAGGGCACGATGGTCTCATCGAGGTAAGGGTACTCAGCGGGCACCTGCCATTCCCGGCGCTCCAGCCGTATCGACTGCTGGTTTCTCTGCAGCCCGTAGAAATCCGGGCCGTGGTGGCTGGCGAAGCCTTCCAGCGCATCCAGCCGGCCGGCGGCATCGAAGACCTCGGCGTACAGCTCCATGGCGTTTGGTGCGCTGAACACTCCAGCGCATCCACAAGCGTGCTCCTTGGTGGAACGGCTGTGTGGCGCACTGTCGGTGCCGAGAAAGAACTTGGGATTACCGGATGTAGCAGCCTCTACAAGCGCCTGACGGTGCGTTTCACGCTTCAATACCGGTAGGCAATAGTTATGGGGGCGCACGCCGCCCACGAGCATATCGTTGCGGTTGAGCAGCAGGTGGTGCGCGGTGATGGTGGCGCCGACGTTGGCCGGGGCGGCTTCGACAAACTGCGCGGCATCGGCCGTGGTTATGTGCTCGAACACCACTTTGAGTGCAGGAAACCGGTCCAGAAGCGGGATGAGCACTTCGTCGATGAACACTGCCTCACGGTCGAAGATGTCGATGTGCGCGTGTGTCACCTCGCCATGCACCAGCAGCGGCAGCCCGACGCGCTCCATGGCTGCCAGTGTATGCGTGCATTTGTCGAGGCCCGTCACGCCCGACTGAGAATTGGTGGTGGCACCAGCCGGATAGAGTTTGACGCCGAAAATCTGGCCGCTGTCCTGGGCCCGTGTGATTTCTTCCGGCGGGGTGTTGTCGGTGAGGTACAGCGTCATCAGCGGCTCGAACTCCATGCCTTGAGGCACGGCATCGATGATGCGCTGCCGATAGGCGAGCGCCTGCTCGGTGGTGGCCACCGGCGGGTTCAGGTTCGGCATGATGATGGCGCGGTGGAACTGGCGAGCGGTGAAAGGCACCACTTGTGCCAGGGCAGCGCCGTCGCGTACATGCAGGTGCCAGTCGTCCGGTTTGGTCAGGGTGATGGTGTCCACGGTCTTTCAGGGCTGTGCTGTTGGCGGAGTGCGCATATTACCTGCAAATACCACCCGCAAGTGGATATGCTCGCCCTGCAATGATCGACTGAGTCAGGCTATGAGCGGTACAAACATCGACAGCGCGGTGCGTCTGCTGCGCGCTGGCGAGTTGGTGGTGATCCCCACGGAAACGGTCTACGGGCTCGCGGCGGATGCGCAGAACCCGCAGGCCGTGGCGCGCATTTTTGCGTTGAAGGGGCGGCCGTCGAGCCGACCGCTGATCGTGCACATCGCCGGCCCCGAGCATCTCGATGCCTGGGCGCGCGACATTCCCGACTACGCGCGGCAGCTCGCCGAAGCCTTCTGGCCGGGACCTGTAAGCCTGGTATTGCCGCGCTCCGAACGGGTGCCGGACGCGGTGACTGGCGGCCAGGATACGGTTGCCCTTCGGGTGCCCGAGCACCCGCTTGCGCTTGCGTTGCTCACCGCTTTCGATGGTGGCCTGGCAGCGCCTTCCGCCAATCGTTACGGGCGCATCAGCCCGACGACCCCCGACCACGTACGCGGCCAGTTTGGCGAGCAGACGCCCATGATCCTTGAAGGCGGGGCATGCATGGGTGGTATCGAATCCACCATCGTCGGCTGCCTGCAGGCGAACCCGGTGATTCTGCGGCCGGGTCTGATCGGCGCCGATGCCATCGCTGAGGTCACCGGCCTCGAGGTTATTCTCAGCACCAGTGCGACACCTGAGTTGCGCACTGCCGGACAGGATACGTCGCACTACGCACCAACGACGCGGACCGTCATGGTTCCGGCTGATGACGAGGCATCCTGGCCTGCGGGACCTGGCGAGCGGATCGGCTACCTTGGTTTCAACCCGCCGGCCGGTCCGGTAGCGGTCGACGTCCGGCTACCGAATGATCCGGCAGGCGCTGCCCAGCGGTTGTACGCGGAGTTGCATCGTTTGGACGCCCGACAGCTCGATATCATCGTCGTCGAATCGCCGCCCGCGGGCGATGCATGGCTGGGGGTGCGCGACCGTCTTCGGCGTGCAGCCGCCGGTTAGCGGCTGGATGATCAGAACGCGAGTAGGAGTGCGACGATCAGCCCCCCTAGGGCGGTGACCGCGGAGATGGTGCGTAGCTGCGTCGACGCAAGGCCCAGCCAGAGCCCGGAAATCAGAACGAACATCAACGCTGCCGCCATGAATTTCTGAAACTCCTTGAATGCGCCTGGCCCATGTCCCTTGTGCAGCTCGATCAGGCGGCTGATGAGATTTGGCGTCACTTTGCGTATCGCGAGCGCCTCGGCGCCAGCATCGAGCTCGTAGAACACCTGGGACGTAGGCCGTGTGATCAGGGTGGTGCCGTTGATCTTCAGATATTCGAAGTCGAACTCAGGGTCTATCTGGCGGAGAAGCTCGCGCACGTCTGCTTCCAGGGTTGGGCTCTGGCTGTCGATAGACGTGTTTGCGGGTAGCGTGACGGGGGTGCGTACCACGTCGCCCTTCTGACCGATCAGGTACGCGCCGCCGGACAGCGCCATGAGCAGCAGCACGGGCGCAAAGAACGCTGCCGCTACGAGATGGGCTTTCACCAGGAAACTTCGCTTCATGTTTGTCTCTCAGATGTCGAAGACCACAGACAGGCGGACGTTGCGCGGCTCGCCGGTGGAGATGTTGTTGCTACTGTGCGCGTCTGGGAAATACTCCTCATCGAGCAGATTCTCCACGTTGAGTTGCAGCCTTACCCGTTCGCTCACCGTCCAGTATGCGGCGGCGTCGATGCGCAGGTAACCCGGGACTTCCACGGTATTGTCTTCGCGTACGAAGTAGCGGTCCTGGTGTGTTGCGCCAAAGGCAATGCTCAGCCGCTCGGAGAGGCGGTAGCCGCTCCACACGGAAAACATGTGCCTTGGTGTTTGCGCGGTGACGTTGCCTGAAGCGCCGCCACCGTCTGCGCGTTCCACCTCGCCATCGAGGTAGGCGTAGCCTGCGTTGATGGTCCAGTTGTCGGTGAGGTTGCCGCTGAGCTGCAGCTCAGCGCCGCGAGTTCTCGAGCCTTCGACAACGATCAACCGTGCCGGGTCGGCGGGATCCACGGAGGTATAGCTTTCCCGGTCAAGCTCGAACAGGGCTGCGGTGAAGCTCAGGTCGCGGTTGAGATCCCACTTCAAGCCGATCTCGGAGTTTTCGAAGAATTGCGGCCGGGTGCTTTCGGCGTCGAGGTTGAGGGTCAGAAACTGTTCCCCCGACCGTGGCAGGAAGGTCTCGCTGTAGCTTGCGTAGAGCGAGATGTTCTCTGCCGGTTTGTAGATCAACCCCAGCCGGGGGGTAACCTCGCTATCCCGCCGGTTGAAGTCGCCGTCAATGGCGTCTGTATCGTTGCGCTCCACGAAGTCGACCACTTCGATGTCGAAGGTGTCGTAACGCAAACCCGCAACGAGCTTGAGATTGCTCGTGAGGTCGATCTGGTCCTGCGCGTAGACCGATGTGAATCGCACATCGGATTGACGGTTTCGGGAAGTTCTGTCGAACGCAAAGTCGGGAATGTCCAGCGGGTCCGCAAAGGGAATGCGCAGCTGATCGCCGCCGTTGATCGCGAACACGTTGTCGAAACGTGCGTTGGCGGTCTGCTGGTCGCCGGCCTCTATGCCGATGAGCAGCGTGTGGTGCAGTGCTCCGGTGTCAAACTCACTCACGAGATTCGCCTGTACGATGAGGTTCTCGCGGTCGGTCAGGTCACGGTATCCATCCAGTTCGACGTCGGCAAATGTGCCGCCGATCAGCGTCACCGCGTCGCTGGCGTAGAGATTCTGGTACGCCTTGTCGTAATCCGCATACTGCACCGTCACGTTGCCCCGCATGCGGGTAGAGAAATCGTGGTCGAGCCTTACGCGAACGAGGTGGGCCTGCAGCGTTGTCTTGTTTTCGTCGGGAGATCCAAAGAATACCTCGTCGAATCCCTCAAGAGGTTTGTTCGGCCCACCTGCCACCTGCCGCGACGGCACGCCGCGATCAACGACTCGATTATCGTTCACGTACTCATAGGAAAACATCAGCGTGGATGCATCTGACACATCCACCGTCATCGTCGGATTGATGGCGTAGCTCTCGCCGTCAAACGCGTCTCGATGATTTTCCAGGTGCTGGTAGTAGCCGTTCAGGCGGAAGGCGGTGCGATCGCCCAGGCCTGAGTTGCCGTCCAGCCAGGTCGAGTGGGCGCCGAACGAGTCGACGCTTGCGGTGACTGTTGCGAACCGTTCATCGACCATCGGGCGCTTCTGTACGCGATTGATTACGCCGCCACCGCCGCCGCGGCCGAACAGCAGGGCGTTCGCGCCGCGCAGTACTTCCACCTGAGAAACGTTGTACAGCGGGCGGTAGTACTGCACGTCGTCGCGCATCCCGTCGATGAAGAAGTCTGCGGTGGATTCGATTCCCCGGATGACAATGGCGTCCCGGTGTCCCTCGCCCTGGCTGATGGAGAGCCCTGGCGTGTATCTGAGCACGTCGCCGAAGTTCTGGAATGCCTGCGCCTGGATCTGCTGCTCGGTGAGGATCGACAGGCTTTGCGGCACATCGATGATCGGGGTTGGCGTCTTTACCGAGTCCACCTTGTCGAGTGACAGGTATTTGCCGCGCACGACGATCTCTTCCATGAGCGTCTGCTGCGCAAGTGGGCTGGCACTCAATCCCAAGGCAAGGAGTGCCGTTGCGGGGTGCCGAAAGAGTCTGGTCGGGCGGGGCATGTTGGTTCCTGACGCGTCTCGATTGATGAATGCTAATGTGAATGAGAATGATTCGCAACAAATAGAGGCAACAAGACCCAGGTGTCAGGTCGTTTCCGTGAAGCGCTGTGGGCTGCGGCGGACCCGTGTCCGGCTCGATGTGCGGTTTTGAGGGACGGCCCGGTGATACGTGCCGGGTGCGCTAGTTCGGGGTGCGCATTCCCGCGAGGGTTGGCAGCACATCAGCAAACCATGCGCAGTTCAGACCCAGCGCTTCGTCGATGGTGATGTCCCTTGTGGTGTCCAGCCGCGCGGAGTGCACGCCGAGCAAGGTCCAGGGCAGATCGTTGTGCTTGGACTTGTGTGCGTTGCGCATCACGACCGGCGCGCCGCTGGTGCCACGGTGGGTGCGTGAGTCGGTCAGGAAGTAGCCATTGCCCTGGAAGCGCATGGCGAATGAAGAGGCGGTGATGGCATGTCGCACCACGGGCAGGTGGTGCAGGTCATCGTGAAATCCCAAAGGGAAACCGACCACCAGCATGGTTGTTCCGATCTCTACCGGATGGGAGCTGGTGAGGAGATTCTGCTGCGTGAAAGCGCGGTAGTGCGCGGTCTGCGGCAGCCTGCTGCGCTCCAGCTCGATGGCTGCGATATCGATAGCGCCGCCGTCGTCTTCCGCCTGGCGCCACAGGCTCAGGCCGTGTCGATACAGTGGAATCGAAAAACGGATCGATTGGGTGAGGTTCTGACGGTTGGTGTGGAGTTCGATCTCCACCCGGTCGGGATGATGCTCTGAAGGTTCGTCCACGAACACATGCCGGCTTGTCACCAGAAACAATCTTTCGTCGTGCTGGTAGAAGAAGCCGGTGGCGTTGGTAAGTGAGTTGTTCCCATGCATCGTGCTGATGCGGGTGGTCGTGAGTAGTAACGGCTCAATCAAAGCGGCTCGCCGGAAGCTTCGTGCTTGCCCTGTTCTGATGGCTGAGATTGCTGAGCTTCAGCGTAGCGTACGGCATCTGCCAGCCGTTCGTAGCGATAGCCTGCGTAGAGGTAGATGGTCTTTGCTTCGGCAATGATGCCGTGGCGCGCCATGAGGGCGGCGTCTTGATCGGTCATGTGGGGAACTCGTTGTGTGGAGGCCGAGCCGCAGTGCGGCTCGGGTAATGCTTATCGGCTCTCAGAATCTGCTGTTGCGTTCCCCGGCCGGGCTTGCTTCGTTCACCCGCAAGGCGCGTGAGTCGATCTCGCGACCGTTGAGCGATGCGATGGCTTGGGTAGCGTGCTGTGTTGCCATTTCCACGAAACCGAAGCCACGTGAGCGGCCGCTGTCCCGGTCGGTGACGACGCGAGCAGAATCGACGCTGCCAAAAGGTTCGAACAAATCCTGGAGTTCGACGTTGGTGACGCTCCAGGGCAGATTTCCTACATATACTTTCATTTAGATAACTCCGACGCGTTGTGTGCGCGTTAATTTGCATGCGCCTGCCTGAAAAGGGCACGCGCATGCGTTACAGGCCGGCAGGTTTGCCGACGGTTCGTTTTTGATCTAGAAGCGATTGCCGATGAACAGGCGAGAGGTGAAGCTCGGAAGAAATCGGAACAGAGGTTCCTGAATCAGGGCCCACCTTATGCTTTCTAACGGAGAATTGCACGAAGTCTTTTCGACACTGTTCGCAGTAACGAGTGCTCGGTGTGTTACTGCTTGCGTATCCGCGTATAGTGGGTTTGTTCCTTGAATATGCACGCGAGCGGCTTTTGCACCGCTTACATGCGGCCGGTTCTGGCCTCTCATCGAATAGTTTCAGGCAATCACTTGCACGTTGCTCTGAGCGTTTACCACGCCGCTGCGACATTCGATGAGGATAATGATGATGAAGATTCCAACGACACGGCGCTGCACATGGCCATCTTTACGGTATGTGTCTGCTTTTGTGTTAAGTCAGCTGCTGCTTTGCGCCGGAGTGGTTCGGGCAGAGGTGCCGGACAATGCGACGGCTAGATCCTACGGGTCAGGCTGGAGCTGCGATGCCGGTTTCAGAAAATCGGAAGATTCTGAAGGGTCCGACGGATCCGAAGAACAGTGTCAGCCCGTCGACGTTCCGGTAAATGCTTACCCGACCTCCGGTACCTATGGCCGAGGATGGGATTGTCGCCATGGCTTTCGCGTGGAGGGTGGTCAGTGCGTCGAGGTTCAAGTGCCCGAGAACGGCTACCTTGAGGCATCAGGCACTGAGTGGCGTTGCAATCGGGGTTTCAGACGGGACGATGACAGTTGCGCGCAAGTCCCTGTGCCGGCCAACGGCTATCTTGTCACCGGTTCTTTCGGTCCGGGCTGGAAGTGTCACCGCGGCTTTCGGCTGGTTGGTGCGAACTGCGAACGCATCGTAGTGCCGGAAAATGGTTTTCTTTCGGAACGAGCGTCATCTGAACGAGGTTGGGACTGCGAGCGTGGGTACTCACCAGGCCGCGGTAAGTGCACCAAGATCGTCGTGCCGGAAAATGCGTACCTTTCTGAAACACGGGGTTACGGCGTGGGCTGGGAGTGTGATCGAGGCTACGCGCAAGTGGCCGATGGCTGTGCCGTCGTGCAGGTGCCAGAGAATGCACACCTGCGTTACGACGGCAAAAGCTGGGCGTGCAACAAGCCGTACCAGAAGCACCTCGGTGTCTGTTCGCTACGCTGAGCCTCCCCGCATCACCCCCGCGCCAGGTCTTCCGGCAACTTCTTACCTGCATACCAATAGTGGTATGCAGACCAGAGGTTGACGAAACCCCAGATCAGCAGGCTGTAGCGCAGGGCGTCGGCGCCGAACGGCCCGGTGAGCACATCGGACAGGATGCCTACGGCGGGCGGTCCGAACACGAAGCCGATGAAGTTCAAGATGAACAGCAAAATCGCTGCCGCCACCGCGCGCATGCGAACGGGTGCGAGCCCCTGGGTCTGCGCGAACGTGGTGCCCTGGTAGAAGTTGCCCAGCATGACTGGAAACGACAGCAGGATGAGCGACAGCCACCAGCTCTCGAGCAGAAACGCGATGGCGCCGATTGGCACCACGATCAGGAGTGCCACAGCCACAACCCACAGGTACCAGCGCGTGTCCCGGGCGCCGTAGCGATCTGACATCCAGCCGCCGAGCACGATACCGAGACCGCCGGGTATGCCTAGCACCAGGCCGAGATAGAAGCCGGCTTCGGTGAGGCTCATACCGTGGCTGCGCACGAAGAAGGTCGGTGCCCAGGTAATCAGGCCATAGCCGACGAAGGCTGTGAGGCCACCACCGATGGCCATGTGCACGAATGCCGGCCGTTTGACGAGATAGCGGAACACTTCGAGGATGGAGGGGTGGTTCGCCGGGCCATCACTGCTCTGATGCCCGTCAGCGTGGCCGCGCGGAGGCTCCTTGACCGTGAGAAAGACAATGGCCGACAGGATCAGCCCTGGGATGCCGACGATGAAAAATGCCGTGCGCCAGCCGAAGGTGTCGGCGATGGCGCCGCCGGCAAACAGGCCAAACATGATGCCGAACGGAATGCCGAGGGAGTAAATACCGAGTGCGGTGGCGCGTTCCTTGGCCGGATAGAGATCCGCGAGCATGGAGTGCGCCGATGGGCTGCAGCCGGCCTCGCCGATGCCGACGCCGATGCGCGCTACGGCCAGCTGCCAGAAGTTCATGGCGAGGCCAGACAGGGCCGTCATGCCGCTCCAGATGGCGAGCGACAGGCCGATGAGATTGCGCCGGTTCCAGCGGTCGGCGATGAGCGCCAGCGGCATGCCGAGCACGGCGTAGAAGATGGCGAACGCCGTGCCGCTCAGCAGGCCCATGGCGAAGTCGGTAACGCCGAGATCCGCTTTGATGGGCTCGATGAGGATGGACAGGATCTGCCGGTCGATGAAGTTGAAGGTGTACACCACCACCAGCACACCCAGGGTGTAGCGTTTGACGGATTCGCTGATCAGAGGGGGTTTGACTGCTGACATCTTCTTCTTGTTGTTGTTATCGAGAGCGGTAACCGTAACCCAAGGTGCGGGTCTGCGTCTTGTTCGGCACCTGCAATGTCTAGCGGTAACCCTCCACTACCGGCCGCCGCGGCAGCGACCACCACACCGCATCGCACGCTTCACTCAGCTCTTCGTCGAACGTTACCTCCAGCGCCGCCAGGTTAGCGTCGAGTTGCTCCGGCTTCGACGCGCCGATGATGGCGGAGGTGATGCCGGCCTGGGCGATCACCCAGGCGACGGCCACGGATACCAGGTTCAGACCGCGGCCCTCCACCTGCGCTTTCAGGGTCTGCACGGCCTCGAACTGTGCTTCCTGCCAGTAGCGCCACTGGTACATCTGGCCGGCCTGGCCGAGGGAGAAGCGCGTGCCATCCTCCACGTCCTGCCCTGGCCGGTACTTGCCCGACAGAAAGCCGCCGGCCAGCGGGTTGTAGACGATCACGCCGAGGCCATGGTGGCGGCATAGCGGCAGAAGCTCCGTTTCGATCTCGCGGTAGAGCATGTTGTAGCGCGGCTGCAGGCACATGTAGCCGCCGAGGTTGAGCCTTGCTGCGGTGTGCACGGCGTCTGCCAGACGCCAGGCTGGGTAGTTTGAGCAGCCGATGTAGCGCACCTTGCCCGCGCGCACCAGGTCTTCGAAGGCGCGCAGCGTTTCTTCGATGGGTGTGTCCGCGTCGAAGCCGTGTGCCTGATACAGGTCGATGTAGTCGGTCTGCAGCCGCGTGAGGCTGTCTTCCACGGAGCGCACGATGTGCGCGCGCGACAGCCCCTTGTTGTTTAAGCCCCGGCGGGTAGGGGCAAAGCACTTGGATGCGAGGATGATGTCGTCACGGTTGCCCTTGTCCTGCATCCAGCGGCCGATGATGCGCTCAGTTTCGCCGATGGTGTCGATGGAGCCGCCGAGCGGGTAGGCGTCCGCGGTGTCGAGAAAGCTCAGCCGGGCGTCGTATGCCTTGTCCAGAATTCGCCGCGAACCCGCTTCATCCACCTGCAGGCCGAAGGTCATGGTGCCGAGGCATAGTACCGGTACCTCGAGGCCGTGCCGGCCCATGTGTCGTTTGTCCATTGCTGCCCTCCCGCGGCGTGTTTCAGTTACCCTCTATGCTACTTCCGTTTCCAAGGGGGATCGAATGCGGGTGCTCTGGATTGGCCTGGCGGTGCTGGTACTGGTACCGGTTGCCTACCTGACCTACATGCGGACCGTCGGCAACGCGCAGGTGGTTGAGGATCTGCGCGACAATCCGCAGGGTGAACGCGCACAACGGGCCATGCTGGTTACGCTGGCCGACGGTACCACATACCCGGTGAATTATTTGCGTGAGGGTGATGTGGTCTTCATGGGCATCGACGGTCGTTGGTGGCGCGCGTTTCGTGGCGATGGGGCACCGGTGACGCTGCTCATCCAGGGCGAGACGCTTACCGGCCATGCCAAGGTGGTGCTCGACGACCCGGCCTACACCGCCGAGATCTTCAGCCGTCTGCGGCCCACGGCGCCTGCGTGGCTGCCGGACTGGCTCAACGGCAAGCTGGTGGTCATTCGCCTCGACGCGCCCTGATCTTTTTCATGACTGGCGATGCTTCGAAGTCGATCCAGCCGGCGCTGAGCCCGGCGGAATAGCCGCCGTCCACCGGAATGTCGACACCGTTCAGCCAGCGGCTGTCGCCGATCAGCAGGTATTCCAGCACCTGAGCGATGTCGTCCGCTGTGGCGGCCGCGCCGATCTGCTCGATGGTCCAGTCGCTCTGATCTTTACCCATGAGCGCTTCGAACTGCGGGTACAGCGGCGTGCTGATGGGACCGGGGCTCACGCAGTTCACACGCACGCCGGTGCGCACGAAGGTGGCGGCGCGGCGCAGGGTGTAGGCCGTGACCAGGCGTTTGGACAGCGTGTAGGGATCGCGGGCGATGCTGGCCTCGTTAGCGGCGCACCAGGATAAGCCGACCTCGAAACTGCCGCTTGCCAGCAACGGCTCGAGTTTGTCCACACGACGTGCCCAATCACGCCCGGCGATGGACGAGACATTGGCGATGCTGCCACCGGCGGCCATGCGTGGTGTCAGCGCTTCGGTGAGGTGGCGCAGGGCCAGAAAATTCACGGCGATCACCGGCGCCGGTGTTGGCGCACGCGCCATGCCGGCGACGTTGGCGAGCCCGTCGATGCGCTCCGGCAGGGCGTTCAGCGCCGCGGCGATGCTGGTGGCATCGGTGAGGTCAGTATGGACGGCTGTGACACCTGGGAGCGCACTGGCCGGAGCCTGCACATCCAGCACCCAGACCTCGGCGCCTGCGTTGGCAACCCGGGCGGCCAGGGCGGCACCCACGCCGGACGCACCGCCCGTGATGACGACGCGCGGCATCAGGATGTCTGGTCGAGGAATTCACTCAGGCCGTAGCCCACGTGCTCGCCGTCCAGAGTGTACTCGGTCATGCCTTCTCCTACGTGGGTCTGGCTGCCTTCGCGGCGGTTGCGCAGCGGAATGTAGCCCATCACGCGGCCTTCCAGGCGCCGTTTGCGGCCGTCTTCCATGACGATATCGGCGCTGAGCGCACGGTGGTAGTTGGTGCCTGGTTCATACTCTGCCGAGAGCTTCACCTCGGCCACGCGGGCCAAGGTGTCGCCTTCGTGGAACACGCCGCGGCCCACACCATCGACACCGGTGGTGAGCACCATGCCGAGGTCGTCGCTGAAGTTGCCTGTGATCCAGCGGTAGCCTGGCGTCGACTGCCAGAAGCGGGGCCCCCAGGAGTGGTCGCGCAGGCCCCAGCCGTTGAAGGCGATGGGTGCCGCGTCGCCCAGCGCAATGCTGCCTTGCACCTTCATGTGCTGCTCGGTGTGCGCGCGCGCGAAGTCGTTGCCGTCGCCGGGCTCGCCCACGTGGCCGTACATCGGGCCTGCCGCGGTGTGGGTGAGGTCGATGCGCAGCGGCTCGCGCGGATTTTCCTTGAAGGCTCGGCCCGGATCTTTCATGGCGCGGGGGTCGGCGAGGTTCAGCGCTTTACCCTCGTAGACGGTGCGCACACGCTCCGCCGGCTCAAGAATTTCGACGGACAGGCCGCCGGCGTTCCAGCCGTCGTTGTTCGTGATCTCGGGTTTGGCGTAGTTGAACAGCGCCGAGCCGTCCGGGTTCCAGACGATCACCGTCATCTCCGCGTAGCCTTCGTTGGCGCGGTTGCCGATGCGTACGAAACCGCCGCGATTCTGTGACGGGTCGAAAAAGTTGAAGTACACCGACTCGTTGAAATTCTTCTCCGGCCCGAGCGGGTGGGTGTAGTCGTCTTCCGCGCGGATGTTGCCGATGAGCGTTGCCATGGTCCCTTTCCTTTACCTTTGTTTCACCAGAATATGCTAAAACACCACGCCATTGCTTGGACAGGCACAAAGAGGACGCACGAATGGCAATCACCCAGCGGCGTGTTGCGACCAACGGCATCGAGCTCAACATCGCGGAGTGCGGCGACGGCCCCCTGGTACTGCTGCTGCACGGCTTCCCGGAGTCCTGGTACTCGTGGCGGCACCAGCTCGAGCCTCTGGCGGCGGCTGGCTACCGCGCGGTGGCGCCTGACATGCGCGGCTACGGTAAGAGCGACAAGCCGGAGGCGATCGACGCATACAATCAAGCTGAGGTGATGGCCGACATCACCGGCCTGGTGCCAGCACTCGGCTACGACACCGCGGTGGTCATCGGCCACGACTGGGGGGCGCCAACGGCCTGGGGCTGCGCGCTAAACCGGCCGGATGTCTTTCACGCTGTCGGTGCGCTCAGCGTGCCGTTCTCGCCACGCTCGCCGGTGCAGCCCATGCCTGCCATGCGCGAGATGTTCAAAGGCCAGTTCTTCTATCAGCTCTACTTCTTCGAGCCGGGCGTGGCGGAGGCCGAGTTCGAGGCGGATATCCGCACGGCGCTGAAACAGTTCCTGGTGATGGGCGCGGGGGAAACGGATCTTCTGTCGCTGCCGCCGAAGGGCCCCGACGCCGATCTTCTGACCGGCCTGCCGAACCCGGATGTGCTGCCGGCTTGGCTCAGCGAGGCAGATCTCGACTTCTACGCGGCTGAGTTCACCCGCTCCGGTATGCGTGGGCCGCTCAACTACTACCGCAACCACGACCTCACCTGGGAGCTCTCTGCCGGGGCGCCCACCACCATCGAGCAGCCTGCCATGTTCGTGGCTGGTGAGAAGGACGGCGTCATCATGATGGCGGCCGAAGCCCTTAAAAACATGCCAACCTACGTGAAGGATCTGCGCATCAACAAGCTGATCCCCGGTATCGGTCACTGGACGCAGCAGGAGGCGCCGGAGGCGGTCAACGCCGAGATCCTCAGCTTCCTGGCGGGGCTTGGCTAGTGGCAGAAGTTACCCAGGAGCGCATCGTTGTCGTCGGCTGCGGCATTGCCGGCATGTGCACCGCGCTTGCGCTCGCCAAACGCGGCCTGGATGTGACGGTGATCGAACGCGACGACGCACCGCCCGAGGGTGGTGCGGATCAGGCATTTTTCGAGTGGCCGAGGCGGGGTGCTACGCAGTTTCGCCATCCGCATGCGTTTCTCGGCCTCATGTGCAACCTGCTGGAGGAGAGCTATCCGGACCTGCTGGAGAATTTCTATGCCGCCGGCGCACGGCGAGTGGACTACCGCGACATGCTCTCGCCCGAGCTCGAAGACAAGTACACGCCGCTTGCCGGCGACGAAAAACTCTGGGTGCTGATGTGCCGGCGGGCCACCATTGAAACGGTGCTGCGCCGCTACGTGGGCCGCATGCCGAACATCCGCATCATCAACGATCTGACGATAGATGGCGTGGTGCTGGATGACGCGGACGGGATGCCCACGGCACAGGGGCTGCGCGTGCGCCGGGACTGTGTGGCCGAACATGGTGAGGTGATCGAGGCCGATGTCATCGTCGATGCCAGTGGCCGCACCACGCGTTTTCCCCGCTGGCTCGCCGAGCAGGGGGTGGATGTGCCGGAAGAATCCCAGGACGCCGAAATCGTTTACTACACGCGTCATTACAAGCTGCGCGAGGGGCAGGAGGAGCCGCCGCGGAACGCTCGCGACCGTTCCGCGGGCGATCTCGGTTACATCAAGTTCGGTGTGTTTCCTGGTGACAACGGTCACTTTGCCGTGATCGTGTGCCTGCACAACTGTGAGACGGAGCTGCGCCAGGCGATCAAAAGCGGCGAGGGGTTCGACGCGGTGTGTCGCAGCATTCCCGGGCTGGAGCCATGGGTGAACCCCGGTCGGGCTGAGGCGACAACGCTGCCATTCGGCATCGGCGACATCCGTGCGGTATGGCGTCACTACACCGATGAGGGTGCGCCGCGGGTACGCAACTTCTTTGCTGTGGGCGACGCGGCGCTGCGCACCAATCCGCTGTACGGCCGCGGTTGCAGCATTGGCATTCTGCACGCGCACATTCTCGCTGATGTGCTCTCCAGCACGGTGGATCCGACCGATCGTGCGCGTGGCTTCGATGCGCGCACAGAGGCCGAGCTGCGCCCCATCTACGAGGCCAGCCGCCGAGAGGACGGCAACGGCATCCGTCGGGCACTGGCCATTCATGAAGGCCAGCTCGTGGACCCTGCGCCGAGTGGCTTCAAGAAGCGCTTCGGAGCGGCCTTCGGCGACGCCCTGGCCGCGGCGGCCCGCTACAACCTGCACGTCAATCGCGGCATGATGCGCACGGTCAATCTGCTGGAAAAGCCCGGCGCCTTCCTGGAGGATCGCCGTACCCAGCTCATTGTGATGGGCTACATGCTGCGCGGCCGGGCGCGCAATGCGGCGGCGCGCATGCAGCGCGGGCCTTCGCGCGCTGAGATGCTTGAGATTGCCAGCGCACACGTCTGACAGTACGGCGCAGGCGATGGCCTGCCGGGTATGTATAATCGGCGCCTGATTTTACCCTGGGGCGTCTTTGTGAAGCGTATACACCACACCCTTCTCGCTGTATCAGTCCTGCTGCTCGCCGCTTGCGGTGGAGGTGGTGGTGGCGGCAATGGCGCTGTGGATCCTCCCGATCCCACGTTCGACCAGGGTATTCTGGGTTTCGTGCACACGATTGCTGATGCGCCGGCTATCGCCGTTGGCCTGGCGAGCACCAGTGCCGGCCTGTCCTCACTGGCTGTGTCCTACGGGCAGCGCGTGCTGCAGGCGCGCACCGTTGCCGGGTTTGACGTGGAGGTCGCCTATGCGGATGGCAACGGCGATTCGGTCTCGCTCCTGTCCCGCTCCGGCGCCGACAACATCAAGCTGTTTCGCGACGATGAAACCATTGTGTGGCTCACCGGCACGGTGGCTGCGCCGACGGTTGTGATCGTCGAGAACGAGGAGTACCGCTACGGCGTGGCTACCGGAACAGTGGCAGCGCCGCAAGTGCAACTCTTTCACGGCGCCAGCGGCGAGGGGGATCTGGATGTTTACCTCACCGCCGCCGCGGACGACATCACCGCAGCAACGCCCGTTGCGACGTTGACGCGCAATGGCTTCTCGCCGCTCATCGGCACCACGGCGCGCACCGATGCGCGGTTCCGCGTGACGCCGGCGGGGGACAATACGACGGTGATCTACGACAGCGGCACCTTCGAAATCACGGACAACTCCCGTACCCACGTGTTCATCACCGACTACTTCGGCCCCGGCGGCAACCGCGTCACCATGCGGCCGATACGTAACAACACAGAACTCGTTTTCGACGGCGAAGCCACCAGCACGGAGCTGCGCCTGACCAACCTGGTGGCTGACGTCACCACGGTAGAGGCGCACATAGGCACGCCGGCTGGGGCGCCGTTGCTCAGCGGCGTCGCATTTCGCGGCACCGGTGCTGCTGGGGGTGTACCGGTGCAGAACGCCGTGAACATCGTTGTCACCGCAGATGGTGTGGATACGGACGAAGTGTTCGACGGCACCATCAACGTGCTGCCGGGTACTTTCGTGCTCGGTTTCGTGGGCGGCCTGCTCACGGACGCGGCGCAAAACGAAGATGCCAACACCAGTGGTGGACTGATCAACACCGAGATCCGACGTATCGCTACCGGCGTGCAGGTGCAGTACTTCCACGGTTCGCCTGCTGCCGGCACGGTGGATGTCTACCTGCTGCCGGTGGGTCAGACGACGGCTGACAACAATCCGGATTTCACCCTTGGCCTCGGCAATCAGAACTCCACGCTTGAACCCGCCGCGGACTACGACCTCGTGCTCACCGAAACGGGCAGCAACACTGCAATCTTCGGCCCCGAGCGCGTGACGTTGGCGTTGGGTAGCTACTACACCGTGGCGATCTCGGACGCCCCCGGCGGCGGCGCACCGTTCTCGGTGACTGTAGAGCCCACGGCCATCCAGTAAGAGGCGATCCAGCAACAGGCTTTTCAGTCGATGCGATACTGCCGGGCGGCGTCGTCCGCCCGGATGATCTCACCTTCCCGCGTGTGGATCACCGCACCCTCTGGCGCGTACTGCAGGATGTAGGATTTGCGTACCCCACCGGTGAGATTCGGCCCCGTGCGGTGCGGCGTGAGCGAGGAAAACACCACCACGTCGCCGACCGCGGCGGGCACAGCCACCGCGTCTTCCACGCTCTCCAGGCAGCGCAGGCCGTTGCCGTCGAAGCTGTGCTCCAGCGTGCCGTGTTGGTGCCGACCAGGTGCTACCCAGGGGCAGCCGTTGTCGACGGTGGCCGGGGAGAGCGGAATCCAGCAGGTCAGGTACTGCTGCGGCTGCACGAAGGCGTAGCCGTTGTCCTGATGCCAGGGAAACTCCTCCGGGTTGCCGGGCTTTTTGTACACCGACTGATCCCAGTACAGGCGCACACCGGGGCCAAGCGTGTCGTGGCACAGGTCGACCAGCTTCGGATGGCGGCTGAAGCGGGCGAGCATTGGAGATCGCGTCACCAGGTGTGTGGTGAAGGTGATCTCTCCGGCGCGGGCGATCAGCGCGCGGCCGCCGTGTTCATCCCGCAAGCGCTGTTCGTATTCAGCTTCCAGCGGGTCGATGGCTTCGCGCACCTCGGCGATCTCCGCGTCGCTGAACACCCCTTCCAGCAGGAAGAAACCCAACTCATCGTACTGTTTGGCATGGGCGTCACTGATCAGCCGATAGGGCCCCGCGTGCGGTTGCCAGCGAAAGCCCTGGTTCAGCGGATGGTGTGCGCTCAAGGCCGCACTTCGTAGTAGAGGTTGCTCGGATCGTCGAAGTCGTGCAGCTGGAAGCGGCTGAAGCCTGCGCTGCGTACCATGTCTTCGGCGACCTGCGGGTTGAAGCCCAGTGTGCCGAGCCCGGCGCCGCCGGGCTCCGAGAGCGCGGATGACATGCAGGCCGACACGGAAAACCCGTAGAACATGGCAAGTAGGGGGTTGCGCATGTTCTGTTTGAAATCAGGCATGCTGCGGATGTCCTTGATCAGCCAGGTTCCCTCCGGCTGCATGGACCGGCGGATGGCGGAAATTACCTCGCCTGGCCGCGTCATGTCATGAATGCAGTCGAAGCTGATGAGGAAGTCGAAGGTCGGCTCCGTCGGCAGCGACTCGCCGCCGGCAACGTGTAGCTCCACGTTGTTGAGCCCCAGTTGTTCGGCCTTGTCACGGCAGCGGTCGATGGCGTGCTGGCTGGGGTCGTAACCGTGAAAGGTCGTGTTGGGAAACGCTTGTGCCATGGCGAACAATGCCACGCCGCCGCCACAGCCCACGTCCGCGGCGACGCCGCCTTTTGCGAGCTTGTCTGCCACGCCGCCCAACGCCGGGATGATGTTCGGTACCAGCTCCTGGCGGGTCCACGGGCCGAGCATGCGCTCGGTGCGGTGCGCTGCATTCGGGCCGAGCTCCTCGTAGGAGAGGCCAATGCCGGTGCGGAACGCATCAACGATCTTGTCCACGGTTTCGGGGGGTGTCTGCCCGGAAAAGGCGCCTGCCGCGAACGACAGGCTCGACTCTTCCTCGGCGAGTACCGCAGCACCCACCGGTGTGAGCTCGAAGCGGTCGCCGTCGTGGTAGGTCAGCAGCCGCGCTGCCGCCTGGCCGCGCAGCCACTCGAGCAGCCAGCGTTCCTGAAGACCCGTCTTTCTGGCAAGCTCGGCGGCCGTCACGGGGCCGGCGCCGGCGAGCGCCCGGTAGAGCCCCAGACGATCGCCGATGTGAATCATCAGCGACACCATCTCGCCCTGTTTGTAGCTCCAGACAGAGAAGGAGTAACGCTTCAGCTCATCAGGATCTACCGCGTGTGTGGCTTCAGACATAGCGATTCTCCCTCAGCCGTCGATGCCGCGGCGCTGGCGTTCTTTTTCGAGACGCTCCGCATCGGCGCTCTGCAGAGGCGACAGCTCGTCCTCCGACAGCTCTCCCGTGCGGTGCCGAGCGGACTTGTCGGCATCGAAGGAAATCCACTTCTCCGGCGTCACAGAGATGAGGGTTCGCAGCGGCGAATCCAGCAGGCTGTAGAACGCATCCTCGCCGGCCTTGTCGTCTGGAGAGACCTTCTTCGACAACGCCCGGTAGAACCACTCCTTGGTGTCGCGGTCCTCGTGAAACTCGGCGCGCCCTTTGATGGTGACGGCACCCAGCGGGCACTCAGGATCATCGCTGGTGCGGCCGCTCACCGTCACGGAAACGCGTGGATCGCGGCGTATCGCGGAGGCGCGGTGGCGGTGTGCGGCAAAGGTGATCCACACCTTGCCGTCGTGCCACACGTAGGAGTGCACCACCCCCACCGGCCAGCCGTCCTTCGTGCCCCACATGAGCACGCACTCCGGCGCCTTGGTCAGCAACGCATCAAGCTGTTCATCGCTGTGACGGTAGATGGAAACCACTTCGTGATCGGTGGCGCGGCTCATGCTCTTCTCCCCTGATGTGTGTCGGGTCGAAGTTAGCACGCGCCTCTGGTGGAGGAAATGGCTGTTCCGCGGGTGAGGGGGTGCAGCAGGGCCGCCGTGGCGGCCAACAGTGTGCACATGATGGCCGCCATGATGGCGACGCTCAGGTCTGGAGACTGTGGGGCAAGATTGCGAAATGCGGCGTCGGCGGTGAGCACCGTCACTGGCATGACCACCCCCATGGCCGCACAGCAGACGGGCAATCGGCGCAGCAAACCTGACTCGTGTAGTGCTACGCCCATGCCTGCCACGCAGCCTGCCAGCATGCCGATGTGCGTGCCGGGCGTCAGCGTGAGCTTGGCCGTCAGATACTCCACGGGTGAGGTGGGTGCGGTAAGGCACCAGCTTGCGAGTGAGAACAGTGCCGCCTGGCCCAGGTCCCAGCGCAGTCCCACCATCCAGCCGAGCATGCCGCCAGCCACCATGTAGGTCACCCCGGCGGGTATCCGCCGCAACGCAGGAAGTATGGGGAGTAACGCACCCATCAATGTCAGCCACACCGCAACAGCGCCTGTCACGGGCAGCACCAACATGCTGGCAAAGCCAGCGGCGCACAGCGCCGGCAGGAGTAGGGGAGGTGGACGGGTCAAACTTCTGGGCAGCTTCGGTAGCGTCGTACAGATTGTCATGGGGCCTGGGTAGGCGCGCTATCGTGGGAACTCCCTATTTCGCGCAAGGACCACTATCACGACTCGCGGCGCTACGGCTTCAGGCATTGCACTTGAATGGGGGGGAGAAGGCTCGGTGCCAGCACCCTGGCGCTCACGTGGTTGCGAAGCTGGATACGCACTTTCTGTCAGGCGGATCGCAGCGCTGAGACGAGTCCCAAGTGCTCGACCATAGGGTCGAAATCTCTATCCGAGTAAAGAAGCGGTAACTTTGCATCTATGCAGTACGAACCAATCAGCACATCGGTAGTCTTGCGCACAGTCACGCCGATCTGCCTCAGCCGACGAAATCGTTTTGCTGCTTCGATTGCCCGCTCGACGCCAAGAACTTCGTAGACCGTAAGTTCTTCCAGCGCATGTCGAGCCCGACGAAAGTCGCGTTCGTCATGAAAACCCTGGAGCACTTCCGCAAGAACGATGTCACCCAGCGAAACCGGTTCCGTGCCGAGCGCTGCATCAAGTCTGTTTGTTTGTGGTGTGTCCGTACCATTGAAATAGTCGATCCACACGCTTGAATCGACAAAGATCATGCATCGAGCCTCAGCTGCTCAAGCTCGGCGGTCCACCTGAGTTTTCCGCGAAGGCTGCGTAGTTTCTCTTGTTTCTTGAGCTTAACCAGCGCTGCGAGGCCGAGCTCTACGGCCTCCCGCTTTGTCTTCGCGCCAGTCGCTTTCATGGCTTCATTCAGCAGGTTATCGTCTATGACGATATTCGTTCTCATGGCAGGTGTCATAGTGTGTAGGATATGTGTCTACTATACACATAATGTCGCTGCCTGCACCTATGGTCGCCGTCAAGTGCCGGTAAGGCGTGGGACCAAGGAGGGTCGAGAAAGGCAGGCAGGAATCGCAGCAGTCGCAAGTAGCATGGGCTACCCTCCGCTGAACTCAGCGATGTGCGCTACCACCATCGGCACGATGGCGTCTGCATGGGTTTCCATCAGCCAGTGCCCGCCGTTCAGTTCGAAGCGCTTGTAGGGGCCGCGCATGTATTGCGTTTGACCGTCCACCGCCACGCGTCCGGCGGACGGGTCGTCGTTGCCCCAGATGAACAGGGTAGGCGTATCGATTTCCGGGCTTGTGGGTTCGCCCTGGCTGGCCGCCATCTGCCGGTACCAGTTGAACGCAGCGGTCAACGCGCCCGGCTCCGAGAACAGCGCCAGATATTCTTCGCGTGCAGCCTCCGGCATGGGTCCATAGAAATCGCGCATTATGGCGAAGTCGTAGAATGACATCAGGGCTTCCGGCAGCCAGGGTGTGGCGAAGAGTGCGAAGTAGCTGCTGCGAGACCGCTGGTCAGGATCGTTGGCGACCGCCTCGGTAAATGCGGTGGGGTGGGCGATGGAGAGTCCAGTCCACGAGCGGATGCGTTCAGGGTGCGTCATCACGGTGGTCCAGCCCACGGCAGCACCCCAATCGTGGCCGGCGAGGTGGAAGCGCTGTGCGCCAACGCGATCGGCGATGCGCAGCACGTCGGCAACGAGGTGGTTGATTGCGTACTCGGCCCCATCCTGCGGGCGCACGCCCGGGCTGTAGCCGCGCTGGTCGAACGCCACCACCCGGTAGCCGGATGCAGCCAGCGGGTCCAGCAGCGGCTCCCACATGGCAGAGGTGACGGGAAATCCGTGCAGGAGAATCACCGTCTCGCCGTCGCCATCGAGATTGCGCACGCGGGCCCGGTACGGGCCCTGATCCGTGTCGATCAGTACGATGCCATTGGAAGATTTGTCGATGCCGGGCAGGGCGCTCACCGATGCGCTGTAGCTGTGCGCATCGTCGAGGGAAAGGCGTGAGCCGATGCCAAGTGCCGCCAGTAACAGAAGTACGATGGCGAGGATGATGATGAGGGTCCACTTAATGATGCGCATGCTTCAGTTCTCCCGCGCCAGAAACGCGGCGACCCGCGCCTGCGCGTTGGCGCGTATGTTCATGTGAAAGGCCGGATAGTCGAGGCCGTGATAGTTGCCGCCGCCGAACGAGCCGCCGGTGCGGCCGAGCGGCGTGTCGGATTGATCGGTGATGAACAGTATTCCGCCACGGCACTGTGCGCTGATCGAGTGGACTACGGGTGCCTGCAAAGGTGCAAAATCGATACCGGTGGCGCCTTCATCGGCGCCGAAGTCCGCCTGGAAAGCGCCGGAGGCGGCGACCCAGCCCAGGTGTTGCTCTGCGCTGGCCAGGCCGCCGTCCAGCCGCCAGGACAGCGGGTTGACGCAGACGTTGTCGGCACTGTCGGAAAAGTCGTTGTCGATCGCTACCTCGCTCCAGGTGTCCCAGTGCACCGCGCAGCCGGTCTGATCCGGCGCATCGCATAGCGCGGTATCGACAAGCCCGTCGAACTGCGCGCGCTTCAGGCCGCCGCCGATGAGGTAGGCGGCCACCAGGCGCCGCGCCAGCGGTGTGCCGTCGATTTTCTCGCGCAGCAGGCGAATGCCGTGGTGCGTGCCCTGGCTGTGGCTCGCGAGCACGAAGGGTCTGCCGTCATTGCGATGCTCAATGAAATAGTCGAAGGCGCGGGCCACATCCTGGTAGGCGAAACCCAGCACCTGCTCGCGCACGTCCTCGCCGCGGAAATAGGCGAAGATGCTGGCCTGACGGTAGCGCGGCGCGTAGACGTTGCAGCAGTCGTTGTAGGTGCTGGCCTGGTTGGCCATCATCCAGCGCGTGTTTTCCTCCGCGCGGCTGTCCAGGTTCATGTCGAACGTCCAGGTATCGCCGGCGAGAAAGCCCGTGGGGTGCACGAAGAACACGTCTACCGGCGCTTGGCCCTGCACGACTCCGCACCCCACACCTTCCGGCAGGCGGTCTTCGAGACCATCCCGTTCAGGCAGCGCCGCCCAGTTGTCAGGGTCGGCGTAGTCAGGCGCCTCCACAGCTTGCGCCGCATCGAACGGAGCACCTGGGCCGCCGAACAGCATGGCCCAGCCAATGCGCAGCAGCGCGCCGTTACCCGAAGCGTAGAGTCCGCCTAGTGCCAGCAGGATAAGAACGATCAGGCCGATCAGCAGGTATTTCAGTATCTTCATGTTGACGCAAGCGATTGCGGCGCGAGGCGGGCAATCGCTTCCTCCCGAAGTTGGCGTTTGAGAATTTTGCCGGATGCGGTGCGCGGCAGTTCACTGTCGGCAAAATGGATGTAGCGCGGCACCTCGAAGCGCGCCAGCCGCTCGCTGAGGAAGGTGCGCAATGCGTCGGCATCGGCAAAGTCGCCAGCGAACACGGTAGTGCCCACTTCTTCTCCCAGGCGTTCGTCCGGCACAGCGTACACGCTCGCTTCACGCACCTCAGGGTGTTCCAGCAGAGCCGCTTCCACCGCCCCGCAGCCGATGTTCTCACCGCCGCGGATGACCAGATCCTTGATGCGGTCGACGATGTAGAGGTAGCCGGAGTCGTCCAGATAGGCAACGTCACCAGTGCGCAGCCAGCGGCCGTCGAAGGTTTCGGCGTTGGCGTCTGGACGGCGCCAGTAGCCGCGTATCACTGAGGTGCCGCGCACCTGCAGTTCGCCCCGGGTGTTGGCAGGTAGCGGGGTGCCAGCTTCGTCCACTATGCGTAGATCGAGCACGGCGGAAGCGCGCCCGGAGCTTTCCGGGTGTGCGAGGTAGTCTTCGCCGCCGATGCCGGTGCCGATGGCGTTGGTCTCGGTCATGCCCCAGCCGGTGTTGGGTAACGCGTTGGCGAACGTGCTGGCGATGCTGCGCACCTGCTCAGGCGCGCGCGGCGCGCCGCCGCCGCCGACGGTGAGCAGCGAGGAAAGGTCAACGCCGTGATCGCGCGCGTAGCGCACCAGATCGCCGGTCATGGCCGCGGGTGCTACGACGCTGCTGATGCGTTCCTCGGCGATGATGTTGGCGGCTTGCGCCACATCCCACTTGTACATGCATACCACGCGACGCTGGGCCCGGTAGGAAGACAGGTAGACGGCGTGCGAACCGGTGGCGTGGAACAGCGGCACCGCCAGCAGCGTGGCTGGCTGCTCGGTGGCTGGCGGCGTTTCGAGTCCGAGCTCCAGCGCTCGCGCTGCGTAGTCCAGCTCCCAGGACATCAGTGCGGAGAGAATATTGCGCTGGCAGGACACGGCCCCCTTGGGGAAGCCGGTGGAGCCGGACGTGTAGAAGATGGTGGCGTCGTCCTCCGGATCAATGTCTGCCTCGGGCATGGCTGCTCCGGCGTACGACGATAGCGCGTCTTCCAGCGACACGATGCCTGTGGGCGGCGAGGGCATGCGCACAGCAAACACCGTGAGATCTGCCGGCCGTGCGTCAATCTGTTGCAGCGTGCGCACCCGCTCCGCGTCGGCGAGCAGGACCTTCGGCTCAGCATCGCGCAGGGCGTAGGCCATTTCATCCGCCTGCCACAGGGCATTCATAGCTACCGCGATGCCGCCCAGGGACGTGGCGGCCATAAAGCCGATGATCCACTCCGGGTAGTTGCGCATGGAGATCGCCACGCGATCGCCCTTACCGACCCCATGCGCCTGCAGCAGGGCGGCGAGCGCTGCGGCGCGCTGCCAGGCGTCCTCGAAGGTCAGGCGTTCAGCTTCGTAGACGATGAACTCCGCGTCGCTGCGCGCCCCGTCATAGAGCTGACGCAGCGACGCCGGAGCATTGCGGAACGCGCGGCACGAGGCGCCGTACTGAACCACCTCGGTGAGCTCAAAGGGTTGCCCGGCGGCGGTGAGCTGCGCAAGCGCTTCGTTTCGATTCATGGTGATCAACCGGCAAGGATCGCGGTGGCGCCATTGTCCACCACCATCTCGGCGCCGTTGACGTGCTTGGCGTCGTCGGAGGCCAGAAACGCCACCATGTTGGCGATGTCCAGCGGCTCGCCGAGGCCGAGCTGCAGGCGCATGGCTTCCTGATCTTCGGCGCCGGCGAGGTCGATATTGGAGCTGTGACGCAGTGCCGCCTGCACCATCTGTGTGTTGATGGCGCCGGGATGCACAGAGTTGCAACGGATGGCGTAGCCCTGTCGCCGGCAGTGCGCCGCCACGGACTTCGTCAGGCTGCGGATGCCGCCTTTCGCAGCGGAGTAGGCGATGTAATCCGCCGACCCCTGCAACCCGACGATGGAGGACATATTAATGATCGAGCCACCGCGGGCCTTCATCGCCTTCACAGCCCGCTGGCAGCCCCAGAAGGTGCCGTCCAGATGGATCGACTGGGTGCGCCGCCATTCTTCGGTGGTGGCGGACTCGATGTCGTGGATGACGGCGATGCCGGCGTTGTTCACCAGCACGTCGAGCTGGCGGTGCTTGTCCAGCACGTAAGCCATCAGCGCATCCCAGGTCGGCTCATCGCTGACGTCCTGGCGGAAGAAATCGCCGTCGAGCTCGGCGGCGAGCGCGCGGCCACGCGCCTCATCGATGTCAGTGATCACTACGCGGGCGCCGCGCTCGGCCAGCACCCGGGCGTCTGCCGCGCCGAGACCCTGGGCGCCGCCCGTGACGATGGCCGTGCGGCCGTTGAGATTGCTCATCTTTTTCTCCCCCTGTGGTTGCTGTTCGGCGGCTCTGGCCGGTTCAGGTTTCTTTCACATGTTCCAGCATATCGTCCACCACGCGTTCGATGTGGTCGTCGCATAGCGCGTAGAACATCTGCCGGCCGCGACGCTCCCCTCGAACGACGCGGGCAGTCTTGAGTAGCCGCAGGTGGTGACTCACCAGCGACTGCGAGAGGTCCAGCCGGGTAGCGATGTCGCCCACCCGAATGGGCTCCCCCATACATGCGAGAATGATGCGCAGGCGGCTATGGTCGCCCATGAGGCGAAACGTGTCGGCGAGCTGGCCGACGGTTTCGTCCGGAAGCTCTGTGAGGTCGACCACGGTCAGGTACAACGTGATGAACAGGTATTCAATTGTTTGTTTGCAGGCCCGCGCCGTCAACCGCCGCGGCCGTGTAGTGGCGGTCGGTCTGATTGTGGCGCTGCTCGGGCTTGCTGCGTGCGGCGGAGGCGGCAGCGGCAGCTCTGGTGCACCGGCGCCTCCGGCACCGCCGCCGGTGTCGCCCAGCGAACCGCTGGCGCTACTTGATGCGCTGCCGCGCTCAGGCGCCGCCGCCGTGAATCCCGTGCTCGAAGAAGTCGTTTTCAGCCACTTAGGCTACGCGGACTTTACGCTGCAGCAGTCCGGTGGGTGCGCCGGAGATGCCGCCTTGCGCAGCGTGCGGGACCTCAGCGTGGATTACGATCGCCTGTTCGAGCACCGATTGGTGTGCGATGCGCTTGGTGAAAACGCGGCGGTGACGTTGACCGCTCTCGCCGAACGAGACAACGGTGACCGATTCGAGGTGGAGACAACGTTTTCCACCGGCGCCGCTGCGCCGAGGGCGTTGGCGGTTCAGGATAGCCTGGAGACACCCGCAGACGCGGTGCGCGATCTTTTTCAGCAGTACGTGGATGTCTATCTCGATGATGAGCTCAACCTGCCCGGTGCTGTGCGCTTCGTGTTGGAGCCGCTGATCACCGAGATAGCCGAGCTCGCATGGGCCAATCTATTGGATCCGGACGCCGGTCTGCCGGTGCGTTCGGAGCGCGTTACCTACACATCGCGCGCGCCCGGTGGCCAAGCCGATGCGACGCTCACCGGCCTCATCGCCTATCCGCAAACTGCTGACCGCGTGCGCGACGAGATCATCGTGCTGATGCACTCCACCGGCGTGACCCCCAGCGACCTGCAGCCGAGCAATGCCTGGTGGGTGCTGGCCAACCTCTTCGCCTCGCAGGGCTACCTGGTGCTCGCGCCCGATAACTGGGGCAAGGGCGGTACCGGGGCTGAAGAGGAAACCTATCTGTTGGGCAACCGCACCGCGGCAAATGCTTTGGATCTGGTGCGGGCCGTGCTCGACTCCGGAGCGTACGATGGTTTGTTTGCAGCACAGCAGCCGACGCTGCACATCGTCGGCTACTCTCAAGGTGGGCACAGCGCGGTGGCGTTGTGGCTGACGCTGCTCACGCAGGCGCCCGATCTCAACGTCAGCCGGGTGTTTGCCGGCGGCGCACCCCTCGATCTCTACGCCACGGTGCGCGGTGCCGTGCAGCACGTGGCCGGCCAGTGCGCGGGCGATGCCTACTGCCGGTATGTGGATGACGAGACGAGCGTACCTTTCGTGACGGAACGCATTCTCCCGCCCTACATCGCCTACACCGGATTGTCGTTCACGCTGGCGGACGCGGTGGATGGGGATACCCTGCAGGCCGGGTTTGCCGAAGACTTCCTTGCCAACGCAGCACCGCTGGATGGCCTCAAGTCGGTGTTGCAGCAGAGCAGTTACACCAATCTCCTGCCAGACAGCCTGCCAGCAGCGGCTGGTACCGCCATCGACCTCTACCACTCACCGTTCGACCGGCTGGTGGCGTCGGCCAACAGCGACGACTTTGCCAGTGCGCTCGGTGGCCGATTCGACATCCGTCGCAACCCGCTGGCCTGTGCAGGGCTCTCCTATGAGGCGATATTCGCTGCTACCGATATCGTCGGCATCTCTCACGCGCTTTGCGGCTTCGAGATGCTGGATACGGTCTATGACTCTTTACGCTGAGGAGCAGATTTCGGTGCGTGATCGACGTACTCGGCGCCGCACATCATGACCAAGGCAATCACGGCGCGGGTTTTTACGTTGTATTCGCTGGCAAGCCCGGCGCATTCCTGAAAGGTCCAACGCGGCCTGCTGCGGATGATTTGTTCGAGCTGATCGTTCACGGCGCAGATCTTCGCAGACGGCGGCCTCGCGGCCCAGCGGATTGTCAGGAATCCGGAGCGGCGGCGGCCGCGTTCTTCTCCGGCAGCGCCAGGTGCACGGCGGCATTGCGATAGTCGAGTGTAACGACGAAATGCTTGAGCACGTCGTAGCCGAGCAGGCCGCGGGATTTGCGCCGAGCGGTCTTCGTGTGCGTGGAGGTGGCCTTCTGCCGCTCGAACATGGGTAGCTCCTGACCTTCGACGGGTACCGTCACACGCGCCTGCTCCACCTCGAAAGGCCCGAGGCGGATGGATGGCAGGGCAAAGGAGTCGTGCGCGCCGGAGGCATTCACGTCGGTCAGGTGGATGCGTTCGGAGGGATAGCGGTCCAGCCAACCGGCTCGGCTGGCGATCTTGCGCTGCAGAAGAATGCCGCCGTCGTTGCCCGTGTCGAGCACCAGCCACACGTCTTCTTCGTCGTTCATCTGCACCTTGACGATCGTCTGGCCGTTGTACACATCGCGTTTCGCCTCGATATTCTGCAGCGCCCGCATGTCGAGGCTGTCGTGGGTGAGGGCGCGCATGCGTTTGTTGGGATAGTCGAACTGGAACACCAGGCCATCCAGAAACGGTGCTCCGAGCAGCAACTGCGTTTGCCCCGGAAGATCGAGCTCGGTGAGGTCGTGCGCATGCAGGCCGCCGACGGCAATGTGCTCGGCCATTACGAGCACATTCAGGGTGGCCGCGGCGTCAACGCCGTGCTCGTCGAGATGTCGGGTGCCAGCGATGAGATGGCTCACGATGTCGC
>JAUIED010000277.1 GCA_030428905.1 Gammaproteobacteria bacterium
GTTGCCAACATAGATCAGTACGTCGTCATACTCATCGAGCTCCAGCCGCTGGTAGACGAACTCCAAAACCGCTGAGGAGAAGACACTCAGGTCCACTGACCGCTCGAGGCCATAACCGCTGTTGCGCAGAAGCGCTGCCTTGCCGCTGATCTTGTTTTCCTTGGTCACCTGCCCGCTGGTTGGGCCATCCGCCTCGCCGATCTCCGTCCATCCGCCAGCCCAGCTCAGGCTGCCGTCTGAGCCGTTCCAGGTGAGATTGAATAAGCCCTCGCTGAAATCGTCGGCGTAGGTTGCCGACGACCCGCACGCGGGTGGCGCCCCCTCGGCAGTACCGCCTCCTGACGGCGTCGGGCCCATGGTCCCAGGCGGCGCTTCGCCCACCAGCAACGCAATGTCCGCGTTACTGAGCGCGCGACTGAAGATCATGATGTCGTCGATCGGGCCGTTGGCCTTGGTAAACCCCCCAGCACCGTTGCCGATGGTGAGCTGGCCGGGTGTGGCAACGAGCGGTGCCGCAACCGGCATGGATTCCACCACAACGCCGTTGACATAGAGCGTCGCCATCTGCGCCTCGTGATCGTACACCCCAGCCAGGTGGTACCACTCGCCGAGAGTAACCGTCTCGTCGTCGACGAGAGCCACGTCCGCACCATTGTGCAGGGTCAGCGCTGCCCGACCATCGTCGAGGCCAAGCCAGTAGTTGTGCGCGGCTGGGCCGCTGTGGCGGCTGATCAGCGCGTTGAACGGGAAAAACGCGGTGCCGCCGTCCGATTTGATCCACCCCGCCACCGTCAGCGACTCGGTAAGATCGAAATCCGTGGACTCCACGGGGATCGCCACCTCACCGGCAGCGTCGAGATCCAAAGCACCCTGCACAGCCCCGCTATCCGGCCGCCAGTCCGTCGCTCCGGAAATCGTCGCGTCGTGGCTGCCGACCGCATCGGTGGCAACGATGCCGCTCGCCTCATCCATCTTCCAGTGCGCCAGCGGCGGGCCAGATAGTTCAACCCGTCGAATCGCAGCCAGCTTCGCCGCTGAGCGGCTGGGGATGATGTGGTCGCAGCTTTCCATGCCCACGGCCAGCGCCTGCGGGCTGGTGGTTCCGTAGCGCGTGTAGTCGTAACGGTCCTCCACTGTGCCGTCGAAGTGCACGCGGTAGATCTCGTCGGTATCCCCATTGAGCATGAGCAGGCGAGGCTCATTGTAGACATGCGCCAGGCCACCGACGCTGTTGGCGGCGATGGATGGCGCAACCGTGCTGGCGAGCGTGCCGTCCTCGGCGAAGATCTCCACATTCCCGTTTACATCTACCACCGCGAAGTGGTTTTCGAACTCCGCGGCCGAGGCGGTTTCAATGAAGGCGACCCCGGAAGTGGCGCTTAACGAGGAGCCGGTGAGCACCAGAGGTGTACCAGTCGCGCAATCCGCGCCCACAAACTCGAGCTGCGGCACATCGGTATCCAGCAGCAGCACCAGGCTTTCCTGAAAGGCGCCGTTGATAGCGTAAGTCATACCGACGATGTCTGCGCCCGGCGCGACACCACAGCTGCCAAGGCTTGCACCGAGCGGCGTATACGCATCCAGCGTGTTACCCCGCGCAAGGATGTAACCACCGTCAGCACCGAAGGTGATCCCCATGAGCGCGACATTGGGCGGTACTGCAGCCGCACCGCGAATATGGTCGCTTGCCGCCACGGCATACTCGCGCCGCAGGTCGTTACCGCGGAAGCCGGCATCGCAGGAAACGAACTGGTTCACCGAGCATGTCGCCCCACATTCACACATGTGCTCCACTTCGAGTGTCGCGGTGTTGGCACCACCATTGGTCGTGATCTTCACCTCACCTGTGCCCACCGGCGTTGGGATGCGAAACAACAGCCCCCGATTCGGCGTGCCGCCAGAATGCCACTTGCGGACCACTTCGGTGACATCGAGCTCATACCACTGGTTTCTAACGGTCGCGATGAAGCTATCGATCGGCGTGGGAAGAAAATCCCCTCCTGCGGTATTCCAATTCGATGAGTCCGTGCGCTGGTTCCACGATGCGTCACCATCATCCCAGTTGGAGACCACCTGGTGCACCGTCACCTCATCCACTGCATCCCCTTCATCCTGCAGGTACACGCGCAGCGTGGCGCGTTTGATCGCTGATTCGCTGGGGATCGAACCAATGTCGAACGCCACCAGCCCATGCCGGCGCTGCGATGCAGATCTGCCCATGTGAATGTCGCCGTGTGCGCCGTTCGTCTTGGTAGGGTCATCTTCTTTGACGTAGGTCGCCTGCGTTTGCGTAAACGTGTCCGTTTCGCTGGCGTCATACGATGCCTGCGCCTGCAGAGAACGGCTTTGCGTGGCGCCGCTGGCCAGGGCCGCGGACAGGGCGATGTCGATGGGCGAGCCGTTGGCAACGCTGAAGTTCGCGCCGTAGCTGCCGGAGCTGGAGGCGTATGCGACGCCGCCATAGTTCGTGCAGCCTTTCGATTGCAGCTCCCATCGCGCATGTGCTTCGGCGGTGTCGAGCAAGTTCTGCAAGGTCTTGCGCTCATTGAGCGATGTCGACTCGGCAGAGATCTGGCTGGACTGCTCGTAGAGCAGCAACACCGCTGCCGCTACCAGCACCAGCCCGATCATCACAGACAGTACGGCAAAGCCTCTCACAAAGCGCCTCCAACGCGCACACGGGTCTGCAGCGTCTGCGCCTCACCGTTGGCATCGAGCGCGGTGAGGGTCAGATCCACCACTTCATAGCGGCTCGTGCTGATGCGCTGCGCCTGGAAGACACTGACGTTCTCCAGGATCGGGTACTCAGACCAGTCCCTGCCGTCCACCCCAGCGCCGCCGCGCACGTCCCATGGCTGCGGCATGCGCTCGATCAGCGTCGTTCCTACCAGGCGGTACACCACCGGCTCGTACCAGTCTTCGTCTTCCGTGCCGTCCTCGTCGTCATCCTCGCGTGCCGAAGAGCCGCCCTCATCGATGGCACCATCGCCGTCGTCGTCCACGCCGGCAACTCCAGGCGCACCATCGCCATTGAGGTCATCACCGGGGTCCTCATCGATACTTCCATCGCCATCATCGTCGATGCCGTTCACCGGATCTTCGTTGACGTTGAGCAGGCCGCTCTCATCCTCGTTGGACTGGGTGTTTTCGTCTACCGAACCATCGCCGTCATCATCGATCCCCTCAAGGCCAGGCTGGCCATCGTTATTAGTGTCACTGCCCGGATCTTCGTCCACGCGCCCGTCACCATCGTTGTCGGCATCAGGTACGCCGTTGCCATCCAGATCAACGGACGCCGGCAGCGTAACGGCAAAGAGGTCACGCGGTGCGTTGTCCAGAGGCAGCAGCAGCACGCGGCCTTCGGATGTGGTGCGCACCATGCGATCCATGGCGAACTGCATGCTTCTGAGGTTTTCGTTTGAGGTTTCCGCCGCGCCGCGAAGTGCAATGGATTGCACCGTGAGCTGGTACAAGGCGCCAAAAAGCACGGCTGAGATCGCAATGGTTGCCATCATCTCCGGCACTGAAAAGCCACCCAGCTTCCTCACTCCAGCTCTCCAACGACCGTCTCGTAGCGGATGGTTGTGCCTTCCATCTCCAACCATAGACGCACGACACCGTCGTCAACGCCGGTGAGCGGGTTACTGTCGCCATCTGCGTTGTCGAGATCATGGGGGGCCACCCAGACGAGCATGCGATTGGTCGTGGAGGCTGGTTCGGAGTAAAGCGTGGAAGGCGTTGTGCCGCCAGTCGCCTGCGCCTGGTCGTCAAGTTGACCGAACGGCGCCGTCTGCAGCATCTCGAACGCGCCGAACGCTTCGTATTGCAGCGCCAGCAGCTCCCGGGACAGCGTGGATGCGTGCAGCACATCACGCAGAGCCCCTGATGCCGGAACCAGCGCACCAGCAAGGATGATCGCAGCCACAAGCACTTCGACGTAGCTATAGCCCCGCAATGCCCTCATTGCACGCTCACTCTGCCGCTTTGCGACGCCACAATGACCTGCACGCTGCTGCCGCCCCTGGTCAAGGTCAACGTGCCGCTGAGCAGGCCGAGGCGGCTGCCAGGCAGCCCAAGGTACGGCATGCCCCAGGGGTCAAAGATCACATAGCTCTGCGAAACACCCCCGCCGTACTGAAATGGATATGGCGAGGGTGACAGCTGCACACCAGCAGGTACCCGGAACGTGGCTGCTTGTTTCGTAACAGGGTGAAACACCACACCGAGGTTGTCAGGCGGTTCCACCGAGGTGTCGCCGCGGTAGACC
>JAUIED010000278.1 GCA_030428905.1 Gammaproteobacteria bacterium
AGACGTGCGCTTACCTTCGGCAGCGATTGGACGCCGACGTCGCAGCGTGCACAGGAGATTTTGCAGCGCAACATGCTCGAGCCGGATGTCGATGAGGAGATCCGCACTTCGGAGCTCATCACCCGTTTCGAACCGGAATGGGTGCCAGGTTGGCATCGGCTAGCCACCGGCCTTTGGAAAGCCGCAATGGAGCACTCCGATCCAGAGCGAATGCGGATGTCAGCAGCCGCGATGGAGGAATTTCTGGCTCGGGGTGGTGAGGAGGAGGTTTATCGCGCTCATATGGCCCACGTCTATTGGGCGCAGGGTGACCTGGATGCGGCCGAGCAGAACCTGGCTGCTTTTGCGTTGTATGCTAAGGACCCGTCCATAATTGCAGTGTTCATAGCGCCAGCGGGCCTGCGGGAGGTAGCCCACGGTGTGTTTCGCACCGGGGCAGAGTTGATGCCGCTGGATAGAGGGGCTGTGGGTCTGTACATCGCGTCCTGCGCGGCAATTGGCGATGTACAGTGTGTGCTGCGCACGGAAGATCAGCGGCGATTACTGATGCATCCCGATGAGTACCTGCCAACCAGAGAGGTCGTGTGGGCGCATGCGCGTGTGGGCGACCTGCAGGCGTTGAAGGCTCACAGTGAGCGGTTTGCGCAGCAGGTGCGCGACAGTACCTATGCACCGGACAGCACTACGGGTAAAAGCCTTCGCCGCCAGGCCTTGTGGGCAGATACCCTCTACGCCGTTGCGACCAATCAGGTCACGCCCGAGCTGGTGGAACGCGCGGTGTTGTTGAGAGATGTGACCTCGCTGCTCACGATGGGTGCCGAACAAGCAGCCGAGCGGGTTGCCGACGAGGTATTGGGCGCCGGCGCGGTGCATATAGCCGTTTGGTGGCCTTCTCAACGCCATCTGCTCCCGGCGAATATGACGGTGCACCCCGTCGTGCGCAGATATGACGAGGCTGCAGGGCTCACGCCGGAGTGGCGGCTTGAGCTGTGCCGGCGCGTGCAGCGGAAATTTCCCCCCGAAAGCGGGCTGGCCTGCGATCCGGCGGCCTACGGCGGCTGATATCCATGCCGCACGGGCGGCGTTCCCGCAATCAGTGATCGCCGATTCTGCTTTCCGGTCCGCTTTACCAATCCACTTCTATAGTCAGGCCAATCTCTCTGGGATCGCCGGGATAGAAGACCTGATTCTGCGCGCTCGGAAAACCCAAATCTCTGAACAGGAAGTACTCGTCGTCGAGCAGGTTTCGGCCATACAGCGAAACTGACAAGCCATCCCATCGCCACCCGACTCTGGCGTTCATCAGAACGCGCGCTTGTGCTTCTGTGCCGGGGCGATTGTCGAACGTTCCTTCAGCATCACCCTGTGCGGAGACATCAAACGCCGCGAAGAATCCGTTGCCCGTGTCGTAGCTGCCGCCAAGCGATACGCTCCACTTCGCAGCGTAGGGATACTCGTTGCCGTTGAAGTTGTTGATGCCGAAGGCGACTTCCTTCAAATCCGTGTCCAGCAGGCCGATGGCGAGGTATGCCGACCAGCTTGCTTCCACCCATGCTGCCGACGCTTCCAGCCCCATGGTTTCCGACCGCCTGGCATTGATGATCTGGTTATCCAGCGGCACCGTAGACAGCAGTGCGTTCAGCTGAAGATCCCGGATGCGTGAAACAAAAGTATTTACGCTGAGCGAGAGCCGCCCATCGAATCGGCTAGCTCGTACAAACAGATCATAGGTATCGGAGATCTCAGGCGCGTAGGTGTCGAGCGTGCGTCGTGCGATGTTGACCGTCACGCCTCCGGCGCGGCGCGCTCGCTCCCACTTCAACCCAAGAATGGTTCGCTCATCCGGACTGAAGCTGATGGACAGCATCGGCAGCAGATCGGACGAATCCGCGTCCACTCGACCCTCAACCTGTGGAAAGAAGGTTTGCACAACTCCGCTGTAGAAGTCGTCGAGTGGAGGAATGCCTGTCGGCTCCACGACGGTGGATCGTATGGAGAAATCCTCCCCTGTGGTGTCCCCCTCCCAGGTCAATGAGCCGGCAATACGAAATCGGCCGAAGTCCCGCGCCAGCGAAACGTGCGAAGTCCATCCATAGAAGTCCGGCCATGGGACCTCGACCGCGGTGTTCGTCACGATGCCGGGCAAAGGTCCGGGTCCGTCGATGTCGAATGGGCCGATGTTGTCCTGACGCAGGGCGCTGGTGAAATGGCTGGCCCGCTGTCTGAAACGTACCAGCCAGTTCTCACCCTCGTACACTGCGTAGAACACGACACCGTACGCGTCGAAGTCGGAAACCGTTTTCAGGATCGACCCGGGCCGCTCCGTACCGTCCGCGTCGGCGATGCTGTCTCTGTCCACCTCATACCCACCGGCAGCGAAATTGATCAGCCAGGGGCCTTCGAAGTCGTGCGTGATATCGATCGAGCCACCCAGCGATGTTTCCTCCGCTCCCACGTCCGCGTCGGCAATCGCGTAGCGGTCGAAAGGGTCGAAGCTCGGCTCGCTCGTAGAACCACGCACCTCTGCGCTGCCGGATCGTTCCCGGGCGATGTATTCCCCCAGGATTTTGACCGTGGTTCGAGGTGAGAATGCAGGCTCCCATAGAAGTTTCACCAGGCCGAGCTGCTCCTCGTGGCTGTCCCATGCATCGTCGTTGCGGGTGATGTTCTCGGTGTGACCATCGTCCTGGCGGTCGTAGATGCTCAGGCGCCCACTCCAGCGCTCCGAGAGGGGGCCGCCGGCGGCCAGGCCGAACTCGCGGTCGTCTCCGCGTGGCGCCCAGGATGCCCTTGCCCGACCGCTGGGCACGCGGGACGGATCGGTAGTACCCACTGCGAGCACGCCGCCGACGCTCGGCCGCAACTTGTTTTGCGGGCCTCTGGACACCTCTGCGGTTTCCGTGTCCCACAACACCGGTTGCAATACGGTGCCGAGGCCATCCCTGAAGAACGAGGTTGTGGGGGCAGCGCCGCGCCCACCATTGTCGACCCCGTACTGCGGGATGCCGCGAATGACCGACTCACCGCGCGCATCGCTGGAGGCGTTCGGAATCCGCTCGAATAGCTCAGAAAATGTCCGCTGCGTGGCAAGACGCAACGTGTCACGGTGGAATACGACAACGCTGTGCGATTCGTCTGTCAGCGTTTGCCTGTCGCGTTCGCCGACAACCGTCAGTTCCTCGATGGTCGTCTCAGGTGCATTGCCGCGAGTTCTATCCTCGGCGTAGCAATCCGCGGAGATCAGTCCGAATAGGAGAGACAGCATGAAGATGGGTGCTGCACCGGGTTGGCTCATGGCTGATTCGCGCGAGGACCAGTTGCGCGCCAGCGGACGTCCTCCGAGTACCGTGTTGGTGGTGCCGTTCGAAGCTCGCCGAGCAACATGGTTGCTCGCGCGGTTGAGAAGCGATTCCCTCATGCGGCCTCCTCGGATTTCAAGCGCCCTGATTCTACCCCACAAAGCACTATGGGCCCGTGTGTTCAATACCTTGTGAGGCTCATGCTGGGTAGGCTGCCACGCTTGGCCGTTCGGACACGCGCGCGTGCCACTGCCAGAGCTTGGTGAGTTCCTCCCCTGGTTTGAGATTCACCAGTTTCGCCGCGAAGTCGATGCAGCACAGCGCCGTGATGTCGGCGATGGTGAAGCGCTCGCCTGCCATGTATGGCCGCGTCGCCAGCGCTTTGTCCAGGCGGCGATAGTAGGCCAGCACCAGATCATGGGCTCGCGCGCGTGCCGCCTCGATGGGTTCGATCAGCCCCATGGAGGCAACGATGGGCCCGTTCACCCATGCGGTGCCCACTTGTGAGAAGAGCTCGAGCTCAATGTGGCGGTGATGCATCTCCACTTCGGCGGCTTCGAAGCCGGGCGCACCGAACAGGTTCGGCTCCGGCACCACGTGCTCCAGATACCGGCAGATGGCCACGCTTTCGCCGATGCAGCGGCCGTCATCCAGCTCCAGCACGGGAATCTTGCCGCTGGGGTTCTTCGCCAGCATGGCGTCGCTGCGCTGCTCGCGCTTGGCCAGGTCTATCGTCACCCGATTCAGATCGATGCCTTTTTCGGCGGCGAAGATGAGTACTCGGCGTGGGTTGGGCGCGCCGGGAAAGTCGTAGAGAATCATGCACGGCTCCGATACATTTTTAACGAAGTGAGCTTACAGGGTAGCGCAGCATGGGTGTCAGCGTAGAAAAGGGTGTCAGCGTAAAAAAAGATAGGTT
>JAUIED010000279.1 GCA_030428905.1 Gammaproteobacteria bacterium
CTGGTCGGTGATGTGCGCGGTGGGGTTCATCGGCGCTGCCTATGCGGTACACACGCCAAAATTTCCACCAGACACATTCGCAGTCATCACGCTGGTGCTGGCGACATTCATGTCATTCGCCATGGTCTACACCATCCGCAGCCGCAATCGCGTCAACCGCACGGCGGCCATCACACGGGCCATGTTCGAGCAGTCAGCGGACGCGTTGACGTGGGGAGACATTTCCACCGGCTCCGGAACCATGAACAGCAACGCAGCGCGGCTGTTCGAGACCGATGACTTCACCACGCTGCAGATGCTGGTTCGCAAAGCGTTCTCCAACGCAGGATTGCCCGCTGTGCGCGAGCAACTTTTGGGTTTTGCACAAATCAACAAAACCTTGCTCTACCACACAGGTTCCGGCAGCAAGTTCTGGGGTGCGACGAACATTGCCCGCCTCACCGGCGAGCACGCCAATCTGGTAGTCATGCGCATCTCCGATGTGACCGAACTGCAGGAGCATGCCGAGGCGCTCGAGCGCGCTCGTGATATCGCCGAATCGGCCATGGAAGTGCGTACACGCTTTCTCGCCAACATGAGCCACGAGATCCGCACGCCGATGAACGGCGTTATCGGCATGACGTCTCTGCTGCTGGCTACGAGGCTGGATGAGGAGCAAACCAGCTACGTGGAAACCATCCGCTCCAGCGGCGAATCACTGCTCACCATCATCAACGAGATACTCGACTTCTCGAAGATCGAAGCCGGACAGATCGAGCTCGAAAACCAGGCCTTCGACGTGGAGCAATGCGTCGCGGATGCACTCGACATCGTCTCGCCCATCGCCGCGCAGAAAAATCTCGAAGTCGTCCTCGACCTGCCGCCCAAGCATGGCGGTTTTGTGCGCGGCGACGTGCAACGCCTGCGCCAGGTGCTGGTGAACCTGCTGTCCAACGCCATCAAGTTCACCGAAGAGGGAGAAATCACCCTGCAGGTGCGGCAGGTGGCAGACGACGTGGAGGGCCGGCGCAGCAAGCTGCACTTCGAGGTGCGCGACACCGGCATCGGCATCCCGGCGCACAAGCTCGACCACCTGTTCGAAGCGTTCGCGCAGGCAGATGCTTCCACCACCCGCCGCTTTGGTGGCACAGGCTTGGGCCTGAGCATCTCCAGAAGCCTGGTCGAGCTCATGGGCGGCGACATCCGCGTGCACAGCACCGAAGGTGAAGGCTCTGTTTTCGGCTTTTTCGTCAACGTGGAGCGCGACAACTCAAAACGCGCTGCGCTCAGCGACTTTGCCGGCAAGCGCGCCGCCATAATCGATGACAACGCCACCAACCGGCGGGTGCTGGCGGGCCTCGTGGCTGCCTGGAGTATCGACACGGACACATTCGAGTGCCCGATCGAGTTTCTTGATGCGTACGATGCACACACGTTCGACCTGATTCTCACCGACATGGCCATGCCTGAGATGGACGGCGCGCAGATGCTCAGCAATCTGAGGGCACGAAAAGGTGAAGATCTGCCGCCTACGGTGCTGCTCACGTCGCTCGACCGCGGCGAGGTGGATTGGGGCGAATTCAGCGCCGTTCTGCGCAAACCCATACGGCCCACAGACCTGCACAACGCCATCGCCAGCGCCCTGGGCGGCATGCAGCAAACGTCCAGGCAGGCTGACCAGCGACCGCTCGAGCGGTTCGAACTGAGCGATCAGACGGTGCTGCTCGCCGAAGACAATCCGGTCAACCAGACGGTGGCACGCAAGATGCTGCAGAAGCTCGGCGTGCGCGTTAACACGGCAGCAAACGGCCGGGAAGCTATCGAGATGATGAGCCACCAGCGCTATTCGGTGGTGTTCATGGACGTGCAGATGCCGGAGATCGACGGGCTGGAAGCCACCCGACTCATGCGGCTGCATGAAGACCTGCCGCAGCCCTACATCATCGCCATGACCGCCAACGCCATGGCGGAGGATCGCGAGGCGTGCCTGGAGTCGGGCATGAACGACTTCGTGCCAAAACCCATACGCATTCAGGACGTGCAGGAAGCGCTCAAGCGTGCGGTGGGGGCCGGTGCTTTCGGCGGCAGCTGACCCGTCGGAGCCGCCGCGGATATCAGCCTTCGCCAACCACCGGGTTGGACAATGTGCCGATGGGCTTCACCTCGATCTCGATGAGATCGCCTTCGTCCATGAACACCGGCGGCTTGCGCGCAGCACCCACGCCACCCGGCGTGCCCGTGACGATCACGTCACCTGGCACCAGTTCGATGAAGGTCGAACAGTACGCGATGAGCTCATCGAACCGGTGCACCAGCAGCGCCGCCTTCGCGTTCTGCATCACTTCGCCGTTGAGGCGCGTGGTGATCTCCATCTCGTCGAGATCGCCGATCTCGTCCGGCGTCATCATCCACGGCCCGAAGCCGCCGGTGGAGGCAAAGTTCTTGCCGGGCGTGAACTGCGAGGTCTGCCGCTGAAACTCCCGCACGCTGCCATCGTTGTAGATGCCGAAGCCGGCGACATGTGCCATGGCCTGACTGCGCGGAATGCGCCTGCCGGCCTTACCGATGATCATGGCGATCTCGCCCTCGTAGTCGAGGGTGGCCGACTCTTTCGGACGCACCATGGGCGCCAGATGGCCCATCTGCGCGCCGGCAAACCGCACGAAGATGGTGGGGAAACCCTCGCCGCCGCGTCCTGTCTCTTCCTGGTGTGCCTTGTAGTTGAGACCAACGCACAGGATCTTGTCGGGGTCGGTGATTGTCGGCAGATAGGCAATATCGGCCAGCGGTATGGAGGGCTCGTCTGCAAGGCTCGCCGCAAGGCCAGCAAGCGCATCAGCAGCGATGGCTGATTTCAAGTCGGCAAACTCACTGCGCCGGCCGACGTCTACGACGGACGCGCCGTCGGATGCGACGAACCCGAAGGTTGCCGCGCCATCGCGCTCGAAGCTGAGCCAGCGCATCAGTCGAACATGATCACGCTGCGGGCGACCTCACCGGTCTGCAGCGCTGCAAAGGCGTCGTTGATGTCGTCCAGCTTGATGCGCCGGGACACCAGGTCGTCGAGGTGCAACCGACCCTGCAGGTACAGCTCGACGAAGCGCGGCATGTCCACGCGAAATCGGTTGGAGCCCATCATGCTGCCCTGAATCTTCTTCTCGAAGAGAAACTCCATGCCGTGTACCGCAACCATCTGCCCCGGCGGGATCATGCCGATGATGGTGGCCGTGCCGCCATTTCTGAGCATCTGGAAGGCCTGCTCGGCGGTGGCCTTGAGGCCGATGGCTTCGAAAGAGTAGTGCACGCCGCCGCCGGTCATGGCCTGCACTTCGCCGACGGCGTCCTTATCTTTGGCGTTTACCACGTCGGTCGCGCCGAACTTGCGGGCAAGCTCGAGCTTCGAGTCGAGCATGTCCACGGCGATGATGCGTGACGCGCCGGCAATGGCGGCGCCATTGATGGCCGACAGGCCAATGCCGCCGCAGCCGATGACCGCAACCGTGGCACCCGGCTCCACCTTGGCCGTGTGGATCACCGCGCCGACGCCGGTCATCACGCCGCAGCCGATGAGGGCAGCACGATCCATGGGCATGTCTTCGCGGATCTTCACGATGGCGTGCTCGTGCACCAGCATCATCTCAGCGTAGGAGCCGAGGTTGGCGAACTGGCCGACCTGACCGCCGCCGAGGCTCAGGCGATCAGAACGACGTGTTTCCGGCTCCTGACAAAGGGACAGGTGGCCGGTGAGGCAGTGTTCGCAATGGCCGCAGAACACCGAAAGACAGGTGATGACGTGGTCGCCCGGCTTCACGTAGTGCACATCGCTACCCACCGCTTCCACGATGCCTGCGCTCTCGTGCCCGAGCACCATGGGGGTCTGGCCGGGATAGGTGCCGTTCCAGAAGTGCAGGTCGCTGTGGCAGACACCAGCGGCCTTGGTGCGGATCAGCACCTCGCGCGGGCCCGGCTTGCTGACGTCGACCTGTTCGATCTCCATCGGCACGTTTACTTCACGAAATACAGCAGCCTTCATGCGCTCCCCCGAGTCTGGTTGTGTTGGCTCCAGCAGTTTGCCAACGCTACGCACACGAGGGCAAGCGCTTCTCGACGATCGCCTGCGCCGCCTCCACTGCCGCAGCCAGCCCCCGCGCATCGGCAACGCCGCGACCGGCGATATCGAAGGCGGTACCGTGATCTACCGACGTG
>JAUIED010000053.1 GCA_030428905.1 Gammaproteobacteria bacterium
TGGCGGGCATCACGGGACCAGCTTTACCTGAATCAGAACCTGCGCCAGGGCCACGCGCGCGCCTGGGGTACGACGGCCCAGGGTGTGTACCGGCCGGGGGAAACCGTGCGCTACAAGGTGTATCTGCGCGATCAGCGCAACGACCGATGGACGGCGCCGCCGTTCGCCGACTACGCGCTGACGGTGACCGATCCCCAGGGGCGGGTGGTGTTCACGCGCAGCGATGTTCGTCTCAGCGAGTTTGGTGCGGCACACGGCGAGATCCACCTCGCCAAAACCGGTGCCATGGGCTGGTACCGGGCCGCGCTGTCCTCGCAGGTGCTGCCAGGGCCGCTCGACGCGTTCGAGTTTCTGGTCACGGAGTTCGAGCCGTCGCCATTCAAGGTCACGACCTCCACCAACGGCGATCGATTCTCTCCCGATGCGCAGTTGCGGGTGCGCACCTCCGCGGCGCTGCATGGCGGTGGCGCGTACACCGATGCAGCGACGCGCACCGTCGTGCGCCTCGTGCCTCGGCCTATTCAGTTCGATCAGGCGCTCACTCAGGGCTATCAGTTCGACTCGGGATCACGTTGGCAGAGTCACGAAGTGGCACGGCAAGAGGGTCTGTTGGATGGCGACGGTCTGGCGGAGTTCGCCGTGTCGCTGGCCGATGTGCCGGAGGATATCGTCTACGCAGATCTGCTGGTGGAAAGCACCGTGCAGGACGATCGCGGCAAGTCGGTCGCGTCCCGTGCGTCGGCACGTTATCAGTCGGTGACGCGCTTCGTTGGTTTGAAGCCACGTGCCTGGATGTTCGAAACCGGTGCGCAGGCGACGGTGGATGTGCTCGTCGTGGATGATTCAGGGGCGGCGCAAGCAGGCGAGCAGGTGCGGGTGGTGTTCGAGCGCATGCAGCGTCGCGCTGCGAAAGTGCGCGGCGCCGGCAATACCTACCTCACGGAAGTGGTCGAGGAGTGGTTGCCGGTCAGCAGTTGCGAGATCGCTTCAGAGGTTTCCGCGCAGGCCTGCAGCTTTGTGCCGGATCACCCAGGCAGTCATCGGGCCGTGGCGCAGATCGATGGGCACACGACAAGCCTGGGCTTGTGGGTGCGCGGCGAAGGGTACGTGGTGTGGGAGGACGACCAACAGGCGGGCGTGGAGCTGGTGCCGCAAGCGCAGAGCTACGCCGTGGGCGAGACCGCGCATGTGCTCGTGAAGAACCCGCTGCCGGGGGCGCTGGCATTGATCACGGTGGAGCGCTACGGCGTGCACCGGGCCTGGGTGCAGCGCCTGGAGGACAGCACGCCGGTGATTGAGGTGCCGTTGCAAGAAGGGGATGCCCCTGGGGTGTATCTCTCGGTGGCGCTCATGTCACCTCGGGTGGAGGCGCCGCCGCCGGACAACGCGCAGGGCGGCCAAAGGCTCGATCTCGGCAAGCCGGCCTTTCGTCTCGGCTATGTACCGCTGATGGTCACCGATGATGCCCGCCGTCTGCCTGTGCAGGTCGCGCCTGCCCAGGAGACCTACAAACCCCGCGGGGAAGCGGTGGTGCACTTCACCGCCCCTGCAGGGTCAGAACTCGCCGTAGTGGTGCTCGACGAGGCAGTGCTCGATCTCATCCGCGGCGGCACCGCCTACTTCGATCCGGTATCGGGGTTCGATGGGCTGCATGGCGTGGATGTGGACAACTACAGCCTGATGGCGCGGCTGGTGGGCCGCACGCTGTTCGAAGCCAAAGGTGCGAGCCAGGGCGGTGATGGCGGCACGTCGCTCAGCGTACGTTCGCTGATCGACTACGTGGCGCACTGGGAGCCGTCGCTGCCGGTTGGCGCCGATGGTAAGGCGGCGCTGCGGTTCGCATTGCCGGACAACCTCACGGGTTGGCGGGTTCTGGCGATGGCGGTGGATACCGGCCAGCGCTTCGGCCTGGGTGAGGGACGGTTCAGAAGCCACCTCGACACTGAGATACGCCCAGCCATGCCCAATCAGGTGGGTGAGGGGGACAGCTTCAGCGCCGCCTTCACAGTGTCCAACCGCACGGACCGTGCGCGCACGCTCCGGGTAGGCGTGGCGGTGCATGGTGATGTGTTGCCCACCCAGGCGCTGGAGCAGACGCTTGTGCTGCCGCCGCACGGACGCGAAGTGGTACGTTTTGGCGTGCGTGCGGCGCCTGTGACGGAGCCCGGCAGCATGCGCTTTACAGTGAGCGCCGGGGATGACGATAGCAGTGACGCGTTGCTGCACACGCTGCCGGTGCTGCCGCGGCGCACCGTCGAGGTGGCCGCCGTCTACGGAATGCTGGATGAACCATCTACCCCCGTGCGTTTGCCTGTGCGCTTGCGAACGGTGGCGCATGAGGACATTGGTGGGCTTTCGGTGGCGGTGTCCGGCAGCCTGCTGGGGCAGCTCGACGGCGCCTTTGCCTACATGCGCGACTATCCCTATACCTGCTGGGAGCAGAAGCTCTCGAAGGCGGCCATGGCGAGGCTGTATCAACGGCTCTCCCCCTATCTATCAAAGGCGGCTGCATGGCCTGACAGCGACACGTTACCGCATGACGTTCTGCAGCAGCTCGCCGACTATCAGGCGCCGAATGGTGGCATGGCCTACTTCCTGGGTGACGACCGCTTCGTCAGCCCCTACCTCTCTGTGTATACGGCCTTGTTGCTACCGCTGCTGCGCGGTGAAGAGGGGTATGTTGTTGATGAAAGCGAGCAACGCCTGCACGGATACCTTGCGAGCATGCTCAAAGACGACGATTTTGGCGCGGGCTTCGGCCGCGCGGAGCGGTTCAGCGTGCGCGCCATGGCGGTGCATGCCCTGGCGCTCGCCGGCACCGCAGACCGGCGGGATCTCACACGTCTGCTGGAGCAGGATGCACCGGTTGACAGTTTCGCGCTGGCCAACCTGCTGCAGGCAGCGCATCTGCTCGGCGACGAGGAGGTGGCCGCGACGCTCGGCGAGCGCCTGCAGGCGCGCACCCATCGCTCCAGCGGCAGCATCGTGCTGCACGGCTCCGACGTGCGGGATCAGTGCGCTGTGCTGTCGGCAGCGGTGCGCGGCGGCAGCGCGGAACAGGCGGCGCGTCTCGCGCGTGCGGTAGGCGGGCTGCGCAATCGCGATGGCGCCTGGGGCAACACCCAGGAAAATCTATTCTGCACCACGGCGCTGGCCGACTATGCAGCACGATTCGAATCGGACGCGCCCAACTTCTCAGTGCGTGTTGCGCTCGACGGTGACTCCCTGGACGAATTGCGGGTTGATGATCTAGCGGATACCGCGCAAACCTCAGCGCCCGTCACAGCGCTTTCTGACGACCGGCCGGCGGAGCTCAGCCTGACACGGGAGGGTGGTGAAGGTGCGGCTTACTTCGATGCGACGGTGCGCTTTTCACCGTTGCAACCGCCATCCGAGGCCATCAACAGCGGCTTCGCCGTTGAGCGCGTCTACGAAGTGCAGCGCGACGGCGTTTGGGAGGCGCTGGCGCCTGACACCAGCGTACAGCGCGGTGATCTCGTCCGTGTGCTGCTCAACGTGCATGCACCTGCGCAACGCGCCTTCGTGGTGGTGAACGATCCGGTACCAGGGGGGCTCGAGCCGTTGAACACGGATCTTGCCACGGCGTCCATCGAAGATACTCGGGCGACACCGCGATCCACGGCGTTCTATCACAGCGAGGTTGGCCACCACGCAGTGCGTTTCTACGCCGAGCAGGTGCCTGCGGGTCCACACGTGCTGAGCTACACCGCGCAGGTGGTTGCCGACGGCACGTTCAGCGCCCCGGCGGCGCGGGCCGAGGCGATGTATTCGCCGGACATCTTTGGTACATCGGCACCGCGCACGTTGCGCGTTGCGCCTTGAAGAGGGTTACGCTGGCGGCCCTGGGCGCGCTGATTGCGCTCGGCGTGGCGACGCTCGCCAGCCTGAAGAATCCCGTCGCTGCCTTCGATGCGGTAGTGGGCACACCGCATACGCCGCAGATCGTCGATCGATACGGCGTGCCGCTGAGCCGTACCTACCAGTCGACGTGGAATCACGACGACAGGTTGCCGCTGCGGCAACTGCCGGAGTCTCTGGTGCAGGCCTTCGTGCACGCGGAAGATAGGCGGTTCTACGCCCACCGCGGCGTGGATTGGCGCGCGCGCGCAGCAGCGCTGCTGCAGAACCTACGTGCCGGCCGCGTTGTGCGGGGCGCCAGCACCATCACCGAACAGGTTGTGCGCATGCTGCACCCGCGCCCGCGGCGTGTGTGGTCCCGCTGGCTGGAAGGCTGGGAGGCGATGCTGCTCGAACGCCGTGTGTCCAAGGCGGCGATCCTCGAGTTCTATCTCAATCAGGTGCCATACGCAGCAAATCGGCGGGGCGTGGTGCAGGCCGCCCGGCACTACTTCGGCCGGCACGTCGCAACGCTGGACAGCCTGCAGGTGCAGGCCCTGGCGGTGCTGGTGCGCGCGCCGAGCCGCTTCGATCCGTGGCGAGGCGATACCAGCGCGCTGCTGACGCGTATCGAAACACTGCGAGCGGACCTGGACCAGCCGCCGCCCGCCAGTTGGGACCTGCAGCTCGCCGAGCCGCAAACACTGGTAGCGGCGGAGCATTTCGTTCGCACGCTACGCGGGCGCACGAGCGATACAGGTGGGGTGGCGGCGATCCGCAGCACGCTGGACGGCAACTTGCAGCGTGCGGTGAACGGCTTGTTGAGCCGGCGGCTGAGCGCTCTTTCGGCGTACGAGGTTGCCAATGGTGCGGTACTGGTTGCGGACCACAAGACACGCGAGGTCCTCGCCTGGTCTGTGGCCGCCACGTCCGGATCGCACATTGACGCGGTAACAAGCAGGCGCCAACCAGGCTCCACGTTGAAACCATTTCTATATGCACTGGCGCTGGAGCGTGGCTGGCAGGCTGACACGTTGATCGACGATCTGCCCGAACGCACGCCCGTGGGCGACGGGCTGCATACCTTCAGAAACTACTCAGGTGCCCACCATGGTGCCGTCACCTTGCGCCAGGCGCTGGGCAGCTCCCTGAACATCCCGGCGGTGCGCACGGCGCAGTACGTGGGTGTGGAGGCGCTCCTGCAACGGCTGCGCGGAGCAGGCATGGCGTCACTGGAGCTTGAGGCCGAGCACTATGGTGTGGGTCTGGCATTGGGTGCTGGTGAGGTGGCGTTGGAAGAGTTGGTGGGCGCCTATGCTGTGCTCGCCAACGGCGGTGTGTATGCACCGCTGCGCCTTACGCGCAAGCCGTCGGGTCCTGCGTCGCGCGTGTTTTCTGCGGAGGCGGCATCGCTGATCGCAGATGTGCTGGCCGACCGGCAGGCGCGCAGCCTCGAGTTTGGCGCAGACAACGTGCTGGCGTTGCCTCGCCACACGGCAGTGAAGACGGGTACCTCCACCGATCACCGCGATGCCTGGTGCCTGGCCTTCGATGATCGCTACGTAGTGGGCGCCTGGTTCGGCAACCTTGACCGGCGCCCCACCCGGGGATTGTCGGGCGCGCGCGGCCCGGCGCTGCTCGTGCGCAGCGTGCTTGCCGAGCTCAACCGCCATCGGCAGCCGCAGCCGCTGTGGCTCAGCCCTCGCCTGGTGCGGGTGGATGGTGAGTATCGGCTGCCGGGCCAGCGCTCGGCTTCGCCGCCGGTCGAGGCGTTACCCAGGCCGACGCTCGTCAAGCCGTCGCATGGACTCCTGATGGCCGTGGACCCGCGATTGCCGCCGCAGGCGCAGGCGGTGGAGTTCGTGGCCGAAGATGTACCGGAGGGTGCACAGGTCCTCTGGCGCGTGAACGAGGTGACCCTTGCCGGGCAGGGCAGCCGTGTCCGGTGGTCGCTGGAACGCGGCGAACACCGGCTGCTGGCGGCCGTGCGCTATGCCGATGGTCGGGTGCAGAATTTTGCCCAGGTGCGCTTCGAGGTGCGTTGAGTTGCCACGCCCGCCGTTGTGCGGCACGCTCGTGCATCTGCGAGGGATATTGAGGGGCACTGCATGCTGTTTTCCGATCTGAAGGTCATCGACGCGGCGTCGTTTCTCGCCGGCCCGTGCGCCGCCACCATCCTGGCGGACTACGGTGCGGATGTGATCAAGGTCGAGCCGCCCGGCGGTGATCGACACCGCTCCATTGCGGCCAATCACCCCAGCGAACACTCATGGCAGCTCACCGATCGCAACCGCCGCGACATCTGCCTCGATATCACCGCTCCAGAAGGTCATGCGGTGCTCATGCAGATGCTGAAAACCGCGGATGTGTTCGTGGTGAACTTCAGCGCCGCGCAGATGAAGAAGCACAACCTGGAATGGGAAACGCTGCGCGCCGTGAATCCGCGCCTGGTGTATGCGGAGATATCCGCCTACGGTCTGAAGGGTGCAGATGCGGAGAAGCGCGCCTTCGATCTCACCGGCTTCTTCGCCCGCACCGGAATTCTCGACTGGATGCACGAAAAGGACGAGCCACCAGTGGTCGCCCCCGGCGGCGTAGGTGACCATGCCACCGCTATGACCCTCTTCGCCGGCATCATGATGGCGCTGTACAAGCGCGACCGCACCGGGGAGGGCAGCTTCGTGCATACCTCCCTCGCCGCCACCGGCACCTGGGCCAACGGCCTTGCCCTGCAGTCGGTGATTGCGGGAGTGGATACGGCCGCGCGACGTGACGAGGAAGGCTGGTCCAACCCCATGCAGAACATCTACACCACCGGTGACGGCCGCCACATGTTCATCGCCGTGCAGAACATCCGCCGCGACTGGCCGAAGCTGGTGGATGTGCTTGAGCGGCCGGAGTGGCACGAGGACGAAACCATGCAGGCGGTGAAGCCGCTGTTCCGTAACCGCTTTCAGGCCAAGGCCCGCATTGCCGAAGCAGTGGGTTGCCTTGCGGCGGAAGAGCTCGGTCGGCGCCTGGAGGCTGCCGGTATCGTGCATGGGCTTGTGTACAGGAACGCGGAAGTGCTGGACGATGCGCAGCTCATCGATAACGGTGTCATCGTGCCGTTCGACTCTGGTCTGCCCGGTGCGGACCGCACGCTGGCTACCCCCATCAATCTGTCAGGGGAGACGCAGCGCGCACCGCAACGGGCGCCGGCTATCGGTGAGCATTCACGCGAGGTGCTTGCCGAGTTCGGCTACGACGCGTTGGCCATCGACGCGCTGCTGGCCAGTGGTGTGGTCAGGCAGTCTGAATAGCGGTCTTCTCCGCACGGCGCCTCCCACCCCGCGGTGGGAAGCACCGGCGAATTTGCTTGGTAGGGCGGCCTCAGATCCTTACATTTTTTTGCAAAACCGGTGGGTAAGCGCTGAGTCCATCCGTTAGACTCGGGGTTGGGTGTCCAACCCGCTCTGACGGAGAGCAGGCATCATTGGAAGCGGACACCTGAAAACCGGATCTGTGTGGTTGGGAGAGCTGCACGTGTTATTCAGGCCAGGATGGCAATCGGCATGCTTACCATGCGGCTGATCAACCGAGCAGCGAAAAACTCAGAGGTAGAGGTCGTCTGCTATGACACAGGAAATCTCGAGTTCCTGAGTTACTACGCGCAGGGTTTCCAGGAGCTGGCGTTGACTGGCCAGTTGCGCCTCGGGCGCGCAAGCCTGCCGGATGGCACGCCTCTGGCTGATTCGCTTACGTCTGACAAGGCTCTGTTGCTGTTCGAATACGTGCGTGGCGAAGAGCGATTCTTCTTCTGCATCGATGGGTATGATGACCCGTGCTGTGTGCATCACGACGCGTTGTCGCGGTGCAAAATGTACTTCAAGGTCAACTATGATGAGTCGGCGTTGAAAGGCGTGCTGGGCGCGTCGCCACTGCTGGCTCGCATTCGCCCCGTGAATCCTCCCTTTCCCCTACGTCTTCCGCTGAAGATGCAGTTTCAGCTACCCGGGAGATATCGTGTGCTGAATGGACGGCGAGGCGTACAACGGTCTGTGGTTGGCTACCAGCGCCGAAACCGTTCGCTTCGGTGGATGCGAGACCTCAGACATGCTCGCAAGCGCTACGATGTCTACCTTGCTCTGGCTTACTACCGTTCTGGTCAGGAGGAGATCAACGAGCAACGTTTGCGACTGTTCGAAGCCTTCCACCGGTACTCCGACATGAGTGGGCGTGTTGGCTTCTTTGCAGCGACCCCATCAGCTGTACCAGGCGCCTATAGACGCTATCTCATTCCGCAAACCAGCAGGGTAAATCACCTTCGCCTGATGGCCGAGTCCAGCGTGTCGGTGTACGTCCGAGGCGTTGATGATTGCATATCCTTCAAATTCGGCGAGCAACTGGCAATGGGAGCGGCGGTGATTGGCCATCCTATCGATGCCTCTGCAGCCGCTCGCCTGCTTTCGGGCGACATGCGAGCCCACTATGCATTCGAAGCGCCAGAGGCTGTTGTCGATGGTGTCAGGCAGTTGCTCGCAGAACCTGGCCGTATCCGTGCGATGCAATCTGCGAATGCTTGTTGGTTCGACCAGAAGCTGTCGCCGCAAGCGACGGCCCAGGACATCGTTGCGGCGCTGTGTTTGGCGGGCAGCGCCGTTCACCTGCCGGCGCGGCGAGGGCCCTTCGCTGATGGCTGTACTGGCGCCGAACCCGCCTCTTCGGCTTAGCTGCAGCGCGAGGCAGGTTCGGACGCTGGGTGGCGTCTACCAGAGGTCGTACTTCTGCAGCTCCGCACGGCCGACGACCATGTGATGCACTTCGTCAGGCCCATCGGCAAACCGCAGATGCCGCATGTCGGTGTACAGTTCCGCCAGCGGCGTCCACTGTGACACGCCCGTGGCGCCATGGATCTGGATGGCGGCGTCGATGATTTCGCAAACCTTCTCCGGCACCATGGCTTTCACCGCGCTTACATAGACGCGTGCTTCTTTGTTGCCCAGCACGTCCATGGCCTTCGCTGCCTGCAGCACCGCCAGCCGCATGGCGTTGATCTCGATGCGCGCGCGGGAGATCACCTCCAGGTTCTTGCCGAGCTTGGCGATGGGCTTGCCAAAAGCCACGCGTGTGGCACCGCGTTTCACCATCAGTTCCAGCGCTTTCTCGGCTTTGCCGATGGAGCGCATGCAGTGGTGTATGCGGCCGGGTCCCAGGCGCACCTGTGAGATCTCGAAGCCACGGCCGACGCCGAGCAGAATGTTGTCTTTCGGCACGCGCACGTTGTTGAACTTGATGTGCATGTGGCCGCGCGGCGCGTGATCATGGCCGAACACCTGCATGCCGTCGAGGATTTCCACTCCGGGGGTGTCAGTGGGCACCAGAATCTGCGACTGCTGACGGTGCGGCGGGCCGTCCGGGTCGGTCTTGACCATGGTGATCATGATCTTGCAGCGCGGATCGCCGGCGCCGGAAATGTAGTACTTCTCGCCGTTGATCACCCACTCGTCACCGTCGAGCACGGCGCTGGTGGAGATGTTGCGCGCATCCGATGATGGCAGAGCGGGCTCGGTCATGGCGTAGGCCGAGCGGATCTCACCGTTCAGGAGCGGCTTCAGCCATTGCTCCTTCTGCTCGGGTGTACCCACGCGTTCCAGTACCTCCATGTTGCCGGTATCCGGCGCGCTGCAGTTGAGCGACTCGGACGCCAACGGCGATTTGCCAAGCTCCGCGGCGATGTAGGCATAGTCGAGGTTGTTCAGGCCCTCACCAGTGTCCGCATCAGGGAGAAAAAAGTTCCACAGGCCCGCTTCCTTGGCCTTGTTCTTGGCGCCTTCCAGGAGTTCGAGCTGGCGCGGGTGCCAGGACCAGCGGTCCTCCTTCTCCTTGTGCAGTGCCATGAACTCTTCGGTGATCGGATCGACGTTCTCGGCAATGTGCTTTTTGACGGCGTCCATGAGCGGCAGCGCTTCTTCGGACATCGCCAGATTGAACAGATCGGCTTGCAGGTCGGACATGTCTCTCCCCAGGGTGGTTGTTGCTATCTCGATGAAGAACCAAACATCGCATCAATGTGTGCCTGCGGCAATGGCTGGGTGGCCTTCGATACGACAACGGTTGCCAGTACCGAGACGATTTCGCCCATGGCGGCGCAGGAGTATGGGTTCGGCCCTTCGCCGCGCAGCCAGAGGGCGGCGTCATGCAGTGCGCCTGGTGCGAACCAGTCAGGGTCGATGAACTGAAGGTACAGCACCGCAAACGTGCCGAAGCCGAGCAGCAGACCCGCGTAGGCGCCCTGTTTCGTCACACCGCGCCACAGCGCGCCCACCACAAGCGGCCCGGCAAACGCCGCCATCATGCCGCCGTTGCCGATCCACACGATGATGGCGATGTTCTGGTCCAGCAGTGCCCAGGCCAGCAGCATGCACAGCACCAGCACCACCACCGTGCTGATACGGCTGATGAACAGCACGCGTGCGTCGAGCTTGTCCTGGTCCATAGCGGCACCGCGGCGTTCCAGGTAGGGAACCCAGGTGCGGCGGTACAGGTCGTTGGCGATGATCTGCGACGACGACACCACCAGACCGTCTGCCGTGCTCATGATGGCCGACAGCACGCCCACGCCCACCAGCGCCGCCAGCCATGTGGGAAAGAACTCGATGAACAGCAACGGCAATGCTGCGTTTGGTGTGTTTCCGTCCTCGTAGAGGGATGCGCCGAAGATGGCCCGTGCCATCAGACCGCCAACGCCGATCATCGCCATGGTCAGACCGAACAGGAATGCCAGTTTCACGAACTGCATGCGATCGTCGCCGTTCTTGAGCGCCCAGAGCTTGTTGCCGAGATGCGGCAGCAGACCCAGGGGCATATGCGCCAGCACGATGACGAAGATCGACCACCAGGAATGATAGAGCGGCGTGGACGGGTTGAGGGGGGTGACCAGGTTTTCGTCCTGCGACTTCAGGTTGTCGGTGAGCGCATCCAGGCCACCGTAAAGATCGCTGCCAAAGAGAAAAATGGCAACGACCACCACAGAGAGCGCCAGCATGAGAAAACCCTGCAGACCGTCTGTGAGAATGTCTGCGTGCGCGCCGCCGAGGGCGACGTACACGAGCAACACGGCACCCGTAATGATCAGCGCCCAGACCGGTGGGAGACCGAGAAAGATCTCGAACATCACCAGGCCGCTGACGAGCTGGCCGGCCAGATAGAAAAAGAGCACCAGCGACAATAGCGACACCAGCACGCGAATGCCTTCGCTGCGATACCGGTCGCCCAGATACTCGGGGATGGAGCGGTTGCCGAAACGGTTGCCGGCGGTGGCCACCAGGCGCATACAGATCAGCACGCCGAAGTACAGGCCCAGCGGATACAGGAAGTTGCCCCAGTTGGCGGCGTAACCCCATTCGTAGGACAACGCCGGCGTGCCGAGAAAGGTGGCACCGCTGGCGGTGGAGGCGGCGAAAGCGAAAGCCAGAAACACAGGACCGTAGCCGCCGCGTGCAGTAGCGAAGTCGTCGGCGTGTTTCACCCGCCGGCCGGCCAGCACGCCGATGCCGACCATCAGACCGATGTAAAGCACAAGAAACAACCAGGACCACGCGATCAGCGACACGGCAAACTCCTCTCTCCCGCGGCCAGCTTATGGCGAATCGCCTGCGCAGCTCAAGCCGACACCTGATTCCCCTGGCATCGCCATGCTATGGTCGTGGGCTGTAAGGGGCATCCGAGGGGGACGGCATGCGAGGCAGGTTGCCCGGTTCGAATGGGTCGGTAGAGATCATCTGGGACAAAGCAGGCTTTGCGCATGTCTTTGCCACCGATGTCGGTGATGCCTATCGGGGTCTCGGCTACGCTGCTGCGTCCGAACGCCTGTGGCAGATTCACCAGAGCACCGCCTATGCCAACGGCGAGGCCGCAGCCCTGTTGGGGCCGCGCTTCATCGGCCAGGATCTCCTCCAGCGGGCGTGCAATGTGGACGGCCGGCAAACGGGGGTTCCGGCCAGCGATGGTGATTGGCTGGCGGACGCCTACCTGGATGGCATGAATGCGTTCATCGACGGCCTCGATGAAGTACCACCGGAGTTTCGCCACGCGGGCGCCGAGCCGCGCCGCTTCACGCGCAATGACATTGCTGCCCGCTACCGCTTCACCTCCTGGTTTCAGCACAAGTCCTGGGCCGAGAAGATGATCCTCGGCCGGCTCATGGCAACCCATGGTGTCGAGTGGTTTCGCGGTAACCTGCTGCGCTTCAGCGACGAGGATGCACAGGTCGTTCGCCTGCTGCAGGAGCCTCTGCGCAATCTCGACCTGTCTGCCGTGCCGCTGGCTTATCCGGAGGCGGAAGGCAGGGTGCCGCTGTCCGGCAGCAACAACTGGGCGGTGACCGGAGCGCTCAGCGCCAGCGGTACGGCAATGCTGGCGAGCGATCCGCACCAGCCGCACAGCATCCCCAACACGTTTTTCTATGCACATCTGCACGCGGGTGACTTCGATGTGTTTGGCGCCGGTTTTCCTGGGGTGCCGTACTTCATGATGGGCCGCACGCCCGACATTGCCTGGGGCCTGACCACAGGCTTCGTGGACAGCTACGATGTGTACATCGAGCAGGTGCAGGACGACGCCTGCCGCACGGAAGCCGGCTGGCGCCCGCTCACGGTGCGCAATGAGGACATCAGTGTGCGTGGCGCGTCCCCTCAGAGCTTTGAGCTGCGTTTAAGCCCCCATGGCCCTCTGCTGGAATCCATTGGGGAAGCGTTGGATAGCCACATGCCGCCAGCTTCCGAGTGGCGTACGGCGCTGCGCTGGGCGCTGGCGGATGTGCCTACGTCCGCCGGCGCTCTGGCGCGCCTGCCGCTTGCAAAGACCGCACGCGAGTTCGGCGATGCGCTGTTCGAAGAAAACGTTTGCCCGCTTGTGAACAACATCATCTGTGTGGATCGGCACGATGGGCTCGAACGCTACATCGCAACGACCCTGCCGGTCAGAACAGGTGTGACCGGCATGGTGCCTCTGCCGGGATGGCTGGATCGCTACGACTTCGAACGATCCCGTGCGGCGGACCTTGTGGTCGAAGTTGATCCGCCCTGCGCCTACACGCTCACCGCCAACAACGACACTCTCGGTGCCGCCACCCCGTACCCGATCCACAATTTTCCGGCAAACAGCGCCCGAGCCGACCGCATCCGTGAGCTTCTTGAGGGCCGGGAGCGTTTCACGGTGGAGGATTTCAAAGTCATGCAGCTCGATCTGCTGGACCTGCAGGCGCGGGCGACGCTTGCACAGATCCTGCCGCTCTTGCGTGAATCTGACGACGCGGATGCGGCCTTTGCCTGCCGGCTTTTAGAAACGTGGGACTGTCGCGCCACTGCCGACTCGGCGGCAGCCTGTATCTACTACCCATTTCTCGACCGGTTCTGGCCGCGGCGGTTCATGAGGGCAGTGCTCGATGACGAGGTGCTCGCGCTCCTGCCGGCGGGCGCGCAAAGCTGGCGTCATTTCGATGTGGATGATTTTCTGTATGAGGCCTCACCCTGGCTGCCGCACAAACGGCTCCTGGCTGACACGGTGCGATCTACCATGGCGGACGTGGTGCGCGCGGTGCGTAGCACCCTTGGCGAGGACCCTGCCGCCTGGCGTTGGGGCGATCTGCATCAGGTGGCGTTCGCACACCGTTTGAGTGGTGAACCCGACTGGGCGGGGATGCAGGTGGGCCCCGACGCGCTTGGCGGCTCCGCCAACACGCTGAACATGGCTCTGCATACGGGGCCTGGGCCGGGACGGGCGAAACCAGGTGACATCGCTTGCCGCGTGTATCACGGCCCGGCGTTTCGCATGGTGGTGGATCTGGCGGAACCGGACCGGCTGCATTTCGTTATTGCCGGTGGCAACGGTGGTAATGCCGGTAGTGCCTACGCCACGAATCAGTACGCGAAGTGGTTGGCGGGTGAGTATTTCGATGTGCGCCTCAAGCGATCGGAGATCGACGTTGATCAGCACTTGCAGTTCTAACGGGTTCTAACAGGCTGCTGAAAAAGTACTTCCTGTACTTTTTCAGCACCCTGCTACCCACCTACTCCCGGCATGTAGTAGGGCGGAGTGTCCCACTTCAATCCCTGCAGAAACTCCACATGCGTTTCGATGGTGAGCGAACGGCGCAGCCGCAGTGCCTCTCGCGCTGCTTCCCAGTCCGGTCCGTTGCCGCCCAGGGCCGACATCTCCCGTGTGGCACGCCAATGTTCGACGCTGGCGTACTGGGTGATCAGATACACCTCGTCGTAGTCGGCAGGCGCCTCACCATCCGGGTGCACGACCTGCCACATGCCAATCACCCGCGCGCCGATCTTCTCGAAAAAAGGCCATACCCCGTCGCGGCTGGCAGCCAGAAATTCCGGGAACGCGCCTTTTTTGATCTTCCAGTATCGTTTGGTGACGATAGGATCACCCGGTTGCGGCACATCGTTGCGCACCGCGATGGGCTGTCTCACCTGAGCGTCGATCTGCTTGTTTATCGCCTCGTCAGCGGTTGCGGCGTGCGCTTGGGTCGCTGTCAACAGCGCCACGAAAAAGAAGATCCTCATACACCCTCCCGTTGTGTTGCACGCACCTGTCAGTTGGCACCGCGTTGAGTTGCGCATTCAAAGGGCGGCGATCAGCGCTTCGTAGCTTTCGCAGCCAGTCTCCGGCAGCACGTGCGTGCGCCAGGTCTTGTCGAGCAGATCCACCGTGGCCTCGCTCAAGGTGTGTGCGCCAACGAGCCCTGCGCGGACCTTTGCGCTGTCGCTGCCTGCCGGCACCGTGGTTGCTTCGGACAGCTGCCGTAGCATGGCGTCGTCGAAGCGATCGCCATACGCCTTCATGAACGGTAGCGAGGTGTTTTCCAACGCGATGGCGCGCAGCTCCGTATCCAGCTCGACGCCCATGAAGTCAGCGATGCGTTCCACCGCCCGCTCCGGATCTGCTTTCATATGTTCGTACACCAGGTATAAGACGTTGTCGTCCTTCCGGTGGTGCCACCAGCTGACGAAGTGCTTGTGGTAGCGGGCCTCCGAGGCTCCGGCGGCGACGAACGCATCTGCGCTGACGTACCCCGGCTCGAGGAACCACCCCTCCATGAATTTGTATGCGGAGTAGGCCGCGTCCACGGGGTGGCGGATGACGTTGATGTACTTCGCACCTTTCGGTACGTGGTCGTAGTCCAGATGGCTTTTGAAACCGCGCGGTTCGGCACGTTGCTCAGCATTGATGTCCATGTCGAGAACGCCGGCCATCTCGATCCACGGTACCACCCGGGAGATGTCGTCGAACGCCATGTCGCCTCTTGTGCGCAGCGTGTGGAAGATCTGCTGGGTCCACGTGGTGCCGCACTTGCCGTAGGGCGTGATGATCACATCGCTGGGCCTTGCGGCGTAGGCGGCGATGGAGGCGCCGATCTTGTCCCGGTTGAACGATGCTGCCTGAAGCTTGCCGAATTCTTCCAGTGAACGTGCGCGTCTCTTCGTTTCGAAAGGTAGTTCTGCCAAGAAAGACCTCGTGGGTGAGTTCGTGGGTGAGCGCGTGGGTTAGATAGATGTCACTAGCCCGCAGGCTCGCCAGTCAGATCCAGCAGCGGCGCCAGGGTCGGCCAGACGGTGTCCAACAGCACGCTTTGCGCCTCGGCGGTGGGATGGATGCCGTCCCGTTGCATGAAACCCTCCTGCAGCGCCACATCCTGCAGCATGAATGGCACGTAGGGGAGCTGCATGGCTTCTGCGACCTCATCGAACACCAGCTGAAACGCACGCGTGTAGCGCGGCCCGTAGTTCGGCGGGATCTGCATGCCGACCAGCAGCGGCACGGCGCCGTGATCCCGGGCCAGGCGTGCCATGGCGGTGAGGTTGTCGCGCATGCGACTAGTCGGGTAGCCGCGCAGGCCGTCGTTGCCGCCGAGCTCGATGATGACGATGTCCGGGTTGTGCACGCCCAGTGCCTTGGGCAGGCGCGCCAGGCCGCCGGAAGTGGTTTCGCCGCTGATGCTGGCGTTGACCACGGTATGGCCCAGGGGCGCCAGACGTGCGTCCAGTAGTGCCACCCAGCCCTCTTCGCGTTGAATGCCGTAGGCTGCGCTGATACTGTCGCCCAGCACCAGGACGGTTTGGCCGCTGCCAGCGATATCGGCAGCGGCGGAACTCATCCACGGCAGCGCGATAACAATAAGTAAAAGAGCCACACGCCGGTGCACCCGTTTGCATAGAGAGCGCCGAGAAGTGAATTCCATCAATCGTGTCGTGGTTCGCGCGGAGAACGTGTCCAAGGTTGTGCCTACTGCTGAAGGCGAGCTGACCATCTTGGCCGGGGTGAACCTGGAAATCAACGCAGGCGAGAGCCTGGCCATCGTCGGCGCGTCCGGCTCCGGTAAGACGACGCTGCTCGGTATTCTCGCCGGGCTTGACGCGCCGTCCAGCGGCGCCGTGGCGCTGGATGATGCGGTGATCACCGACATGGACGAAGAGCAGCGGGCGCGGGTGCGGGGTCGCTGCGTGGGTTTCGTGTTTCAGTCGTTTCAGTTGCTGGGCAGCCTCACCGCGCTGGAGAACGTCATGCTCCCAGTGGAGCTCAGAGGCGAGCGCACTGCAGAAGACGACGCCCGGGCGCTCCTCGCCAAGGTCGGTCTTGGGGATCGCACGAGCCACTACCCGCGGCAGCTTTCCGGTGGCGAGCAGCAGCGCGTGGCCATCGCGCGCGCCTTTGCGTCGAAGCCCACGGTGCTTTTTGCGGATGAACCCACGGGTAATCTCGACACCGCCACCGGCGAACGGGTGATCGACCTCCTGTTCGAGCTCAACCGCGAGTTCGGCACGACGCTGGTGCTCGTCACCCACGACTCGCGTCTGGCCGAGCGCTGCGATCGCAGCATCGAGATCAGCGGCGGCCGGTTACTGTGAACCTGCGTATGGCAGCGCGGCTGGCATGGCGTGACTGGCGATCCGGCGAGCTGGTGCTGTTGAGCGCAGCGCTGATCATCGCCGTCGGTACCGTCACCGCCATCAGCCTGTTCGTCGACCGCCTGCACCAGGCGCTGCTGCTGGAGTCGGCCAATCTGCTGGCTGCAGACCGCTACATCTCGAGCAGCGCCGAGATTCCCCAGGCTTTCCGCGACGCAGCCGCCGCGCAGGGGCTCGATATGGCGGATGTGATGGTGTTTCCGTCGATGATCTTCGCCGGAGAGGACAAAAACCAGCTGGTGAGCGTCAAGGCAGCAGGCGAGGGGTATCCCCTGCGCGGCAAGCTGATCGTGGCAGACGCGCCGTTCGCCCGCGGTACGCCGACCACCGAACTGCCGGCGCGCGGGGAGGTGTGGCTGGATTCCCGGTTGTTCCCAGCGCTCGGCGTCGCGCTCGGCGACCAGGTGGAGGTCGGCATGCACACGCTCACCGTCACCCAGGTGCTGGTAAACGAGCCGGATCGCGGCGGCAGCTTCTTCGACATGGGGCCGCGGCTGCTCATGCATCTCGATGACGTGCCGGCGACGGAAGTGGTGCAGCCCGGCAGCCGTCTGAGCTATCGCTTGCTGCTGCGCGGCGAGAGCGATGTGCTCGATGGACTGAAGGAGACCCTGCCGCTGGAACCCAATTTTCGCTGGGTAGGCATTCAGGATGCGAGCCCGCGCATCGGCAACGCGCTGGATCGCGGGGAGAGTTTTCTGCTGCTTGGCGGCTTGCTCGGCGTGTTGCTTGCGGGCGTAGCAGTTGCGCTGTCAGCGCATCGCTATGCGCAGCGACACTACGATCACGTGGGTGTGCTCAAGACCCTCGGCGCCACACCCGGTGACGTATTGTGGGGGTTTCTCGCCCTGCTGCTGATTGTTGGCCTGGTCAGTGTGCTCGTCGGTCTGGCTGCCGGGGCGCTGATGCACCTGGCCATCGTCGAGGCGCTGTCGGCGATGATTCCAGTACAGCTGCCGCTGCCGAGCTTCCGGCCGTTTCTGGTGGGCAGCGCCACCGGGCTGATCTGCGCGCTGGCCTTTGCCATGCCGCCGCTGGTACATCTGCGCCACATCTCGCCGATGCGGGTCATCCGCCGGGATCTTGGTCCTACCGAGGTGTCTCAGTTCGTCACCTACGGTGCCGCCGCGGCCGGCAGCCTGGCGCTGCTCATCTGGTACAGCGAAAGCCTGGTGCTGACGCTGTGGACTCTGCTCGGCACCCTCGGTGTGCTGCTGGTGTTTGGCGGTCTTGCGATGCTCATGCTGCGCACCAGCCGTGTGGTAGGCATGCAGGCTGCCAGCATCTGGCGCCTGGCCCTGTCGGCCCTGCAGCGCCGCCATCGGGAAAGCACTGCGCAGATCATGATTTTTGGCCTCGCCATGATGCTGCTCAGCGTGCTGTTTCTCCTACGCACGGCGCTGCTCGACGAGTGGCGCACGCAAATCCCGGAGAACACGCCCAATCACTTCGTGCTCAACATCGCGCCTGACGAAGTGGAGGCTTTCGATACGCTGGTCGCCACCGCCTCGGATCAGCGGGGCGGCACGTACCCGATCGTGCGTGGTCGCGTGGTGGCGGTGAACGACGTCTCCGTGAAGAGCATGCGCGAAGCGCAGGAAGCTGCTGGCGACCAGTCGGATGGGCCAAGGCTTGGCGGCGAACGCAATCTCACATGGTCGATAGAGGCGCCGGAAGACAACGCGATCGTTGCAGGCGAGTGGTGGGCGCCGGACGATCCCCGGCCGCAGGTGTCTCTGGAGGACGAGTACGCCCTGGAGCGCGGTCTTGCGCTCGGCGACGAGCTGACGGTGGATGTGGGCGGCGTCGAGGTAAAGGCGATCGTGACCTCCCTGCGCAAGCTCGACTGGGAGAGCATGCGCCCCAACTTTTTCATCATCTTCTCGCCCAACGTGCTCGATGATTTTCCGGCGACTTACATGACGTCGTTTTATCTGCCGCGGGAGGGCAAGCGCTTCCTCAACGAGCTGCTTGGACGGTTTCCAACGGTCACCGTGCTCGAAGTGGATGCCATCATCGAGCAGGTGCAGAGCATCGTCGATCGGGTGACCCAGGCGGTGGAGCTGGTGCTCAGCCTGGTGGTGGTATCCGGCTGTCTGGTGCTGCTTGCCAGCATTCAGGCGAGCAAGGATGCGCGCATGCGGGAGCACGCGCTGGTGCGCACGCTGGGCGGCACGCGCCGGCTGATCCGCGGGTCGCTGGCCATCGAGTTCGCAGCGCTCGGCCTGATGGCCGGAATTGTCGCTGTCGTTGGCGCGGAGGTGACGGTTTCTGTTCTGCAGACGCAGGTGTTTGAGCTTTCAAATCGCCTGCACCCGGAGCTGTGGCTGACGGTGCCTGTGCTGGGGGCGCTGCTCATTGCTGCGGTGGGACTGCTGGGTACCCGGCAGGTGGTCTCGTCTCCGCCGATGATGGTATTGCGTGGGCTCTGAAGCCCATTGGTGACGGTTTTCTGACTCGCGTGATGTAGCGCGCGTTTTGCGCCCTCGTTTTTTGCGTGGTGCGAGGTGCTCAACTAGCTTTTTAGTTGAGCAAAAGGACCGCACCACGTGCCGCAGGATACGACCATCACGTTAGCATTCGAGTTGCTGCTGCTCGCAGCGGCAGTCGGTGTGTTCGTATTGTTGTTTTTCCGCCACTTGCGGCGTACCGACACGCATCCGCTCGAGCAGCTCACGGATAGTCTTCTCTTTGCGAACGCGCCGTGCGCTGTCGTTCTCAGTGATGCCGAGGACGTCATCGTGGACGCCAACCATGCCTATGAGCGGCTGACAGGCCGAGAGCGTCAGGAGCTGATCGGCATGCCCATCAGCCACAACCATTCCGGCCAGATGGATGAGGAAGCCTACGCTGGCATGCGTGAGGCGTTGCGTTGTAACGACCGCTGGGACGGAGAGTTCTGGCTTCGTAACGCCGGGGGTGAAGCGTTTTCCGACAAGGTCACGCGTATTGCGGTGCGCAATGCAGCGGGCAGCGTATGCGGTTACCTGACCATCTCGCTGGACATGCTCGGCAACGAAGACGAGCGGCGGCTCATGCTCTGGCAGGCGCACCACGACACGTTGACCAAGCTGCCCAACCGCAACCTGTTCATCGAACGGCTCACCCGCGTGCTGATGAAAGAACGGCAGGGCTCGGGAGGCGCGCTGATCAGCGTAGACCTCGACAACTTCAAAATCGTCAACGATTCCATCGGCCCAGCGAAAGGTGACCAGCTGCTGACGCAGGCAGCGTTTCGCATTGCCTTGTGTGCGCGAGAGACCGATACGGTTGCGCGGCTGGCGGGTGATCACTTCATGGTGCTCATGGAAGACTGCAGCGACTATGCGGAATTGGAACAGGTCGCCCGGGAAATCGTCGATCAGGTGAGCCTGCCGTTTGTGGTTGACGACCGGGAGCTGTTTGTCACCGCAAGTGTTGGTATCAGCGTGTATCCCGTGGACGGCAGCGATGGTGGTGAGTTGATGCAGAAGGCGGATGCGGCACGGCTGCAGGCCAAACAGAGCGGCGGCAACAACATCGCCTTCTTCGAATCTGCCATGAACGCCCGCGCGGAGCGCCGGCTGGAAATCGAGTCTGAGCTGCGTAAAGCGGTGATTGATGCCCAGTTCGAGCTGCACTTTCAGCCGGTGATCGATCTGCGCGACGGCAGCGTTTCCGGTGCTGAGGCGCTGGTGCGCTGGCGTCATCCGGAAAAGGGGCTCGTCTCCCCGGGTGAGTTCATCCCCGTGGCGGAGGAAACCGGCATTATCAACGAGCTCGGCGCGTGGGTGGTGCGGGATGCGCGGCGCAAGCTCCTGGAACATCACGACGTGCTCAAGGGCTTGCGCATCTCTGTGAACGTCAGCGCCGCGCAGCTCAAAACAGAACAGGCGATTTCAGATCTGATCGCTGTGCTCGCCGAAGAAGGATGCGACGGCTTGACGGTGGAACTCACGGAAAGCGCGCTCATCGCCGATCGCGATGGCGTGCAGACCTTCCTCGAGCAGATCCGTCTGCTGGGTTGCCGCACGTCTCTGGATGACTTCGGCACAGGTTTCTCCTCGCTGAGCTACCTGCGCGACTTCCATTTTGACGTGCTCAAGATCGACAAGAGCTTCATCGACCGGCTTGCCAACACGCAGGATTATGGCCTCGTGGCGTCCATCATCTCCATGGGTCGCATCCTTGGTATGGATGTGGTCGCCGAGGGGGTGGAGGAAGACACGCAGGTGCAGCGTCTGCGGCAGATCGGTTGCGACTACGTGCAGGGTTTCTACTACTCGAAACCCCTGCCGTTTGCTGAATTCATGGGCTTTCTGCAGCAGGAGCGCCTGCGCAGAAGCGCCTGAGCGCCCGCTTCGGCCTGGCGATCTGGACAATACGGCGGCGGGTCGGTACAAACGCATCCTCACGCACTCAGGCGCCCATCGTGTCGACGGCCAAATCCAGCACCGCAGAAATGTTTGATCCCTCCATAGAGGGGCGCAAAGAGCGCTACGACTTCAACAAGCTGCAGAAGAAGCTGCGGCGCCTGGTAGGTCAGGCGGTAGTGGACTACAACCTCATCGAGGATGGGGATCTGGTGATGGTCTGTCTCTCCGGCGGCAAAGACAGCTACACGATGCTCGATATGCTGCGCTCGCTGCAGCGCAACGCGCCGGTCCGCTTCGAGCTCCTCGCCGTCAATCTGGACCAGAAACAGCCCGGTTTTCCGGAACATGTGCTGCCGGCATACCTGTCGGAGCTTGGCGTTGCGTATGACATTCTCGAAGAAGACACCTACAGCGTGGTGCGTGAAAAAACCCCGGAGGGCAAGACCACCTGCCCGATCTGTTCCCGTCTTCGGCGGGGCATTCTCTATTCCCATGCGGTCAAACGGGGCGCCAACAAAATAGCGCTGGGCCACCACCTAGACGATGTGGTTGAAACGCTGTTCCTGAACCTCTTCCACGGTGGCCGGATGAAGGCCATGCCGCCCAAGCTGAAGAGCGACGATGGGCGCAACGTGGTGATCCGGCCGCTGTACTACGCGCGTGAGCGGGACGTGGAACGGTTCGCGGAAAGCCGCGGTTACCCCATCATCCCGTGCAACCTGTGCGGATCGCAGGAGAACCTGCAGCGTCAGGCGATCAAAGGCATGCTGCGCGCGTGGGACAAAGAACAGCCGGGACGCGTCGAGAACATTGCCCGAGGGTTGCGTAACGTCGCGACATCACATCTTGGGGATACCAACCTGTTCGATTTCGCCTCGCTGCGGGCCGATGAGTTGATACGCCTCCTTCCGGCGGAATCTGTGTGAGCGACGGCCGGGACTATTCCCCTTTCACCCCATTTCGCTATCCGGTTTTTCGCGCGCTGTGGATTGCCAACATCGTCTCCAGCTTCGGCTGGCTGGTGCAGGGCGTAGGTGCAGCGTGGCTGATGACAACGCTCACCGATTCTGCAGACGAGGTGGCATTGGTACAGACGGCGATTACGCTGCCGGTGATGCTGTTTTCCCTGTTGTCCGGCGCCATCGCCGACAATTTCGACCGGCGGTGGGTGATGCTGTGCGCGCAGCTCGGCATGCTGCTGGTATCGCTTGCGCTCATGGTGTGCGCGTATATCGGCGTGATCACGCCCTGGCTGCTGCTGTCTTTTTCCTTCCTGCTAGGCTGTGGTGTGGCCTTCAACAACCCGTCCTGGCAGGCGTCGGTGGGCGATATCGTGCCCAAAAACGAAGTGGCGAGCGCGGTCCTGTTGAATGGTGCCGGATTCAACGTCATCCGCAGCGTTGCGCCGGCGATCGGCGGCGTCATCGTCGCCGCTGCGGGCGCCGCGGCGGCGTTTGCTGTCAACGTCTTCAGTTATCTTGGGCTCATCGGTGTGCTGCGCTGGTGGAGGCGGCGGGAGCCCATGCCTGCAAGGCTGCAACCGCCCGAGCAGCTCTGGCCGGCGATGACCGCTGGCGTGCGCTATGTGGCGCTGTCGCCTCGCATATCACGTGTGCTGCTGCGTGGTTTCGCCTTTGGGTTCACATGCATCATCGTGCTCGCGCTTTTACCGATCATCACCCGCGATCTGGTGCACGGCGATGCGGTGGTATTCGGCGCGTTGCTCGGCGCCTACGGCATTGGTGCGGTGGCTGGTGCTTTCGGCGCGCGGCGCATGGCCGCGCGGATGTCGCGCGAGTCCATGGTGCGCTGGATGTTCGCAGCGTTTGCGCTGTGCGCGTTGATCGCCGCTTACAGCCGCTCGGCCTGGCTTACGGCGCTGGCCATGATTGTCGGCGGTGCTGCATGGGTGGTGTGTCTGTCGCAGCTCAACACAGCAGTGCAGCTTTCCACGCCGCGCTGGGTGGTGGGCAGGGCGCTCGCTTTGTATCAGATGTCGATCTTTGGTGGCATGGCAGTTGGCAGCTGGATGTGGGGCGTTGCGGCGGAGCAGTTCGGTGTGGAGACGGCGCTGCTTGCTGCAGCTGTGGCCATGTTGCTGAGCGGTGCTCTGGGGCTCCTTTTACCGCTGCTGCCCAACGCGGAGATGAATCTCGACCCACTCAACCGCTGGCAGCAACCGGATGTGGCGCTGGACATCGAGCCTCGAACAGGGCCCGTAGCGGTCAGCATCACCTACCGCATTGACCCGGCGGATGCCGAGGCGTTTCAGGCGCTCATGCTGCAACGCCGCAGCATACGCCGTCGCAATGGCGCCACGCAGTGGACTCTGCTGCGGGATCTGGCGGATCCGCAGCTGTGGTTCGAACGTTTCGAAGTGCCCACCTGGGTGGACTACGTGCGCTTTCACGGCCGCACCACGCACCAAGATGCGAGCATCGGTGGCCGCATCCGTGCCATGCACATCGGCGATGAGCCGCCGCTGGTGACCCGCGCGCTGATCCGCGATCCCGCCCGCAGCCGCGTGCACCCGGTGCAGCGTGTCGCAGACCCTGTTCAGGCGCAGCCTTCTCAGCAACAATGAGGAAAAGCACCCTGGAGGAAATAGCATGAGTTTCGAAGGCAAAGTAGCAATCATCACCGGTGCCGGCGGCGGCCTGGGCCGCGAGCATGCGCTGATGCTCGCCGCGCAAGGCGCGAAAATCGTGGTGAACGATCTCGGTGGATCCATGGACGGCTCCGGGAAGGGTGACGCTGCGGACGTGGTCGTGGACGAGATCCGCGCAGCGGGCGGCGAGGCGGTGGCAAACAAGGATTCCGTGTCTGATCGTGCGGGCGCCAAGCGAATCGTTGAGACCGCCATGGACAGCTTCGGCACCGTGGACATCCTCATCAACAACGCTGGCATCCTGCGCGACAAATCGTTCAAGAAGATGACGCTCGATGAATGGGACATGGTCATCAACGTGCACCTCAATGGCAGCGCCTACGTGACCTGGCACGCCTGGCCGATCATGTACGAAAAGAACTACGGCCGCATTCTGTTCACCTCCAGCGTGTCCGGTATTCTCGGGAGCTTTGGGCAGAGCAACTACGGTGCCGCGAAGATGGGCATGGTGGGCTTGATGAACAACCTGTCGCGGGAAGGTGCGTCGCACAACATTCGCGTGAACTGCCTGTCGCCCGGTGCCGCCACCCGCATGACGGCGAGCGTGCCCGGCAGCAAGATCGACGCGGAAAATCCCGACGAGTGGAACCACCCGCGATTGGTGAGCCCGGCGGCGCTGTTTCTGGTGTCGGAAGATGCGCCGAATGGCCGCATCGTGCAGGCGGCGCGCGGCAAGTTTGCCTCTGACATGGTGTTTGCCAACCGCGGCATGAAGCTCGGGCTCGATGCCACCTGGGAAGATCTCGCCGACAACGCGGATGAGATTTTGGGAACCGACACGATGGCACCGAAAACGACCTTCTGGCGCGACGACATCGTCGAATGAAGCTCACTACCGGCGTGCCGCTTACGGATCTGAACAAGGTTCCGGACGCGGTGCGCAGGCTCGAAGCTCAGGGCTACGACGGGGTGCATGCGCAGGAAAACCGGCAGGACCCCTTCCTGCCGCTGGCCGTTGCCGCGGTGCACAGCCACCGGCTTGAGCTCGCCACCTCCATTGCCATCTCGTTTGCGCGCAGCCCCATGGTGTTCGCCAACACGGGCTGGGACCTGCAGCGGGCATCTGGCGGGCGCTTCGTGCTTGGCCTGGGTACCCAGGTGAAGGGGCACAATGAGCGGCGTTTCAGCGTGCCCTGGTCTGCGCCGGCGCCGCGGATGCGCGACCTGGTGCGCTGCATCAAGGCAATCTGGCACAGCTGGAAGAGCGGCGATCCGCTTCGCTATGAAGGCAATCACTACCGCGTTACGCTGATGCCGCCAAACTTCGTGCCTGAGCCCCTCGCGGGTTCTCCTCCGCCGATCACAATCGCGGCGGTTGGCCCCGGGATGATGAAAGTGGCGGCTGAGAATTGCGATGGTGTCCGGCTGCACCCGTTTTCCACTCGCGCCTATCTCGAGCAGGTGGCCATACCCCGGCTCGAGGACGGCCTGCCTGCTGGTGTTGGCTCACGCAGCCGGTTTGAGATCTCTGGTGGTGGCTTCATCGCCACCGGGGCTACGGATGCTGCGGTTGCGCGCGCGTTCGAGTGGGTACGTATGCGGGTGGGTTTTTACGGTTCTACGCGGGCCTACCATCCGGTCTTCGCCGTGCATGGGCTCGAGGATCTGGGCGAAAAGCTCAACCACATGTCCAAGACCGGGCAGTGGGAGGCGATGACAGCCGAGGTGAGCGACGATGTCGTGCATCTGTTTGCTGCGGTTGGCCGGCACGACCAGATCAGTGCAGCGATCGAGGCACGATTCGGCGGTCTGGTGGACAGCATCAGCGTCGGCACGCCGGTGGATGAGCCCGGCGGCTTGCCGGCGGATCTGATTCAGGACATTCGGCGAATCGATTCGCCTTTCGCCGGCTGGGTGTAACCACCCGCTTGAGGATCAGGTATCGCTGGCGCGCAGGGGTACTTCATTGCTCGCCAACCGCTCGGCGGATTCGAGTACTTCTGTCAGGGCGATCTCGAAACTCTGCGTCAGCCCGATCAGCGTGTCTCGCGTGCCGCCGTCCTGGGCGGTGACGAGGGCCTTTTCCAGGGTCTTGGATGCGTCCTTCAGGCGTTGTGCGCCGAAGCTGCCGGCTACGCCGTGGAGGTTGTGGGCCAGGCGCTCGGCTTCATCCAGCTCGTTTTTCTGGATCATCTCGCGAATGCGGGCGCCCGCGTCGCCGTAGTAGGTGCCGAAGTCGCCCATCAGTTTGACCAGCAGGCGGATGTTGCCGTTGTGCGCCTTGATCGCCTGGCCCATGTCGATGCCAGGCAGACGGGTGGACTGCAACGTGTAAGCGTCCAACTCGCCTGCGGCCTGCACATCGGGTTCGAGGTCGGCACGGTCGCTCGAGCGGCGTCCTAGGTTCACCTCTTCTGCTGGCGGCAGATGGGTAGCCAGTTCCTGCAGCAGCGCTTCGAAGTTGATGGGCTTGGTCAGGTAGCCGTTGCAGCCGGATTCAAGGGCGGTTGCCCGCCGTTCCGCCAGCGCATCGGCAGACACCGCGATGATGGGCAGATCAATACCCTGCTCGCGCACGATGCGGGTCGCTTCCAGGCCATCCAGTTCCGGCATGTGGATGTCCATGAGTACGGCGTCGTACTCGTTCTCTGTAATGCGCGCGACAGCTTCGCGGCCGTTGCCGGCGATCTCGACCTGCGCACCCACACGATGCAGAAACTCGTTCGCCAGCTGCTGGTTGATCGGGTTGTCTTCGGCCACGAGGATACGCCGGCCGCGCAGGTAGCCGCTGCGCAGTCGTGCACGCCGTTCCTGGCGTGCGGCGGCGGAGCCCGCGGTGTCACGCACCACGCGGAATGTGAAACGAAATGCGCTGCCTTTGCCGGGCTCGGAGGTGAGGTCGATCTCGCCGCCCATCAGGCTGACGAGCCTGCGGCAGATCGTCAGCCCAAGGCCAGTGCCGCCGTAGCGGCGCGTGGTGGAGGTCTCGGCCTGCTCGAAGGATTCGAACAGGCGCGCCTGCTGCTCGGGTTTGATGCCGATGCCGGTGTCTTCGACGGTGACCGCCAGAAGCAGCGTGCCGTCGTCGTGCGCTTCCTGGAGTTGCGCCCGTACGGTGATGCCGCCGTGTTCGGTAAACTTGATGGCGTTGCCCACCAGATTCACCATCACCTGCTGAAGCCGCAGCGGATCGCCAATGACGATACCGCCCTCGGGATACTCGCTGGTTTCCTCGAGCGCACTGTGTACTTCGAAGGTCAGACCCTTGCGCCGCAGATCCGTACGG